>CAMOKH010000084.1 GCA_946617675.1 uncultured Prevotellaceae bacterium | reverse complement strand
AAATAAGTTAAAGCCGTATTCCTCTGCCCAGCCGCCTCAGTGCAGGAAACCGTCTGAACCAGTGCAGGAAAAACGACGAGAAATTCTGCAGAACTGCCTTATAATCAGTAGTCAGTGCAGGAAGTGCAGGAAAATTACAAAGGTAATCTACCTTTACCTCCACATCTCCTCCGCTCGACCTTGGTCGCTTGCCTAAGCAAGAACTCCTTTACTCCTCGAAGTTGAGCGAATGCGAAACTTGAATCATTAAAACAATTGTCTCAAACAGTGCCAGAGGCGTCGCATTTCCGGACTTTCCGCTTCATGACGCTTGACCATTTGTCTGAAAAGGCTTGACCATTCGTCTTGACTGTTGTCTACGTGCGTATAAATACTTACTTTTGCAGATTATAGTATGAAAATATCGCATAACTCCCGGATTCTCCGGTTCATCTATGGCCATGAGCAACTGGCTCGCGCCTACCACTGGCTTGTCGGCAACTGGCTGTTGCTGATTATCTATGTGCTTTTCGTGGTTGTTGCGCTCTGCATGGTCAATCTTGCCGTTATGGTGCTGACAACGTAAACAAATTAAAAATATTAAAAACAGATTGTGAATATGGAAAAGAAATCTTTCAAATGGGTCTTGTCGCTCGGTGCAGTCGTCGGACTGACAGCTTGCGGGCTGGACATTCCGAAGGAAACAAACTCATCGTTCGAGACGATGACGGTAGAGAAAACGGACATTGATGTGCCTTTGAAGTTCAGCGCCAAGCTGAAGGGTCAGGCCGACGTGACCATCACGCCGCAGGTAAGCGGACAGCTGATGAAAATCCTCGTCAACGAGGGCCAGCAGGTGAAGAAGGGGCAGACGCTCTTCGTCATCGACTCGCGCAACGCCCGGCTTGAGCTGGAGGCTGCGCAGGCCAACCTGCAGGCTGCACTGGCTCAGGAGAACAGCGCGAAGCTGGAGTATGAGTCGAACAAGAACCTGTTTGAGAAGAGCATCGTGAGCCGCTATATGCTGGACAACTCGCAGAACACTTATCGCCAGGCGCAGGCCTCGGTGTCGCAGGCCCGTGCATCGGTGAGCCGTGCGAAGGTGAACCTGGGCTTCTGTACGATTGTTGCGCCGGTAACGGGCGTCATCGGCGAGATTCCCGTTCGCACCGGCGACCAGGTAACGCCTGCCACCCAGCTGACCATCCTGAGCGGCAACACGACGATGGACGCTGAGTTCTCGGTGACTGAGGCGCTTATCGAAGCCTCTGTCTCGGCCGGTCTGACTCAGGAGGACAAGGCGAAGGTCATGGCTGAGCTGCCACCCGTTACGTTTGTGATGAAAAATGGTACGGAGTACCCGCACAAGGGACGCATCAGCAGTATGACCGGCGTGGTGGACGCTGCCACCGGCTCACTGGGCGCAAAGGCCTCGTTCCCTAACCCCGACGGCCACCTCTTCTCAGGCGTCCAGGGCACGGTCGTTCTGCCGTTTGCCCAGAAGGACGTGATCGTGATACCGCAAACGGCGGTGGTGAAGCTGCAGGACAAGCAGCAGGTATATAAGGTGAAGACCGACAGCACGGCAACCGCCGTCACGGTGACGACGGCCGATACCGGCAACGGCAAGGACGTCATCGTCACCAGCGGTCTCAACGTAGGCGACAAGATCGTGACCATCGGAGCTAATAACGTGCAGGAAGGACAGCAGGTGCTCTTCCCGGAAGAAGGGAAAGAAGAAGTGAAAAGTGAAGAAGTGAAGAGTGAGAAGTGAAAAGTGAAGAGTGAAAGATGAAAAACAACATATTCATCAATAGATACGTGATGGCGTGTGCCATCAGTATCGTTATTGCGATGGTGGGCTTCATCTGCATGAAGTCGCTTTCCATTGAGCAGTATCCCAGCATTGCGCCGCCCCAGGTGATGGTGATAACCTCCTACACCGGTGCCGACGCTAACACGATTATGAAGTCGGTCATCCAGCCGCTGGAGGAGAACATCAACGGCGTGCCCGGCATGACCTATATGACCTCGAAGGCCTCGTCGTCGGGCAATGTGAGCATCAGCGTGTACTTCGAACAGGGCACCGACCCCGACATGGCGGCGGTGAACGTGCAGAACCGCGTGTCGAGGGCGCTGGCCCTGCTGCCTGCCGACGTGACGAAGGTGGGCGTACAGGTGATGAAGATGCAGAGCAACATTCTGCGCATTCTCGCCGTGAGGAGCGCGGACGGGAAGTATGACGACGACTTCATCTCGAACTACGTCGACATCAACATCAAGCCGCGCCTGATGCGTATCACGGGCGTGGGCGACGTAACGGCACTGGGTAACACCTACGCCCTGCGCATCTGGCTGAAGCCCGACGTGATGGCGCAGTACGGTCTGGAGCCGAACGACGTCTTCGCCGCCATCAGCGGCCAGAGCTTCGTGACGTCGACGGGCTCCCTGGGTGAGCAGTCGGAGAACAAGTACCAGTACTCGATGGAGTACAAGGGCACGCTGAAGAGCGTCGAGGAGTTCAACGACATCGTCCTGAAGACGAGCGATGGCGGCCACCTGCTGCACCTGAGCGACGTGGCTGAGGTGGAGATTGGTGCCCAGAGCTACAGCTTCCTGTCGAACATCAACGGCCAGCCCGGTACGCTGCTCATGGTGTTCCAGGCTCCGGAGGCCAATGCCACTGAGGTGAACGCCCGCATCACGAAGATGTGTGAGGACATGAAGGCAACGATGCCCGCCGGACTGGAGTTTGTCACCTTGCAGACGTCTGACGACTTCCTCTTCGCGGCCATCCACAACGTGGTGGAGACGCTCATCATAGCCATCATCCTCGTGATTCTCGTCGTGTTCTTCTTCCTGCAGAACATCAAGGCGACGATCATACCCTCGATATCAATCTGCGTATCGCTCTTGGGAACGTTTGCCATCGTCGCGCTGGCGGGCTTCTCGCTGAACATCCTGACGCTGTTTGCACTGGTGCTGGCCATCGGTACGGTGGTCGATGACGCCATTGTGGTGGTCGAGGCCGTGATGGCGAAAATGGAGAATGGCATCAGCGACGCCCGCGAGGCTACGCGCCAGGCCATGAGCGAGGTGTCGGTGGCCGTCATCTCGTGTACCTTGGTATTCATGGCGGTGTTCGTCCCCGTGACCTTCATGGGCGGCACGTCGGGCACGTTCTTCACGCAGTTCGGCGTCACCATCGCCTCGGCCGTCGGACTGTCGTGCGTGTCGGCACTGACGCTGTGCCCCGCCCTCTGTGCCATCATGCTGAAGGTGACTGAAGGCAAGAAGGAAGGCAAGAGTCTGACCTACTACACGAAGAAGGCTTATACTGCCAGCTACAACGCTATCTACAACAAGTACAGCAAGAGCGTCCAGAAGTTCATCAAGCGCCCCATCCTGGCATGGAGCCTGCTGGCCGTTGCCGCCGTCCTGCTCATGTTCTTTATGAAGAGCCTGCCGTCGGGACTCGTGCCGCAGGAGGACCAGGGCGTCTTCCTCGCTGAGATCCGTGCCCCGGAGGGCTATACGCTGAAGCAGACGCAGGAGCTGACGAAGCTGGTGGAGGCTAAGGTGAAGGAGATTCCCGAGTTGGAGAGCTTTGCCACGGCCTGCGGCTACGGTCTGATTTCGGGCAACGGCTCCAACTTTGCCACGCTCGTCGTCCGGCTGAAGCACTGGGACGACCGTCCGGGCATGAACCACCTCATCGACCTCGTCATCGGCCGTATATACTTTGCCTGCAAGGATATCAAGAACGTGCAGGTGCTGCCCTTCCAGCTGCCACAGGTGCCGGGCTACGGTTCGAGCAACAGCGTGAGCCTCGTGGTGCAGGACCCCTCCGACGGCAACCTGTCGGAGTTTGCCAAGCACACCCAGAACTTCCTGAACAAGCTGGCCGAGCGGCCCGAAATCAACATGGCCATGTCGTCGTACTCGGAGCGCTACCCGAAGTATCAGGTTGAAGTCGACCCCACACAGTGCGACCGTGCCGGTGTGTCGCCGAAGACGGTGCTGAGCACGCTCGGTTCCTTCTGCGGCGGCTCGTACATCGGCAACTTCAACCAGTTTGGTAAGGTCTACCGCATCATGGCTGCCGCCTCGCCCGAGTACCGCCTCGACCCGTCGTCGCTCAACAACATCTTCGTCAAGGTGAAGGGCGGCAAGATGGCTCCGCTCGCTGAGTTCGTCTCGCTGAAGGAGATTGTCGGTCCGTCGAACATCGAGCACTTCAACCTGTTCCAGAGCATCACCTGCAACATCATGGCCAACGGCGCCAGCGAGGGTGAGGTTCACGAGATCATCGCAGAGGTGTTTGAGAAGGAGATGCCGAAAGGCTACACCTACGAGTACAGCGCCATGTCGCGCGAGGTGGAGGAAGCAGCCGGTTCAAACACCACGGCCCTCATCTACGTCATCTGCGTCATCCTGATATACCTCATCCTGGCTTCGCTCTACAACTCTTGGTTCACGCCGTGGGCCGTGCTGTTCTCCGTGCCGTTCGGACTGATGGGCGCCTTTGTGTTTGCATACCTCGGTTCGCTGGTTCACTTCCCCGGCATGGACAACAACATCTACCTGCAGACGGGTGTCATCATGCTGATCGGACTGTTGTCGAAGACGGCCATCCTGATTACGGAGTTCGCCTCCGAGCGCCGTGCCCAGGGCATGGGCATCGTCGAGGCTGCCTTCGAGGCCTGCAAGGAGCGTCTGCGCCCCATCCTGATGACCGTAGCCACGATGATTATCGGTATGGTTCCGCTGGTCATCGAGGGCGGCGCCGGTGCCAATGGTAACCGTGCCCTCGCCCTTGGCGTCATCGGCGGCATGAGCATCGGCACCGTTGCCCTGCTCTTTGTCGTTCCCGCCTTCTTCATCGTATTCCAGAAACTGCATGAGCGGTTCCAGGGGAAAGCTGAAGTGAAAAGTGAATAGTGGAAAGTGAAATAGTTGCTATCGCATAGAAATTATGAGAACAAAAGATATTATGATGACTGCAGCCGTGAGCCTGGCGCTCACGGGCTGCGGACTTTACGATAAGTATGAAGCCCCCCAGTCATTCCCCGGGGGAAACACCAGCGACCTGTTTGGTATAGAAGCCCCCTCGGGGGCAGTAGGGGGGGCTTCCCTCGCCCAGATGTCGTGGCGTGAGTTCTTCACCGACCCGCTGTTGCAGCAGCTTATCGAGCAGGTGCTGGCCAACAACACCGACCTGAACTCAGCGCGCATCGCCGTGGAGAAGAGCGAGGCCTCACTGCGGATGGCCAAGATGGCCTACCTGCCGTCGCTCTACTTCTCGCCGCAGGGCACGCTGGCCAAGTTTGACGACAACCCGTGGTCGAAGACCTACAACCTGCCGCTACAGCTGTCGATGGATGTCGATGTGTTCGGCTCGCTTACCAATAAGAAGCGTGCGTCGCAGGCAGTGCTCCTTCAGGCCAGGCTGCGTGAGGAGGCCGTTAAGGCAAACCTCGTCTCGGCCACAGCCCAGCAGTATTACATGCTTCAGCTGCTCGACCAGCAGCTGACCATCCTGACGGCTACCGACAGCCTCTGGAACGCCTCGCTCGAGACGCAGAAGACGCTCTGGGAGAACGGTAAGTCATACAGCACTGCCGTCAACCAGATGGAGTCGTCGTACCTGAACGTGAAGACACAGATAGTAGACACACGCCGCAACATCCGTGCCACGGAGAATGCGCTGTGCAAGCTGATTGGCATTACGCCGCAGCATATCAACCGTCAGAGGTGGGGCTCTTCGGCCCTGCACCATCCTGAGGCTCAGGGCGACACCGGGCAGCGTATGTTCGACACGAAGTTCCTGAAGATTGGCGTGCCCGCCGCTATGCTCGAGATGCGCCCCGACATCCGCATGGCCACTGCCGGCATGGAGGAGGCGTTCTACAACACCCAGGCTGCCCGTGCCGCCTTCTTCCCCAGCATCACGCTCAACGGCACCGGCGGCTGGACTAACTCTGCCGGCGGTGCAGTCGTCGACCCCGGCAAGCTGCTGCTCAGCTTCGTCGGACAGCTGACACAGCCCATCTTTGCCCGTGGCAAGCTGAAGGCCAACCTCAAGATCAACCAGCTGACGCAGGAGGACCTGCAGAAGAAGTATGTGCAGACCGTCATCGACGCCGGCAACCAGGTGAACGAAGCCCTTGCCGACTGCGCCGCTGCCCGCGAGAAGCACCAGTACTACCACCGTCAGGTGGAGGTGCTGAACGAGGCTTACACCGGCACCCACGAACTGATGGATAACGGTAAGGCCAACTACCTCGAAGTGCTCACCGCCCAGGAGTCGTTGCTCAACTCGCAACTCTCTGAGGCCATGAACATGTATAAGGGAGCCCAGGCCGTCATCGCCCTCTACATTGCGCTGGGCGGCGGTGCGAAGTAGGAGCGTCTGTCGGCATACGCAACGACTTGCAGAAGAACTGAATTGACAAAAAGAAACTCACGAGATGACTATGGAGAAAAAAGAAGTAACGCGACTGAGGCTACTGATAGCCGCAGTGATGGCGCTATTCCTTTCGCCAAGGGAAGCCTTTGCTGATTTGGACGGCAGCCAATTTCATAAATCGTACAATTACCAGATCAACTTGTCGGGCACGAACACCGTCAAGCTGAGGTTCCCCTGCGGTGGTGGCGGCGACCACCACGAGTTCTCGTTCAAGCACAAGTCGGTGCTGAACTACACCGTGCAAGGGCAGAGCAGCAGGCAGCTCATGGAGCTGCACTCGAAGTGCGGCACGAAGGACGACCAGAAGCAGGAGGGCAAGTGGATGTACTTCTGGTTCGAGTTCGACTGGGACTGTGCCTACAACCACACGCTGCAGCTGACCAGCGGCAGCCAGACCCCCGTGACGTTCACCAAGAACGGCGGCGCCGATGTGGCCAAGGCCCCTAACGACGACATCTTCTGGATTGAGATGGAGTTCCGCGTGCCCATGAGCTGGTGCGGCAAGCGGGTGGAGTTCGAGTGGGATGTATGGTCCACCGACAATGGCAGCAAGCGCATTCCCACCGACCTGGTCACCCTCGACATCTCCGAGGCGCCGGAGGGCCTGGACCCCGAGCTGACGCAGTCGACCATCATGCCCAACGACATCGGCAAGATTGGCTATATGTGGTATATCTCTGCCCAGAACGTGACGAACGTCTTTGCCCAGTGGAAAACCAGCAAAGACGCTACGGGCTGGAGCTCCCAGTACTTAGGGCAGGACATGAACGGCACCGTGCTGCTCGACGCCACGGAGCCTCACTATGACTTCCACATCGTGGCCGACTATACAGACAGCTATGGCTACAACATCACTGGCCGCTCGTCGGAAAAGGTCAACATGCCTATGCTCCACGCCCCGCTTAACCTGAAAGCCCTGCCGGCGAACGACGGAAAGGGCGGTGTGAAGGTGACGTGGGAGACCAGCTACCCCGGCTACCCCGATATCTCGGAGACCGACTTCTTCGAGGTGCAGCGCTCGCTAACCGGTTGTGAGGCCGACTTCCAAACCATCACGTCGGAGATGTACGACGACAGCAAGACGCAGTATGAGTTCTACGACGAGAATTACCTCCAGGAGGTAGAGTCGGAGGAGCAGCTGATGACAACGCGCTACCGCGTGCGCCGCTCGACGACGGGGCTGTGGGGATGGGAGGATAATCCCACCGTGGCCACCACCGTGCTGGTCAATCCGCTCATGGCCCTCTACTCGCCCACGGGCGCCGTAGCCTCATGGGCCGACGAGGCTTCACACACCATGCGCCTGACGTGGAACTATCTGCCCAACATCATGAGCCAGGCGGCCCAGCGCACCCGTCCCGAATACCACGGCAACGGCACGGCAGAATCGCCCTATTCAATAGCCAGCACCGAAGACTGGAACCGGCTGGCCGACTGGATAGCCACTGGCAATGCCCAGTATGCCGACAAGCACTACCGCCTGGATGCCGACATCAATGTGTGGCGCATGATAGGCGACAGCGAGCATGAGTTCAAGGGCACCTTCGACGGCAACGGAAACACCATCAACCTGGCCATCCAAGGCGACGGCAACGATAACGTCGCACCGTTCAGGTATGTAAGTAATGCCACCATCAAGAACCTGCGCGTCATGGGCACCGTCGATGCCCTCAACCAGAAGTTCGGGGCCACATTGATTGCTGTGGCATCAGGCAACACCCGCATTGCCAACTGCTGGAGCAGCGCCACCATCAAGGGCAACCGCTTTGCTTCGGACGACAGGGATGCCACCCACGGAGGTCTTGTAGGCCATAATGCAGATAATAGTACGACAACCTTCGACAACTGCCTGTTCAGTGGAAGCATCATCGACCCGACAGCCACCAACTGCGCCGGGTTCATGGGATGGAGTAATGGAAGAGTCGCTATCAACAACTGCCTGATGGCTGGCACGATGAGCCTGCAATCCAGTGACGGTAGCGCTACCTTCGCTCGTTTGAAGTCGGGCAGCAGTTCCAGCATCAATAACAGCTACTACCGCCCCGGCCACGGCATCGCCAATGGCAGCGGCCTACAAGGCACTGATGCCTCGCGGATGGACAATGCCAGCCTGGTGTCAGCCCTCGGTGCAGGGTGGCAGGACACTGGCGAGGTGCGCCCCGTGCTCGCCACCAGCTATCAGCTGCCGCAATACTACTATCTGCCCGGCTCAGGCACCGAGTCTGACCCCTATCTCATCGAGAGCAGCGACGATTGGGACAACATGGCCGTCATGATAGAAACCGACAACGCTGAATATGCCGACAAGTACTATCGGCTCAGCAGCGACATCACCGTCAGCCGGATGATGGGCTTCGATATGGAGACCGCCTTCAAGGGCACCTTCGACGGCGGCGGCCACATCATTTACCTCAGTCTGCAGAGCGACGGCAGCGACCATGTGGCTCCCTTCCGCTACGTGGACCGGGCCACCATCAGCAACCTGCGCATCATGGGCACCGTCGACGCTGGCCAGCAGCGGTATGGAGCCAGCCTCATCGGAATGGGGTATGACGCGAATATCATCAACTGCTGGAGCAGTGCCACCATCTATGGCGACCGCTATGACGAAGTTGACAAGAAGGCCTTCCACGGCGGCTTCGTGGGCGAGATAGGCGGCACTCATACTCAGCGAATGATTGACTGCCGTTTCGATGGTATCATCAGCGACCGCAATGCCACCTACTGCGGCGGTTTCGTGGGTCATGCAACGTCAGGCGGCTATTCCACCTTCGAAAACTGCCTGATGGCGGGCAGCATGAGGCTGGCCTCAACAGATGATTCCGATAATTTCATCACCGGAATAGCTCAGTCGGACATGGGCTACTATATCAACCTCATTGGCTCGTCGATGCAAGGCCGAGACGCCAGCAACATGACCGCCGACCAGCTCACCGCAGCCTTAGGCTCGGCATGGACGGTGTGGCAGGGCAAGGTCGTGCCCGTGGCCGTGGCCAGTGAGCCTACAGGCAACGTGATGTACATCTGGGACGACCGCGCCACCATGACGCTGCGCCTCAAGAATTACAATCGTGCCGGCCAGCTGGTGGAAACTGTCGACTACCCCGTGAGCACCTCAGAGGTGGCAGAGCGGAAGAAGGAAGTTTCCCTCAACCGCTCATGCGTCAACAGCGAGGTGGAACTGATAGTCAGCCGGGGCACATCGCCACTCATTGCGATGGCCGACACGGCCTACTATGAGGCCGAGGTGCCCGCCGACAGGCTCTACTTCCAGGTGTCGGGCCGCGTCAGCAAGACCGTCATGGCCGAGACACGCCAGAGCAGTGTCGTGCTGACATGGGATATGGACGGCGATGCCGTTGACTACTTCCAGGTGAAGCGTAAGATAAAAGGCCAGCCCGACACGGCCTACAAGATTGTGGCCGACACGCTGATGACCATGTCGTGGGAGGACACCACCGTATCGCCACTCTATACATATATATATAAGGTGTACTCGGCAGTGGACTGCGAGGGCCTCAGCTTCAACAACTCTGACGAAGTGGAAGGCGCCTGCAAGCACACTGGCAAGGTGGAGGGGCGCATCCAGTTCCCCGACGGCACCGGCGTGGCTGGCATCACGGTCAACATCAGTTCCGACGACAACAGCGTGAGCGTCCAGGCTGTCACCGACGAGAATGGACACTTCGAGGCCGACGAGCTGTCGTACCTTGGCAGGAACAGCATCACCTATCAGGTCACGCCCGTCAGCACCAGCAATCTGGGCCTTGAGGTAGAGAGCTACGGCGTGACGTTCAATGCCGAGAGCAACTACACGGAGCTGAAGGCCTTCGTCGTCACCAGTGGCCAACGCTTCTCGGGCTTCGTGATGTACGACGGTACGTCGATACCCGTCAAGGGTGCCGGCTTCCTGCTGAACGGCCAGCCGGTGATGAGAGGCAGCAAGCCCTTAGAGACCGACTTCGAGGGCAAGTTCTCGTTCTATGTCATCAGCGGCACCAACACCATACAGGCTGTTATGGACGGCCACCACTTCACCAACGATGGCTACTTCAAGAGCAGCGGTGGCTATAACT
This sequence comes from uncultured Prevotellaceae bacterium, assembly GCA_946617675.1. Classification (GTDB taxonomy): domain Bacteria; phylum Bacteroidota; class Bacteroidia; order Bacteroidales; family Bacteroidaceae; genus Prevotella. The sequence continues at coordinate 49,455 of CAMOKH010000084.1, read as the reverse complement.
TCGAGGGCGACGTGGAGAACATCTACTTCTACGACGACACGAAGGTGAAGCTCATCGGTCGCATCGTGGGTGGCGACACGCAGGGCAACCTGCCGCTCGACCACAACCTCTCGCACAACAACTTAGGCACCGGCGTGAAGATGGTGCTCAGCTTAGAAGGCGACAACACGTCGTGGCTGGTCTACGACAACCTTAACCCTGAGAAGACTACTTCCGACTACACCATCGCCCATGAGCAGGACAACTCTGACCACGAATACATGACCCGTGTGCACACCACCCGCAAGCGCATGGAGGTGTGGCCCGACTCCAAGACCGGCGAGTACCGCCTGGAACTGCCCCCCGTGCGCTGGAAGGTGCAGCAGATCTACAGCGACGGCTATGCCACCCTGTTCCAGGAGGGCATGGTGAGCGAGGTCATCGACCTGACCGACTGTCTCACGGAGAAGCGCGACACCGTCATCGGACGCTTCACCACACAGACCGGCGGTACGCTGGAAGATCCCGTCGTGTCCTACAATGCCAAGTACAGCCGCATCTACCACAACCCCGTAGAACTGACGTATAAGCAGCAGACCTACGACTCGTTCAGTTATCTTGGCGACAAATACTACAAGTACAAGCAGGTGGACGGCACGTCGCTCAAGATACCTCTGGCCGAAGAGAAAGAAGACGGAGGCGTCAGCTACACCTTCGGCTATCCCGTCTACAGCCTCTATATGCAATATCCCACCAAGCTCTCTGCCGTGGAGCGCTACTATTGGAACAACGACCAGAACAGTGGCATCGTGGACGAAGTGAAGGTCGGCGGCGGACAGGTGACCGTGCAGAACGACATGCTGATAAAGAACAACCGCCAGGTGGTGCAGCTCGACGAGAACGGCGAGGGCACTGTCATCATCACTGTCGACGAGCTGCCCTACCTGCTCACTGGCAAGGATGCCCTGCGCACCATCACCATGACGCTCACGCAGGACGGCACCACCTACGAGGCGAAGCCCATCCAGGCTTACGTGCTCAACATCTTCCGCAACGGTTCGGCCAAGGATGTCATCAGCATCGACAACCCGCAGTGCCTCGACATCCTGCGCGACCCGCCTGGAGCCTACAGCTCGGCTACACTGGGTCGTGGCAGCACGCTCACCACGGCTTTCAGCATGGATATGAGCCTGCGCGTAGGCTCGTCGCTCGGCATGGAGGTTGGCAAGAAACTCGACAACTACTTTGGCGTGGTTTCCGTCGCCAGTGCCACGGAATATGGTACGCTCAATATGTCAAAGAACATCGAACTCTTCGACTTCGACATTATATACCGTATGAAGAACACGATGGATGTCAGCTATACCGCCACGCTGAAGCAGGACATCAGCACCAGTGCCGAACCCTCGATGGTGGGTGCTCCCGCCGACCTCTACATCGGCACAATGGGTAACATGATAGTGACTCCGGCCAGCACCATCCGTGCCATTCCCGACAACGTGTTCCAGCAGATGGCCGCACGCGTGGGTGGCACCTACTCCATAGCAGGCATGCGCCTCAGCGGCACCCTGCTTGAGATAGCACAAGGCCGTGCCGCCGACGGCACGCTCTACCATCTGGTGCGCGACGAGTCGCTCACGGCCGGCAACAAGGTAAAGTCGTCGTTCGTCTACACCCAGCAGCACATCCTCAACGAGATCATACCCAGCCTCATCGAGCAGTCGCGCAGCATGATGTTCATCGGCTCTGCCGAGGAAGCTCAGGCCAAGGCCAACGCCACAGGGCAGCTGGTGTACCGCTCACTGGTGCCTGCCGACAGCCCCGACTTTGCCGTGACTAACATGAAGGACGGCGAGAGCGTGTTCAATGCCTACCAGCCGGGCAAGGCCGACGATCCCGACATGAGCTACGTCATCCACGTGCCGCAGGGCTGGAATACAGAGAATCTGCGCGACTCCGTGGCTGGCAACTGGAGCATCGTGCAGTCCTGGGTAGAGATGATCAGCACCAACGAGATGCAGAAGCAGAACGTCGTCGACCTGGCAGCCAACTACAGCCTGGACGGTGGCGGACAGGTGAGCTACGGCGAGGAGTTCACCAGCCGCATGGTGATGGGCATGCACTCGCAGCTGCCCTTCATGATAGGCGCACCAAAACTTAACTCAAAATCGCTCGCGATACTCAATGTCTTAGGCGGTTTCGGCCCATCTCTGGTAAAGACCCTCTTCCAATGGATTAACAAGAAGACGAGCAATAAGACAAATAACGACCTGAATCAGAATGGCACCGAGATTGACTTCCCGGGATTCCACGTTAAATTCAACGTCAGCCCTGTCTTTGACCTCGATGTCACCGACTGGGGTAAGAGCGAAACTGTTGTCTCACGCAAGGAGAGTTTCAACATCAAGATGAACCCCATGAGTCACCTTGATGTCGATGTCTACCACGTCCAGCCCCTCACGGTCATTGCCATGGATATGATGAAGAAACTTCAGGAGGAGAAGAAAAAGAACGGCGAGGAGGAGGAAGAAGAAGATGTACCAGACCCCGATTTCAGAGACATGTCATCGAGCCTGACCTACTTCGGCATGACCGATATGGGCAAGGACGCACTGGCCATGACCAACGATGTATCCTCGCTGCTCTATCCCGTCAGCTTCGTCTACCGCACCCGTGGCGGAGCCACTGCCCAACCTTGGGAAGATGAGCGCCAGGCGTTGTTCTACAACTCGGGCAACGTGCTCGATGCTCGCACCAAGAAGATTGAGAATCCGAAGATCAAGCTCGACAAGCAGAGCATCAGCGGTGTCAGCCACAGCGAGCCCGCCCGCTTCACCGTCTATCTGACCAACGAGAGCGAGCAGCCCGATGCCGTCACCGGCCCGCTGCAATACGGCATCCTCTATCTCAAGGACGGCTCCAATCCCTATGGTGCCAAGGTCTTTGCTGACGGACAGGGCCTCACTGAAAGCGGCATCACCGTCAAGTTGCTGCCCGGCACCGTGGTGCAGAAGGTAATTGAGGTGGTGGCTGGCGAGGACTTCGACTACGAAGGACTGACCTTAGGTGTGAGGCCGTTGGGCGGCTACCAAGGAGCGCTGGCCGACGAGGTGTCGTTCGACGTCCACTTCCTCCGTACCGCGGGCAATATCGACATCGCCTCGCCCGCTGACAAATGGATTATGAACACCGACGCCGAGTATGACAACCAGCGCGGCTACTTCATCCCCGTGGTCATCAGCGGCTTCGACAAGCACCAGAAGAACTTCGACCACATCGAGTTCCAGTACAAGGAGTCTGCCCGTGGCGAGGATTTCTGGACTAACCTCTGCTCATACTATGCTGACTCCACGCTGATGGCCAAGGCCAGCGGCATGAAGGAGATGATACCGGCCAACGGCAACATCACCGCCCACTTCTACGGCGAGGGTGTGCAGATGGAGAAGGCCTACGACCTGCGCGCCGTGCTCTACTGCCGCAACGGCAACGACTTCCTCACCACCTCGTCGAAGGTGATGAGTGGCGTGAAGGACACGCGCCGCCCGCAACTCTTTGGTACGCCCGAGCCTGTGAACGGCATTCTGGGGGCCGGCGAGAACATCGTGTTCAATTTCTCTGAGGACATCGAGTACAACTACCTGAGCAGCATCACCAACTTCGAGGTGAAAGGCGAGGTGAACAACGATGCCGTGACCAACGACATTTCGCTGCAGTTCGATGGCAAAGGCGGTGTACAGTCAGAGGCTGAACGCAACTTTGCCGACAAGGACATCACCATCGACCTGATGATACGTCCCGACGATACAGGCGAGGAAATGCCGCTCTTCTCACACGGCAGCGACGGCAAGAAGCTGCAGCTGTGGGTTACCGCCGACAACCGTCTGAAGGCAAAGGTCAACGACGCGGAATATATATCGACAAGTACGTTCAAGGCGGGTGAGTTCACCCAGGTGGCAATGGTCATCAGCCAGCCAACAGCTGAGGGAGGCTCCGGACAACTGCAGTTCTTCAACGGCGGCGTGAATATCGGCACCTTCCAGCTGGAGGAGGCTTATACCGGCACCGGCGTCATCATCTTCGGTTCGACCAACGAGGCTAACCCCCGCAGCCGCAGCTACTACCGCGGCCGTATGATGGAGGCCAAGCTGTGGTATCGTGCCCTGAACGGCGGACAGATAGGCACCACCTATGGCAACAAGCGCCTGACAGGTTACGAAAAGGGTCTGATGGACTACTGGCCCATGGACGAAGGACATGGCGACTATGTCGTTGACAAGGCTCAGGGTGCTACGCTGCAGATTGGCAGCGGTGTGGCCTGGGCGAAGCCGGGCGGTATGTCGCTCCACCTGAATCGTTCCGACAAGGGCGTGGCGCTCGACCAGATGGCCATCAACCGCACGTCGGAGCAAGACTATACGCTGATGTTCTGGTTCAAGACCGACGCTGACGGCACTCTCATCAGCAACGGCTCCGGCCATGCTGAGGATGAAGGCTCGGAGAACCAGTTCTTCATTGGCTTCGAAAGCGACCAGTTGAAGTATCGCACCAACGGCATGGAGATGCTCATACCAGGCCAATGGACCGACGGCGACTGGCATCACTATGCCATGACCGTCAACCGCGCCATGAACGTGTTGAACATCTACATCGACCAGACGCTGGTTGCCTCAGCTGAGCCTGAAACGCTCGGAGGCATCAGCGGCGGCCATCCCATGCTCGGCAGCTGTGTGTACGACCGTGTAGCTGGTGGCTACGTGAAGACCTTCGACGCAGCCAACTACTTAGAGGGCAGCCTCGACGAGATTTGCCTGTTCGACCAGGCACTGCCGCTCACGCTCATCAAGAGCTTCAGCACCCGCAGTCCGCAGGGCGACGAGGCAGGACTCCTCACCTACATAGGCTTCCAGCGTCAGGAGCGCTCGAAGGACAACGACATCGTGACGCAGCCCTACGTCTACAGCAAAAAAGTCTATAAGGACGAGAATGGAGAGGTCATCTACGAGAAAGACCCGCTTACCCAGCAGCCTACCACCACGCCCCAGCGCGACTATCTCTTCACAGACGAGCCGCAGACTATACTCGGTCACATCGACCAGACCGGTGGCGCCCCCGTCATGCCTGAGCAGGAGTTGCACAACCTGAACTTCAGCTTCGTGGGCCGCGACCACTCCATCCTGGTGAACATCAACAACTCTGACGAGAAGATCAACAAGCGTAACATCTATGTGACCATGCGCGAGATTCCCGACAAGAACGGCAACAACATGGCATCGGCTGCCACTGCCTGCTTCTTCGTCGACCGCAACCCGCTGCGCTGGAAGCAGAAGACCGTACAGATGGAGCAGGCCTACGGCAACGAGACCACCTTCGAGGTGGCCATCCAGAACAACAGCCAGGTGAGCCACACCTTCACCGTCGAGAACTATCCGAGATGGCTGACGGTAAGTCCGCGCACCAACACCATCAGTCCTACTGAGGAGCAGTGGATCACGTTCACGGTGAACAAAGACCTGAACGTGGGCAGCTTCGACGAGATTATCTATCTGACCGACGAGAACGGACTCTCGGAGCCCATCGTCCTCTCACTGAAGGTTAACGGCAACCAGCCTGAGTGGACCAACGGCGTTGACCGTGCCCTGCGTCAGCACTCGATGAACATCACCGCCCGCGTGATGCTCAACAATGAGATTGACGTTGAGCCTGACGACATCGTGGGCGTTTTCGACAATAATGGTGTCTGCCACGGCGTGGCCAACATCTCGTACAGCGAGGATACCGGCGAGAGCTTCGCGTTCATCACCGTCTACGACAGTCTGACGACCGAGCACCCGCTCAACTTCCGCCTGTGGAACCATTCGATAGGAAAGGAACAGACACTGACGGCACGCGACGAGAACAACCTGCGGAACGACACCATCAAGTTCTCACCGTCGAAGGTCGTCGGCTCGCCTGCCAAGCCGTTGCTCCTCGTTGGTGGCGAGGAGTACATCCAGACCATTGCACTTTACAAGGGCTGGAACTGGGTATCGTTCAACCTCCTGTCGGATGAGCTGAGCGACTTCAACACGCTGCTTGACCGTCTGCCCTTGCACGAAGGCGACATCATGACCGACAACGTGTCGGGTGCCGTGCTCGTCTACACCAACGGTCACTGGATGACTTCCGACAGTAATCAGCCGACACGCATCAACTACAAGCACGCCTACTTCTTCAAGGTGCAGGAGGATGTCAACATCCAGCTGTCTGGCTCGCTCATCAAGCAGAAGGCTGACCGCACCATCACCGTGGGCAACAAGTGGAACAGCATTGGCTATACCCCGATGCTCAACCTGACCGTCCAGACGGCCCTGACCGACTATAACAACAAGGCCAAGGACGGCGACGTCATCAAGAGCCACGATGAGTACGCCATCTACACAGTGACCAATGGCGTAGGCCAGTGGAAGGGCAGCCTGAAGTATATGAAGCCCGGCGAGGGCTATATGCTCTACAGAACTGATGCCAACGAAACGCAGTTCACCTATCCGTTCTATGAGCCTACCAGCACGTTCCTCGACGAGGTCGTTTCCACACCCGTACGGACGCAGAGCAGGGCCACCATGTCGCTGACAGCCCGTGCAAGAGGCATTGAGCCGCAGGCTGGCGACCGTCTGATGGCCTACGCCGGCAGTGAGCCGTGCGGTGAAGTCAGTGCCGACGACGAGGGCATCTTCTACCTCAGCGTGGCCGGCGACGAGGACACTCCCATCTGGTTTGCCTTGGAGCGCGAGGGCGACATCATCGCCACCACTTCTGAGGTGATGACGTATCAGGCCAATGCCATCATAGGCAAGCCCGAACTTCCCACGGCTATCGACTTCACCACTGTCCAGGCCGTCGCCGATGGTTGGTACACACTCACTGGCATCCGGTTGGGCAGCAAGCCTAAGCAGCCCGGTGTCTACATCCATCAGGGTAAGAAGATTATGATTAAATAGGAACGCAATATGAGAAAGAAGAATATGAAAAAGAGTATCCTGACGCTTTTGCTCATCCCCGCAATCACCTTGTTGTGGGGATGCGGCAGCGACGACGACAGCAGCGACAGCCCGGGAGCCACGTTGAAAGAGGCCTCAGTAGGTAAGCCCGACTGGTCGATTGACCTGACGTACAACGAGCCGACCCCCGACTGGCAGGCTCCTGACCCCTCACTCTATGAGAACTGGATGATATTCATGGTGCGTATGCAAGAGGAACTGAAGCCCTATATCTCCGACGACGACATGCTGGCCCTGTTTGTCGGCGACCAGTTGCGGGCCGTGGCCCATCCGGCGAAGCCTGCCGATGAACATGTTGCCGACGATGAGGCTACGTTCTTCATCCTGAAGGTGCTTGGTAACGAGAACTCCAACCAGGAAGTCGAGGCCACCTTGAAATACTGGTCGAGCCAGACCCACCAGACTTTCAGCATCAAAGGCAAGGGGCGCTTCATCCCCGAGAACGTGAAGGGTGTTGACACCGAGTTCCTGCCCGACATCGTGTTAGGCTCCACCAAGTTTCCGGTCACCAGCTGGCTCAAAGTCGGCTTCGTGCCCGAGGACTATGGGCTCAAGCATTCCGACGGCGATATGCTGGGTGTAGTCATCGGCAACGAGTGCCGGGGCGTCAGCCACATCTATCGCAATGGCTATACCAGCCAGCATCGCATCATCGTGTTCGGCAAGCAGGAGGGCGAGGAGGCCCGGCTACTCTACTATAATGCTGCCACCGACCGCGTCTACGAAACGGGCAAGACGTTCAAGACCGTGGGCGAGCGTGTTACAGTTAGTTTGAACTAAGGTTAATTCATAATTTATATCAATGGAAAAAAGATTATTATTATTGATAGTGCTGCTCTTATGTGCGGGAGCAAGCATGAAGGCCCAGTCTGTTGCCTCAGGGCAGATGGACGAGCGTTTCAATGACGGGAAGATGCCCTACGGCTGGTTTGCCAAAGGCTGGGTCGTCAAGGATAACGTTGCCCAGAAAGGGGAGGATTCGGAAGAGTCCGGCGGCTTCAACATCGCAGACCTCTTGGGCGGCGGTGAAGATTCTTACAACTACCTGATGACGCCGCCCCTGAACGTCCAGGGCGGTGAAGTGCTGGTGTTCTCGGCCAAGAAAGGCGGAGACGACAGCGGCATCAGTTCCTTCATGGGTGGCGAAAGCGACTCTACCTTTGTGGTAGAGCGGGCCATCTACGGTGAACACCGTTGGGTGAAGGTGGCCGACCTCACCTCGGAGCTCGATTCCACCTACAAGACCTTTACCATCAGCAATACTGAAGAGGGCGAATACCGGTTCCGCTTCAGGGCTGGCGGCAATGTGATGATCGACTCTGTGGCGGGCTTCCATATCGACGATAATGCACCTGACATCTACCCCGCTTACAACGACAAGAACATCCAGCCCGTCGACCTCGGGCTCTGTACCGAGGACACGACCGTGACGTTCTGCGTCATCAATACGGGTACTGGTACGCTCACGGTGAACCTCTCGGCAGAGAATCCCTTTACACTTGACCAGACGAGCGTGAGCATTGAATACGCCGATACGGCAAAGGTCAACCTCACCTTCAACTACAGCCAGGGCCATGAGGGCAGGAACAGCACGATGCTTGTCTTTACGACGACCGACAGCCGCGTTGAGGAAATTCCCCTTCCGATAGACGCTATCATCACTCAGCCGGGCGTATGGACAGAGGACTTCAACAACAACGAACTGCCTTACGGCTGGTTTACCGAAGGCTGGGAAGCAAAAGAAGGTGTGGCTACCGTGAAGAGCGGTGGCGGCGATGATTCGATGTCGATGTTTGGCGGCGGTAGCAGTGAAACCTACTACCTGATGACTCCGCCCCTGACCGTCAGTGACGAGAAAGACGTTCTGCTCTTCTCTGTCAAGAAGCCCGGCAGCGGTGGCATGGACTTCAGCTCTATGATGGGTGGCGGTGACAACAGTACGTCCTTCTTCATCGAGAAGTCTGTCTATGGTTCCGGCAAATGGGAGAAGGCAAAGGACTTCTCCAATGCAGTGGACACCACCTATACCACGCAGTGGCTCTCCAACCTGGAGCCAGGTGAATACCGTTTCCGCTTCGTTGCTTCCGACAGTATCGTCATCGACTCTGTGGCCGGATTCCAGATTGACATGAATGCGCCTGACCTCTATGTCACCCTCGACAGTGCTGCGGTGCAGAGTCTTGACTTCGGCATGCTCAGGGCCGATACCACCAGCACCTTTACTGTCATCAACACGGGAACGGGTACGCTCGACGTTACCGTTTCTTCCTTAGACGCTACTCGTCTTGCCTTAGACCAGAGCAGCCTGAAGATTGCTGCTGGCGATTCTTTGCTGCTGGGTGCCACCCTGCTCCGCGACGATGAGCGCCAGGGCGAGGTGCGTGATATACTGATGTTCACGCCTGCCGATGAGCGGGTGAGCGGACAGACTGTTGCCTTCAGTGCCTACATCATCAAGTCCGACTCATGGTCAGAGGACTTCGAGCCCATCTATGTGATTGAAGACCAGACCTTCCCCCGCCGGTTCCCTGAAGGCTGGCAGACCACTGGCTGGATACTCACCGAGGGCGGCGGCGACGACATGATGGCCATGTTCGGCGGCGGTAGCCAGGAGACGTCGTGGGTTGCCAAGACCGAGTCAAAGGAGTACGAGGTCATCACCCCGCGCCTGCAGGCCAAGCAGGGTCATCTGCTGCGCTTCACTGCCGATATGGGCGGCGGCTTCATGCAGATGTTCTCGATGTTCGGCATGGGCGGCGGCGACATCTCTTACCTTAATGTATATTATAAGCGTGACTACGACAAGGACTGGACGCTCTACAATACCTACTTCCAGAGCGACACCATTGTGTTCAAGGCTCCCTACTCAGGTTTCTACCAGCTGAAGTTCCAGGGCTCGGGTGTCTCGCTCGACGATTTCCTCGGCTTCAGCCTGCCCAAGTATACCGAGGAATTCATCGATTTCACTTTCAGTCAGAAAGTACTTGACGAACTCAATGGCCAGATATCCAATACGGAGTGCGACCGTGTTGTTTCTGCAGTCGTCAACGAGGACGGCACTGAATCGCCTGTGGCCTGCACCGTCAGTCTGCCCTACGACTTCGATATCGACGAATACTATGTGCCGGGCACAGCACAGGCCTATCAGCTGGAGTATGTCGACACCGTCTACCGCCAGTTCATCTTCAAGGAACTGCCTAACAATAAGATGGAGGCCTGGAAACCCTATTTGGTGATTGTCAACCACGGCGATATGCGGTTCAACGCCATCGATGCACTGTTCACAAACCAGGTGCCGGAAGGCTCTCCTGTCTATGATTTCTCAGAATGGTACTGGCACGGCACGAATACGGAGATAGGAAAATGGGTGAGTGCGTATAGGGTCTTTATGTTAGATAAAGACGAACTGATATACGGCTTGACCGACAAAGGAATATGGGCATTTATAGATCGACGTACTAGTCAGGAACGTTTTAACAATTTCCGTGGACTCTTCTCTGCCAATAATTCTGATTATCTGTTCTTTACGTCCATTCCTTTCCGGCAGAATCCGGAAGTGGTTGAGTATGATCCCAACGACTTTTATGGATCCAGAAACTTCGCCACACGCTTCTACCAGACTGACGGTGACAACAGCGGCGAGGTGGAAGAGAAAACCGACCTGCTCTATATCGCCGACTTCCAGGCAGGAAGCACCACCGGCATCAAGCCTACCATCCGTACCATCAACCGCGACGGTACTGAGAATTACTTCGACCTGCAGGGACGCCGTCTCAACGGAAAGCCTGAGAAGGGAATTTATATTGAAAACGGTAAAAAGCATATAGCAAAATGAAGCACTATAGAATAATACTCGTGTCTGTCCTGCTCGCCATGGCTGGCAGAATACTGGCTGACAACAGATCTGTTGTTGGCGACGTGACAGGTGACGGCTACGTGAATGCCGCCGACGTGACCGCCCTCGCGGACTTCGTCCTTGGCCGTGGTGAGCTGGTCAACGAGGCCGCTGCCAACGTGAACGGCGACGCAACGGTAGACATTGCCGACGTGGCAGCACTCATCAACATCGTTGGTCGTACCGGCAATCGCAGCGAGCTGATCAGTCTCATAAATGACAATGCCAAAGCCCTGGCAGATGCCCTCAAGTCTGAATCGCTCAACGCCACATCGCAAGCCTTCGCACAGCTGATGTCGCTGATTGAGCTCGACAAGAACTTCATTGCCAACATCAATACCCTCTTCAAGGCTATTTCCCAAAGGAATGCCCAACTCAGCCTCACTCCCGTAAAGGCTGGTTCAGAGTTGGCTGAAATGGGCTATCTGGCATACATGACCGTCGACACTGGCGGCTACGGCGTCCGGGTGATATTCGACGGAAAGGGAGGCTGCCGCGTTCTCTCGGCCGACAACCTGGAGTTCATCTTCCCCGCTACCGTCGATGGTATCGGCACGACACTCTTCAAGGTGATTATCAAGAACAGCAACAATTGCTATCAGACGGTTGCCGATGCAAAGCTGCCCAACGTGGAGCATTTGGCATTGATCAACCGCCTGCCGAAGTCGTTCACCATGACGCTGACAGCCCTCATCGACAAAAAGGAGCAGACCTTGAGCGAGAGCGTCGTCAGCCTGGAATTGCCCGAGACTCCGGAGTCGGATTACGTCAGGCTCGATGCCAGCTCGTTCCGGATAACCGGCAAGCAGAGCACCTACCTGAATGACAAGGACGCAAGTGCCCTCGACTTCAGCCTCAGCATGGAGGATGCCAATATGGATTTCGACTATAGCTTCATGTGCGATGGAGAGGAGATCGTCACCAACAATGCCCAGATGGTGCTCTCGCAGGCGGGCAGCTTCATGGGGCAGATGTCTCTGGACGCCTTCAATATCGCTGACCTCAAGTCCTTCACCATCCGTGTTCTCAATGACCTCACGCTGTCGGGCTCTATTGCCAACGGTGCGGCATTTGCAGCAGATTATGCGCAAGCCATTAAGGACAGGCAGTCCGACGACTCTGCCGACGCTTTATACGAACTGGTAGAATCGCTCAACAGCTCGTCGATTATTCAACTCACTTCTGATAAGATAGCCATGCCGGAGCCTGTCAGGCTCTGCTTGGTGAAGAAGGACAATCTGTACACGATTGAGCCTGGCATAAAGGATATATACAGCGACGATGTCATTCCTATCAGCCAGCTTGTTGACAGCCAAGTGATGGAACAGTTCAACAAACCGTTCAACCAGTCGTTTACCCCTTCGGGTAATTCTGCAGGTTCTGTTCTTAGGTTCTACTCCACATTCATGCGGATGTTGCCTTTGACGGGAGGAAAATAACAACTGAATGAGAGTGATTGCGAACAGCCGTTGGCTGCTGATTGTCGCCCTTCTCGCTCTTGTGAGTGAAGCCACTGCCCAGACGCTGACCCAATCCGAAAGGAGGGAGCGGATGGACAGTGCGCTTACCTCTCGTTACAATCGTAACAAGGGCATCGACACGGCCTACATCATGCGACCACAAACGAAGTGGACTGTCGTAGGGCGTATCAATGTGTCGGGGGCGAAGATAGAGACCGAGGGAATCGACAACGGACTGCATTTCAACTCGGAGATGAAGGCCGACTACAAGTCGACGCTGAGCGTGGCCGTCAGCTATTTAGGCATCTCGCTCAGCGCATCACTTAATCCCGCCAAGCTGATGGGCAAGTATCGCGACTACGAACTGAACTTCAACTCCTACGGCAAGCGTTTCGGCTTTGACATCATCTATCAGAATGCCAAAAACTTCACGGGCTGGCACGACCACGACGGCATGGAGCGCATCGAGCTTCCTGCTGACATGCTGAAGGTGAAGACGCTGAACGTGAACGCCTTCTATGTCTTCAACAGCAGCCGTTTCTCCTATCCTGCCGCCTTCTCGCAGAGCTATATCCAGCGTCGTTCCGCCGGCAGTTTCCTGTTGGCAGCGTCGGGACAGGGGCAGCACGCCTCACTTGACTGGGAACAGAAGATGCAGCTGAAGGTGACGAACATCGGCATCGGTGCAGGCTATGGCTATAACTACGTGCCCCGACAGGGCTGGCTGTTGCACATTTCGGCGTTGCCTACGTTCATCGTCTACAGCAAGACATCGATGACTTTCGGCGACAACCGCATCCCCCTCAGCTACCATTTCCCTGAGTGCATCATCACCAGTCGCGGCTCTGTCGTCCGCCAATGGAGCAATAAGTTCCTCGGTCTGTCGATGGTATTCAACTACACCAACATTGGCAATGAGGACAAACTTGCGGTTTATAACGTTAAATGGCGTGTCCGCACGTTCTTCGGCCTGAGGTTATAAATTCAAGTTTCGCTCACCTTTTGGGCGTTAAACCAAATTGGTCTTTTGGCACGGAAAAACACGGAAGGACGCGGAGCAAAACGTTATTCAATGAGAACCCCGTGTTCGTCAGTGCATTTCCGTGCCAAATAAATGACGTAGGCTGCAGAGTCCTAATGTCTAAACCGGTTGATGGTGAGTGCGTTACGACGGAAGAATGCGACCGCCGTTTTATGTGTTCACGCGCGTAGTGCATTGTTAATCTTCCCAAATCGCTCGTCTTTCTAAGACTTTTTTTGTAACTTTGCCGCCGAATTCAGCAAAGTAATGACAATGAAGCAGCAAACAACGATACTGGCACTCATGGCCATGGTGGCCCTGACGGGGTGCAAGGAGAAGAAACAGACGCAGGACATCATTGCCCCGCGCGTAGAAGTGGCAAAGCCCTCGGGGCCCGTGCGCATGCAGCCCTACAGCGACCAGCGCGACGTGCAGTGGCTGGGCAAGACGTATCGGGTGGAGATTAACCGTACGGCCAGCGACAGCCTGCCGATGGTGAAGGACGAGACGGGACAGAAGTTCGTCGACAACCGCATCACGCTCGTCGTGCGCCGTGCCGACGGCAGCGTGGCCATCCAGAAGACGTTCACCAAGGCCACGTTCGAGGGCTACATCGACGCCCACTACCGCACGGCGGGCATCCTGGAAGGTTTCGTGTTCGACGAGGCTGACGACCAGCAGCTGGAGTTTGCTGCCAGCGTCTGTCTGCCCCAGACCGACGAGTACATCCCGTTGGAGGTGAAAATCGACAACTTCGGGAACGTGCGCATTGAGCGCGACTCTCAGATGGACACCAACGGCGACGAAGAGAGCGAGGTCTGATCAGACGTACTTATTCACCTTCTTGCCCGATTTGTAGGTGAACTGGTTGAACTTGTGATACGCTTTGGCCATCTTCAGCAGTTTGTTGAAGGCGTCAACGCGCTCCGGCGGCAACTTGCCTTTAGCCCATAGCCGACGGTTGTACTTCATCCAGTTCAGCAGCTGGTAGTCGTCTGGGTGGTGGCGCGAGGGCAGGGCTTGGTGGGTTTCGATGAAGTAGATGTAGCGCTGGTAGTTCTGAATCCAGCGCTCTTCTTGTGAGATTACCATTTTACTGTTCTCCTATTTAAATAATGTGTCCCATGTGTCTCTCAGGTCGGTCATGTGGCGCTCCAGCAGGTCGGCGCCGCGACTGGTCAGGGCCTCGTCGGGCAGTGGTCCCGTGTTGACGGCGATGGTAAAGGCCCTCGAAGCAACGCCGGCGCTGACGCCGAGCGGAGCGTTCTCGACGACCACCGTCTGCCAGGGCTGCGTGCCTGCCTTCTGCATGCCCATCAGGTAGGGGTCGGGGGCGGGCTTGCCGCGGCTGACGTCGTAGGCCGTTACGATGTGGCCAGCGTCCAGAAAGTCGCCGAAGTCGGTGAGCAGGCGGTTGATGAGCGGACGCTGACCGCTGCCCGTGACGACGCCGACGGTGAGTCCCTGGCGGCTGATGTGCCCTAACAGGTCCATGATGCCCGGCATGAGCGGTGCCTCGCCCATCTGGTGAAACTGGCGCGTCTTCTCGTCGTACATCTCCTGTGCCCGTTCTAAGCTGATTTCCTTGCCCTGCTGCCGCTTCACCATCAGGCGGATGGTGTCGATGCCGCGGGCCCCCTCTGTGAGGTAGGCGTCCTGCTCGGTCATGTCGATGCCAAACAGCTTCATCGACCGTTGCCAGGCAATGGCATGGCGGGGCATGGAGTCGTAGAGCACGCCGTCCATGTCGAAGAGCACGGCTTTGGGCTCAAAGCGCTCAAAGCCGTGCTTCTCTAAATATCGTATTACCTCACTTTTCACTATTCACTATTCACTTTTCACTATTAAGCCTCTCCTGAATGGCCTTCGACTCAGCCTCGTAGCCGGGCTTGTTGAGCAGGGCGAACATGTTCTTCTTGTAAGCCTCGACGCCGGGCTGGTTGAAGGGGTTCACGCCGAGCACGTTGCCGCTGATGCCGCAGGCAATCTCGAAGAAGTAGATGAGCTGTCCGATGTAGTAGGCATTCAGGCAGGGCACCGACAGGCGGATGTTGGGCACGCCGCCGTCGACGTGGGCCAGTCGTGTGCCCAGTTCGGCCATCTTGTTCACCTCGTCGACGCGCTTGCCGGCCAGGAAGTTCAGGCCGTCCAGGTTCTCGTCGTCAGCCGGGAAGAGCAGCTCGCGGTTGGGCTGTTCGATGCTGATGACGGTCTCGAAGATGGTGCGCTCGCCGTCCTGAATCCACTGTCCCATGGAGTGCAGGTCGGTGGTGAAGTCGACCGATGCGGGGAAGATGCCCTTCTTGTCCTTACCCTCGCTCTCGCCGTAGAGCTGCTTCCACCACTCGCTGACGAAGTGGAGCTTGGGCTGGTAGTTCACCATGATCTCAATCTTCTTGCCGGCCTGGTAGAGACCGTTGCGCACGGCGGCGTACTGAGCGGCCGGGTTCTCGGCGAAGGGCACGTCCTTGCCGCAGGCCTTCTCCATCTGCTGGGCACCCTCTACGAGCGCCTTGATGTCGAAACCGGCGCAGGCGATGGGCAGCAGGCCCACCGGCGTGAGCACCGAGAAGCGGCCGCCGACGTTGTCGGGAATGACAAACGACTTGTAGCCCTCCTTGTCGGCACAGGTGCGGGCGGCGCCGCGCTTGGCGTCGGTGACGGCCACAATGACGTCGCGGGCCACGTCCTTGCCCATCTGTGCCTCGCACTGCTTCTTCAGCAGTCGGAAGGTCAGGGCGGTCTCGGTGGTCGTGCCCGACTTCGAGATGTTGATCACGCCGAACTTCTTACCCTTCAGGTAGTCGGTGAGCTCGGCCAGATAGTCCTCGCCGATGTTGTTGCCGGCGAAGAGGATGACGGGGTTCTGCTTGTCCTGAACGAGCCAGCTGAACGAGTTGCCGAGGGCCTCGATGACGGCACGGGCGCCGAGATAGGAGCCGCCGATGCCGGCCACGACGACCACCTCGCACTTCGCGCGCAGCGTGTCGGCCACGGCCTGCACCTCGTCGAGGAACGCTGGCGTGATGCTGCTGGGCAGGTGCAGCCATCCGAGGAAGTCGTTACCGGGACAGGTCCCATTCTCCAAGGCCTCCTGGGCGGCCTTTACCTTCGGCTCGAAAGCCTCAACGGCGCCGGCCTCAAGGAAGCAGGCGGCCTTCGTGATGTCAAGACTGATGTTCTTCATTGTTGTTTTCTTTTGCGTTATGTTTTAGTGATGTTATTGCTTTCGGCTTGCAAAAATACAAAATATTGGCGAAATGGCAAAAGATTTCGGAAAAATATGTTTATCTTTGCAGGCAAATAACAAAACCTTGACGATATGAAAGCGACGTTACTAACCCTCATTGTGATACTTGGCTCGGCCTCAGCCTTGGCCAAGGATGCCCTCGACAGCATCAAGACCCTGTTGGGCGACGCCCCCATCCAGGAGAAAATCTACCTGCACTTAGACAATAACTGCTACTACCGGGGCGAGGAAATCTGGTACAAGGCCTACGTCGTGCGTGCCGACGACAACAGCTACACCGACCTGAGCCGGCTGCTCTACGTCGAGCTGGTGTCGCCCGACGGACTGCTCGTCGAGCGGCAGACCATCAAGATTTCTGATGTCGGCGACGGCGAGGGCTCGTTCTACCTCGCCGACTCGCTCTACTCGGGCTTCTACGAGCTGAGGGCCTACACCCGATGGATGATGAACTTCTGCGTCACCGAGCACCCGTCGAACTACCAATCTCGCCAGCTCTTCTACAACAATCAGATGGCCGATGACTTCTACCGCCAGTACGGCACCGTCTACAGCCGGGTGGTGCCCGTCTACGAGACGCCCGAGAAACCGGGCGACTACACCACGAAGTACATCGTCGAGCGGCCCAAGACGCGCCTCGGCAAGGAGCCGAAGGCTGAGCTCAAGGTCAGCTTCTACCCCGAGGGCGGCCACCTCATAGCCGGCACCAAGGCCACCGTGGCCTTCGAGGCCGTCAACGAGCTGGGCGAGCAGGTCGACGTCAGCGGCAGGGTGGGTGCTACGGCCATTAAGACCGAGCACGAGGGGCGCGGCGCCTTCACCGTCGACGTGCCCACGGACGGCCGCCTGGAGGCCCTGTTCCACTACGGCGGCAAGGACTACACCTTCGACCTGCCCAAGCCCGCGAAGACGGGCTGCGCCCTGGCCGTCAGTGCCGACGACGGCACCGTCAGCGCCGACGTCGTAGTGCGCGGCCAGCCCGCCGATGCCGACTGCGCGGCAGTGGTTCTCTCGCGCGGTATGTTAAAGGTGTTCAGGCGCTTCAGACCCGACGCGGGCGGCCGCGCCACCGTCAGCATCGACACCGCCGAGCTGCCCTCGGGCGTCAGCGACCTCATCATCGTCGACGGCGACGGACGCCCGATGGCCGACCGCCTCTTCTTTGTCGACCACCACGACGCCGCCGAGCCCATCAGCCTGACCACGGCGAAGACCGACTACCAGCCCTACGAGGCCATCGACCTGGAGCTGCGCGTGCCCGAGGGTACCGACCAGGTGTCGGTCAGCGTCCGCGATGCCGGCACCGACGACCCCACCTACGACACGGGCAACATCATGACCGAGCTGTTGCTGTCGAGCGAGCTGAAGGGCTTCATTCCACACCCCGACTATTACTTCGAGGCCGACGACCAGCAGCACCGCCGCCACCTCGACCTGCTGCTGATGGTGCAGGGCTGGCGACGCTACGACTACGGCGAGATGACCGACGGCAAGCCGCTGCGCTATGGTCCCGAGCAGCAGCTCAGCGTCGAGGGCAACGTCTACAGCACCATTCCCGCCGACTGGGAGGTCGACGAGGTGCAGTACTGGTCGCAGGGCGTCTTCGGTTACAGCGAGACCAAGGCCCAGCATGTCGACCCCGATGACCCCATCTACAAGGAACTCAAGGAGCGTATCTCGGGCATTAAGACCGAAGAGAAGAAGGAAATGTCGATTGACGGCACGATGGAGCTCGAGACCATGGGCGAGGCCATCTTCGTCAGGAATCCTACAGAGCTGCAGAACGTTTCAAGCTCGACGGTCAACGAGGAGCGCAAGGTGGCCGAGGGGCGCGGTCAGCTGAAGCATGAGGTCACCGTGGAGTGCGAGCTGGTAGAGCTCGACGACAACGGCCTGCAGTTGCCGGGGTCGACGGTGACCACGTTCAAGGCCGAGACCACCAACGGCGGACACTTCCGC
Organism: uncultured Prevotellaceae bacterium; assembly: GCA_946617675.1. GTDB lineage: Bacteria > Bacteroidota > Bacteroidia > Bacteroidales > Bacteroidaceae > Prevotella. Next base: position 30,857 of record CAMOKH010000084.1, on the reverse strand, counting down.
TTCGACCTGCCCGACTACAAGAATGCGGGAGCGCTGTTTCTCAGGGCCTACAAGAGCGGCCTCGACGACAAGAAGCTGCGGAAGCGGCTCAATAGCGGATTCCTCAGCGAGGAGGAAATCGCCGACTACTTCGTCAAGCGCGACCTCTTCTTCCCCGTCTTCGCCAAGAAGTACTCCTACTACCAGTGCCACCTGCCCAACGACGACGACGGCGGGCTGCAGACCATCGCTGCCGACCAGGTGAAGGCCCTCGACTCCATCTCGCGGATGGACCGCGTCATCAGCGAGGTCACCGTCAAGAAGCGCCGTCGCCGCGGGCGCCGTGCCATCGACTACACAAAGCCGGTGTGCGTCTACGACACCTACGAGCTCTACAACCTCTGCACCGACCTGGGACTCTGCTACGGACAGTTCGACATGATGCGATTCCCCGAGGCCGTCAGCACCGCCCTCTTCGGCACCTACAACAAGGACCGCTACTTCAACGTGCGGGCACGCTTCAAGGAGGAGTTCTCCACGCCCTACATCTTCTTTCGCAACTACGCGCTCAGGTTTCCGACGCAAGGGCCCTTTATCAGCAGCTACAAGGTGGCCGGATGGATGAAGCTGGCCCGTCAGGACATCGTCAGGTTCTACACCGACTTCGACCTGCGCAACGAAGACCAGCCCGTCGTCATGCAGAACGACGCCGCCGACATCACCCTGCAGTTCGACCTGTTGCCGTCGGAGGGCGAGCGCCCTGTCTGGCGCGACCGCCGCATCATCGTGCCCGGCATCATCGAGCCCGACGAGTTCTACCTCAAGCCCGACTACAGCCGGCGCCCGCCACGCCCCGACAGCTATGACTACCGCCGCACCCTCTACTGGAACCCCGCCGCCACGCCCGACGACGACGGACGGCTGCGACTCCACCTCTACAACAACGGCAAGCAGAGCCGCATCTGCGTCAGTGCGGCCGGAATCGATGAGGAAGGCAGACTGCTGTATCTGTCAGAATACGCCAAATAGGTCGCGACGCTCGAAGAGCTCCTTCACAGCCTCTTCGACGCGCGTGCGCCGTACAATCTCGTTCTGCTGCCAGAAGTCGCGGTCGTATTCCGTCTTCTCAATGCGCATGTGCAGATCGTCTTCAAACTTCAGTTCCTTGCCCTTCTTGCGACCATCGTGCAGGCCGACGTTGAAGAGCGTCGACTTCGTCCTCACCAGCATGCTGTCCTGGTGGTGGTAGGTGTCTACGTAGACCGACTGCACCTCGGTGAAGCCGTTCTCCTCGGTCATGTTGATGCTGAAGTTGAACGTCACCGGCAGCACCTCGTCCTTGCGCATCAGCGACTTCGGGTATTTCTGCAGGATGCGGAAGTTGCGGCCGCTGCCGTCGCAGCGCAGGATGTGGTTGTTCACTGAGTCGACGTAGAGCGTGCAGTCGAGAATGGTGTTGTTCTTGATGTGAGCCTTCGGCTGGAAGCGGATGACGTAGATGCAGCTGGCCGAGTCGCTCAGTATGTCGTAGTCGATGTCGTAGAGCTTCGTCGCCCTCTCGTAGAGCGGCATGATGTCGGCCGATGGGTCGAGCTTTGGCTTGTTCGTCGCCAGCTCTATCTGCGAGAATGTAAAGAAGTTCTTGTAGAACTGCAGCACCTGGCCCACCGTCGTGTCGGGCATGATGGCGGCATAGCGCCCGTTGCTCAGCTTCAGGTCGCTGACGGCCACCGCCGACCTGCCCGTCAGGAACGCCTCGACATACTCATAGCAGGCCGAGTCGACGAAGGCCGTCTGGCGGTAGAAGAAGTCGGCCGTCTTGCGCCGGTGCTTACGCTGCTGGCGCACCGTCTCCTTCCTGATCTCCTTCAGCGGCAGTGCCCTGACCTCCACGCCGCGCACCATCAGCGTGGCGGGAGCGAGCTCCACCCTGTGGCCAACGGCCTTCGGCGTCAGCGTCAGCGCCTTGTAGCCGGCATACGTGAACTGCAGCCGCTCGCCCTTCTCAACCCTGATGCGGAACTGACCTTCGGCGTTGGTGATGGTCGACACCTTCCGGCCGCCGACCACCGTGACGCTGGCGAACGGCAGCTCTTCGCCCGTCTCGGCGTCGACCACCAAGGCCTCTACCACGTCTGTCGCCACTTCCTGGGCGTCTGCCGCCACCTCCTGGGCGCTTGCCGAACGGGGCGTCAGCGTAAGAATGGCGATGCCGACGATGCCGAGAAACCTCAATACTTCCACTTTCATATTGCTCATATCCTCTCTTCTTAAATATTAAAGAACGTGCGTGCGCGCAGGTAAAAAAGTTTAAAAGTGCCTACACTGCTTTTGTTCTTGTGAGTGCAAAGATAATTCTTTTTTGCAGAACAACCAAGCCTTCCGGCCGCTTTCTTTCTGAATCACCTGAAGGAGTCAGTCAGCAGTTTGATCTCAATCTGCGGCGAGATACGCTCGTACAATATATTATAGACGGCGTCGAGGATGGGCATGTTGACGTGCCAGTGGCGGTTGATCTCCTTCATGCACTTTGTGCCGAAGAAGCCCTCGGCTATCATCTCCATCTCAATCTGTGCCGACTTCACCGAGTAGCCCTTGCCAATCATCGTGCCGAAGGTGCGGTTGCGCGAGAAGTTCGAGTAGCCCGTGACGAGCAGGTCGCCCAGGTAGACCGAGTCGTAGGGGTTTCGCTCTATGGGGTGGACGGCGGTCAGGAATCGTGTCATCTCCTGCACGGCGTTCGACATGAGCACGGCTTGGAAGTTGTCGCCGTACTTCAGTCCTGAGCAGATGCCGGCGGCGATGGCGTAGACGTTCTTCAGCACCGATGAGTACTCGATGCCGATGACGTCGTCAGAGGTCTTGGTCTTGATAAACTCGCTGGTAAGCACGGCGGCGAAGGCGCGCGCCTTCTCGACGTCGGCGCAGCCCACGGTGAGGTAGGAGAGCCGCTCGAGGGCCACCTCCTCGGCATGGCTGGGGCCGCCGAGGCAGGCTAGGTTCTCGTGGGGCACGTCGAACACTTGGTGGAAGTACTCCGAGCAGATGAGGTTCTCGTCGGGCACGATGCCCTTGATGGCGGTGACGATGAACTTGTCCTTGATGCGCGTCTTGAGCTTCTTGAGGTGGTTTTTCAGGTAGGGCGAGGGTGTGACGAACACCAGCGTGTCGTACTGCTGTGCGATGCGGTTGATGTCGCTCTCGAACTGTATTTCCGACGTGTCGAAGTGTACGCTGGTAAGATAGCTGGGGTTGTGGCCCATGCGGCGGAAGTCTTGTATCTGGTCGTCGCGGCGCATATACCAGCCGATGTGGTGCGTGTGCTGCACCACAATTTTGGCAATGGCCGTGGCCCACGAGCCTCCGCCGATGATGGCTATCTTACCGCAGTTGTACATATTAACTAATTATGGGTAAGCTGACATACGAACAGTATTTAGACATAGTAACATATGAACATATTTTGGACATAGTAACATATGAACATATTTTGGACATAGTAACATATGAACATATTTTGGACATAGTAACATATGAACAGTTTTTTGACATATTAACATATGAACATAATTTGGGCGTAATAACATACGAACAAATGGTGTTTGTTGATATGCTATTTAGTCTTTTGTCTGTATGCTCGTATGTCATTATGCCTCTTATAGTCGTCATGGCCAAAAAATATGTCCTTATGTTATTATGTCTAAAAAATATGTTCTTATGTTATTATGTCAAAATACTGTCCTTATGTTATTATGTCTCTTGTTATTTTGTCTCCAGTTCGGTTACTTTGTCTATCCAAGCGGCGACCTCATCGACTGTAGGCTTCTGGAGGCTGAGCTTGAACTTCTTGACGATGTCGCCAAGCTTCTGCTGCAGTCCCTGGGCCTTCTCGCCGGCAATGTTCTGGATGAGGTTGAAGCCAGCCTTGCGCAGCACGTAGACCCAGTCTTCGCTGACGCCGATCTGGGCCCACTCCTGGATCGAGGACTGCGGCGCACGCTTCTCGGGCTTCATCTGGGGGAAGAAGAGCACCTCCTGGATGAACGTCTTGCCCGTCATGAGCATCACCAGACGGTCGATGCCGATGCCGATGCCCGATGTGGGCGGCATGCCGTACTGCAGGGCGCGCAGGAAGTCCTGGTCGATGATCATCGCCTCGTCGTCGCCCTTGTCGGCCAGTCGCATCTGCTCCTTGAAGCGCTCCTCCTGGTCTATCGGGTCGTTCAGCTCGCTGTAGGCGTTGGCCAGCTCCTTGCCGTTCACCATCAGTTCGAAGCGCTCGGTCAGACCGGGCTTCGAGCGGTGCATCTTCGTCAGCGGCGACATCTCGACGGGGTAGTCGGTGATGAACGTAGGCTGTATGAACGTGCCCTCGCAGAACTCGCCGAAGAGCTCGTCGATGAGCTTGCCCTTGCCCATGGTCTCGTCGACCTCCATGCCCTTTGAGAGACAGAAGGCGCGAATCTCTTCTTCGCTCTTGCCGTCGCAGTCGAAGCCCGTCTTCTCCTTGATGGCGTCGAGGATGGGCAGCCGGCGGTAGGGAGCCTTGAAGCTGACGATCTGGCCGTCAATCTCGCGCTCCGTGGTGCCGTTCACGGCGATGCAGACCGTCTCGAGCAGCTTCTCGGTGAACGACATCATCCAGTTGTAGTCCTTATACTGCACGTAGAGCTCCATACAGGTAAACTCGGGGTTGTGGTTGCGGTCCATGCCCTCGTTGCGGAAGTTCTTGCCTATCTCGTAGACACCCTCGAAGCCGCCCACGATGAGGCGCTTTAGGTAGAGCTCGGTGGCTATACGCATGTACATGTCCTGGTCGAGGGCATTGAAGTGGGTGGTGAAGGGACGGGCCGATGCACCTCCGGCGATGGATTGTAGGGTGGGCGTCTCGACTTCAGTGTATCCGGCCTCGTCAAGTACCTTTCTTATTGTACGTATGACGGTGGCGCGCTGCAGGAACGTGTCCTTCACGCCGTCGTTGACCACCAGGTCGACGTAGCGCTGGCGGTAGCGCAGCTCGGGGTCGTCGAACTTATCGTAGGCCACGCCGTCCTTGTACTTCACGATGGGCAGCGGCTTCAGGCTCTTCGACAGCAGCGTCAGCTCGCGGGCGTGGACGCTGATCTCGCCGGTCTGCGTGCGGAACACGGTACCGCGGATGCCGATGAAGTCGCCGATGTCGAGCAGTTTCTTGAAGACGACGTTATACATGTCCTTGTTCTCGTCGGGGCAGATGTCGTCGCGGGTGACGTAGACCTGAATGCGGCCCTTCGAGTCCTGTAGCTCGACGAACGAGGCCTTGCCCATGACGCGGCGCGACATCATGCGTCCGGCGATGGCGACCTCACGGGCGGGGGCGTCGTCGCTGAATTCAGCCAGGATGTCGGTTGAGAATGCGTTGGTGGTATACTCGGCTGCGGGGTAGGGGTCGATGCCCATCTGGCGCAACTGGTCGAGCGACTGGCGTCGCAGGATTTCTTGTTCGCTAAGTTCTAAAATGTTCATTTCTTATCCGGATATATATGCTAATGTGGGTGCAAAGGTACGAAATTCTCCGGAAAAAACGCCCAAATGGGTAAATATTTGCAAAAAAAACGTGAAACTTTTGCGGGGTAGGAGAAAAAGCTATAAATTTGTCAGGCAATTATACCTGACTATGAACGTAGATCGCATCAACGAGATTATCAACGCCAAACCCAACCTGAGTACGGCGCTTGGCATGGAATTCATTTCAACGCCCGAGGACGACACCTGCATGGCACGCATGAAGGTCGACGAGCGCAACCGCCAGCCCTTCGGCTTCCTCAGCGGCGGGGCGTCGCTGGCCCTAGCTGAGAATGTGGCCGGTGTCGGGTCGTCGTCGCTCTGTCCCGGCTGTGCCTGTGTGGGCATCGAGGTGAGCGGCAGCCACGTGAAGGCCGTCGCCGAGGGCGACACCGTGACGGCCTTCGCCCGGCTGCTGCACCGCGGCACGACGCTCCATGTGTGGAATGTCGACATCAGCGACACGTCGGGCGAGCTCATATCGAGTGTCCGCGTGACGAACTATGTCATTAAATCGAAGAAATGAGCATGACCGCTTTTGCCCTTTATCGTCTGCCGCATGCCGACAGCTACACCCGTGTGGAGGGCGAGGTGGCTGAGTATCAGTCGTGCGCCCAGCTCAACGGTGTCAGCGGTTTCGTCGTCGCTCCCTTCGAGGTGCGCCCCGACCAGCCCATCGTCGTTATTCAGAGTGTAGAATGTAGAACGGAGAGTTTAGAGTTTGCTACCGCCATACCTTCTGCAGAGACGACGGCGGCAGCACACTCCACACTCCACACGCCACACTCCACACTCAACGAATCCTACGCCATCGACTTCGCCAACTTCCACTCGCAGCTCCGGCAGGGCACGTTCCGCAAGATAGTCCTGGCGCGCTGTGCCGACGAACCGACGCCCGCAGCCATCGACCCTGAGGCGCTCTTCCTCCGTGCCTGTAGGCTCTACCCCCGCATGTTCATTGCCCTGGTGCATACGCCGCAGAGCGGCACCTGGCTGACGGCAACGCCCGAGATCCTGCTCGAGGGCCGCGGCCGCGAGTGGCGCACCATCGCCCTGGCCGGCACCATGCGCCTGGAGGGCGACCAGCTGCGCGGCGAGGGCGAGTGTACGACGTGGAGCACGAAGAACATCGAGGAGCAGCGCATCGTGGCTACCTATATCGCCGAGTGTCTGGAGCAGTTTACGGCCGACTTCAGCGAGCAGGGACCGCGCACCGTACGCGCCGCCAACCTCGTCCATCTGCGTAGCGACTTCACCTTTACGCTGCCCGACAGCCGCCACATCGGCGACCTGCTGCAGGCGCTGCATCCCACGCCCGCCGTCTGCGGACTGCCTAAGCGCGAGGCCTTCCGCTTCATCGTGGGCAACGAGCGTACGCCCCGCCGCTACTACAGCGGATTCATGGGCATGCTCGATCCGCAGGCGGAGACCCACCTCTACGTCTCGCTGCGCTGCATGAACATCGACGGCGCCCGCTGCCATCTCTACGCCGGCGGCGGACTGTTGAAGGAGAGCACCAGCGAACAGGAATGGCAGGAGACCGAGGCCAAGCTCGAGACCATGCGGAGGCTGATCGGGTGAGAATTGGGAATTGAGAATTGACAATTGACAATTGATAATTGTAAATCGAAAATCGTAAATCGTAAATAATCAGAGGTGTTTAGCAATAAGGAAAACGTAAACCAGCTGACGGCGCTGCTCGTCGCTCACGGCGTCCGTCACGCCGTCGTCTGCCCAGGCAGTCGGAATGCCCCCATCGTGCATAACCTGTTCGCCTGTCCCAGCATCAGGAGCTTCCCCGTGACCGACGAGCGCTCGGCCGGCTTCTATGCCCTCGGCATGGCACAGGCCACCGGACAGCCCGTCGTCGTCTGCGTCACCAGCGGTACGGCCCTGCTCAACCTGGCCCCGGCCGTCGCCGAGGCGTGGTATCAGCACCTGCCGCTCGTCGTCGTCAGCGCCGACCGCCCCGAGGCATGGATCGACCAGCTCGACGGACAGACGCTGCCGCAGCCCGGAGCGCTGGGACGCTTCGTCCGCTGCTCCGTGTCGCTGCCCGAGGGCGATGCGTGGCACTGCAACCGTCTCGTCAACGAGGCCCTGCTCGACGCTACGGCCGACGACCCCCGACCAGTACACATCAACGTGCCTATCAGCGAGCCGCTGTTCAGCTTCACCGTGCCCAGCCTCCCCGCTGTGCGACGCATTATACGCACGTTGCCCATCCGCGACTACGACTGCCTGCACACCGAGTTCGTCGACGGTCTCATGGCGGCCCGCCGCCCGATGATCGTCTTCGGCCAGACCAGTCCCCACGACTTCGAGGGCATCGGTGTCGACTTCCTCTTCAGCCATGTCATCGTGCTCCACGAGTCGCTGTCGGCCTTCCCTCATGTCAGCCATTTCGACGAGGTGCTCTTTGCCGAGAATCAGGGTACGGGCGACGGGGAGCGGCTGCTGCCGCCCGACTTCATCATCCACGTCGGCGGCACCGTCGTCAGCAAGCGTCTGCGCCAGTTCCTGCGCCGCGCCGACGATGCCCAGACGTGGCGCATCAGTCCGTCGGGCGATGTCGAGGACACGTTCCAGAACCTGCGCGGCATCGTCGTCGGCGACGCCGAGTCGGTCCTGCAGTCGCTCAGCCATAAGCTCAGCCACCGCCGCCTGTCGTCGGCCGACTACCGCCGCCAGTGGCTCGCCGCCCTGTCGCGAGCCTCGCGGAAGGCCGCCGACTATCAGCCTGCCTATTCGCAGATGGCCGCCGTGAAATGTTTTGAGCAGCATTTCCGGGAGGGAATCGTTCATTATGCTAACAGCACCGCCGTCCGCCTGGCCAATATCTATGCCCCCCATCACGTCTGGTGCAACCGCGGCGTCAACGGCATCGAGGGGTCGCTCTCGGCGGCGGCCGGCTTCTCCTGCGCCACTGATGAAAAGGTGTTCTGCGTCATCGGCGACCTCAGCTTCTTCTACGACCAGAATGCGCTGTGGAACCAGAACCTGCGTGGAAACCTGCGCATCCTGCTGCTGAACAACGGCCGCGGTGGCATCTTCAACCTGCTGCGGGGCCTGGAGCAGAGTCCTGCCCGCGACAGTCTTGTCGCCGCCGCCCACAAGACCAGCGCCGAGGGCATCTGCCGCCAGTGCGATGTTGTCTATCTGAAGGCAGAGAGTATGGAGCAGCTGCAACCCGCCATCGACACCTTATTTAATATAGAGACCACGCGCCCCGTCCTTCTCGAAGTCACGACCGACGCCGCCGACGACGAGCGCGCGTTCAAGGCGTATTATGAAGAGCAAAAGCAAGGCTGAGGCCATTGCGGCCGGAGTGAACGTCAGCGATGTGCAGCATACGATGAACCGTCGGCTGTCTTCGCACGACTATCATGGCGTGGGCACTTATATGCTGACGCTGGTCGTCGAAGGGCGTCAGCCCTTGTTTGGGCGGTTGTGTGGAACGGCTGATGCCCCCAAGGTCGAACTTTCCCCCTTGGGCCAGATGGTCCGCGATGTCGAGCTGCTGAAGATTTCCCGATATTACCCGATGGTTGAAGTCTGGAAGCTCTGCGTGATGCCCGACCATCTTCATCTCATTGTCCGGGTGAAAGCACCGCTGCCCGAAGGGAGGCATCTCGGGCACGTCGTGAGCGGCTTCAAGAGCGGCTGCTCCCGCGCTTGGTGGGCGCTTCAGGACGCAGCTGCTCCCTGCGGAGAACCGCAGGGCACCGGGGCCGCCGCCGCTTCGTCCGCCGCCGCCTCGTCCGCCGCCGCTTCGTCCGCCGCTCCCGTGCCTTGCGGTTCTCCGCAAGGGGCTGCCGCCCCTCGCCGCGTCCTTTTCGAGAAAGGGTATTGCGATAAGATCCTGCTCCGCGACGGCCAGCTCGACAACTGGAAGCGCTACCTCGACGACAACCCCCGCCGCCTGTTCATCAAGCGGCTGCATCCGGAGTATTTCACCGTCCTTCATCAGGTACCACTGATGGATCACCCCTGTCAGATCATTGGCAACCGCTTCCTCCTCGACATCCCCGACAGGGCGGCGGTCGTCGTCCATCGTGCCTACACCGACGCCGAGTTCGAAGACCACCGCCGCGAGTGGCTGGCGCTCGGCGAAGCCGGTGGCGTCCTTATCAGCGCTGCTGTCTCACCTCGTGAGAAAGCCGTTATGCGCGAAGCTATGGACAGCGGCTATCGCTTAGTCCTTCTCCGCGAGAATGGTTTTCCCCCGCTCTACAAACCCTCTGGCGAGGCTTTCGATGCTTGTTGCGAAGGTCGTTTGCTCATGGTCAGCCCTTGGGAGTACCACATGCAGCGCCGTACGATCTCCCGTGAGCAATGCCTCTTCCTGAACCGCTTGGCAGAGCATCTTGCCAAGTAGAAGAAACAGGGAAAATCAGTACTTGAAGCTGGAGCCGCCGACGAACTCGCGCATGATCGACGTCGGCGGTATCTCCTTGTCGCTGATGGGCAGGAAGTAGTGGATGAACTTCAGCAGACGGTGGGCCTCGGCGTATTCCGGACAGTTGCGGGGCACGCTGGCCAGTATCAGCTCGGCGTGGATGCGCAGCACGGCGAACTCGATGTTCAGCGCCGAGTTGAACATCACGTCGGCCGTCTCCTGGTAGGGGAATATCCACTGCTCCTCGGCCTCGCAGACGTTCTTCCACTGGCTGATGGTCTGCTGGGCGGTGTAGGCGCCCTTGTTGTAGTCGCGGATGATGCGGCGCAGCAGTCGGTTGTCGCGCACGGGAATCCAGTTGTGGTCGTCGAGCGAGATGCTCGTCAGCGCCGAGATGTAGACCTTGTACTTCAGTGTGTCGCTGACGCCGTTGGTCAGCAGCGGGTTCAGGGCGTGGATACCCTCGATGATGAGCACCGTGTCGCCCGACAGCCTGAGCCGCTTGCCGTTCCACTCGCGCTTGCCCGTCACGAAGTTGTACTCCGGCACCTCCACCGTCTCGCCCTTCATCAGCCGTGACAGGTGTTCGCCCAGCAGCTGGTGGTCCACCGCCTCGACGTTGTCGAAGTCGTAGTCGCCGTTGGGCAGCTTCGGCGTGTCCACTCGGTTCACGAAGTAGTCGTCGGTCGAGAACGAGATGGGCCTCAGTCCGCAGGCCAGCAGCTGTACCGACAGTCGCTTGCAGAACGTGGACTTTCCCGAGCTCGACGGTCCTGTAATCAGCACCAGACGGACGGGGTTCTTCTTGCGGTGGAAGCGGCGGTCAATCTCCTCGGCTATCTGCACAATCTTCTTCTCCTGCAGGGCCTCCGAGACCTGTATCAGCTCCGAGGCGTGTCCCCGCATGATAGCCTTGTTCACGTCGCCGGCATTCGACAGCCGCATGATGATGTCCCAGCGCGTCTTCTCGGCAAACATCTCGAACGTCTTGGGCTGGTCCACCTTCTCGGCCAGGCGCGACGGGCAGTTCCAGTCGGGCACGCGCAGCAGCAGCCCCTCCTCGTAGCGCTCCAGTCCCCACACCCTCAGGTAGCCTGCCGAGGGCACCAGCGGCCCGTAGTAGTAGTCGACGGTGTCGCCCAGCGTGTAGTAGTCGCTGTAGATCTGTCCGCTGGTCTCCAGCAGCTTCACCTTGTCCGAGAACCCGCGGTCGGTAAACACGCGGATGGTCTCCTCGTTGGTGGCCTCCGTGCGGCGGAAGGGCATGTCGAGGTCGATAATCTCCTGCATCCGGCCACGGATGCGCTCCACCATCTCGTCGGTCACCAGTCTCCCGTCTTTGGGCTTGAAGTTGCAATAGAACCCTCTCGACAGCGAGTGCTCGATGAACAGCTTCGAACCGGGAAACAGGTCCTGCGTGGCCTTGTAGAGCACGAAGCTCAGCGACCGCACGTAGACGCGGTGGCCTGAGCCTTCGCGGGCGTCGAGAAACTCCACGTCGCGGTTCTGGAACAGTCGGAACTTCAGTCCTTGCGACACGTTATTCACCTTTGCCGACACCACGGGGTACGGCAGTTTGATATCGTCCTGGAACTCCTGGTAGACGTCCAGCAGCGACGTCCCCTCGGGAAAGCTCTTCGTCGTGTGGGTGTTGATACAGCGGATTTGTAGCATGGGTTAATGGTATTTTGTCTGCAAAGATAGCAAATAATTCGCGATTATTTCGTATCTTTGCACAAAAAATTGAAATACAATGGAAAAAAGACAGTGGAAAGAGATCAGGAAGTTTGAGGAAATTCTCTTCGAAGAGTATAATGGCATAGCCAAGATCACCATCAACCGGCCCCGCTATCGCAACGCCTTCACACCGCGGACGACGCTCGAGCTGAGTCAGGCCTTTGCCGAGGTGCGCGAACTGCAGCGCATCCGCGTGGTGCTGCTCACGGGAGCCATGAGCGAGGTGCCCGAAGGACAGCGCCCGGAGGACGTGAAGCACGCCTTCTGCTCGGGTGGCGACATGCACGTCAAGGGGCGCGGCGGCTACATCGACGACGAGGGCGTGCCCCGCCTGTCGGTGCTCGACGTACAGATGCAGATACGCCGTCTGCCGAAGCCCGTCATCGCCATGGTCAACGGCTATGCCATCGGCGGCGGCCATGTGCTGCACCTCGTCTGCGACCTCACCATCGCCAGCGAGAATGCCATCTTCGGACAGACCGGTCCCAAGGTTGGCTCCTTCGATGCCGGCTTCGGCTCCAGCTATCTCGCCCGCATCGTCGGCCAGAAGAAGGCGCGCGAAATCTGGTTCCTCTGCCGCCAGTACTCCGCCGCCGAGGCTGAGCGCATGGGTCTGGTCAACAAGGTCGTGCCCCTTTCGGAGCTGGAGGACGAGTGCGTCCGCTGGGCCGATGAGATGATGCAGCGCTCGCCCATCGCCCTGCGCATGATCAAGGCCGGACTGAACGCCGAGCTCGACGGACAGGCCGGCATCCAGCAGCTGGCCGGCGACGCCACGATGCTGTACTACTTCCTTGACGAGGCCCAGGAGGGCGGCCGCGCCTTCCTCGAGAAGCGCCGCCCCGACTTCGATCAGTATCCCAAGATTCCCTGAACTATATAAAAAGTATGGAACTGAAAGTGACGATAACGGAGCGTGTGCTCCATTTTAAGCGGCCGGCAATGACGTCGCGCGGGGTGTACACCGAGCGGCGCAGCTGGTTTGTGACCGTCAGCGACGGTGAGCGTTGTGGGGTGGGGGAGTGTGCCCCGCTGCCCGACCTCAGCTGCGACGCTCGGCCTAACTACGGTGAGGTGCTGCGGGGCTTCTGCGACCGTCTGGAGCAGACGGGCGAGATTCCCTACGAGGCCATGCGCGACTTCCCCTCGATGCTCTTCGGACTCGAAACGGCGGTCCTTAGTTTGGAGTGTAGCACTCCACACTCGACACTCTATAACACGGCTTTCAGCCGCGGCGAGGTGGGCATCCCCATCAACGGACTGGTGTGGATGGGCAACTACGACGAGATGCTGCAGCGCATGGAGGAGAAGCTGGAACAGGGCTTCGGCTGCGTGAAGCTAAAGATTGGGGCCATCGACTTCGACCAGGAGCTGGAGCTGGTGCGCCGAATCCGCGACCGCTTCTCGTTCCACGAGGTGGAGCTGCGGCTCGACGCTAACGGCGCCTTCCCCTTCGACGAGGCGCTGTACAAGCTCGAACTGCTGTCGCAGTATAACATTCACTCTATCGAGCAGCCGATACGGCAGGGACAGTGGGCCTTTATGGCCAAGCTGTGCCGCGAGTCGCCGCTGCCCATCGCTCTCGACGAGGAGCTGATAGGCGTGAACGACCGCGAGATGAAGTCGCATCTGCTGACGGTCATTAAGCCGGCCTACATCGTGCTGAAGCCGTCGCTGCACGGCGGCATGGCGGGCTGTCGCGAGTGGATAGCGGCTGCGCGCGAACAGGGCGTCGGCTCGTGGATAACGTCGGCCCTGGAGAGCAACGTCGGGCTGAACGCTATCGCGCAGTTCTGCAGCAGCGTCTACGGCGACGACATTAGGATACCGCAAGGACTGGGCACGGGGCAGCTGTTTACTGACAATATTCCGATGCCGTTGGAGATCCGCGGCGACCGGCTCTGGTTGAAGACATAATAACATACGATTTGTTTTTGGAGACATATTAACATAAGGACATAATTTTTGGACATAATAACATAAGGACATATTGGGGGAGGCGTAATAACGTACGAGTGGAATATGGAAATGGGGATTGAGGAGTTGATTAAGAAGGTGATGGGTTGCGCTGTTAACATACGGAGACAGTTGGGGGCGGGCTATTTGGAGTCGGTGTATAAGAACGCTATGCTGATTGAACTGAAGAAGCATGGGTTGGCCTTTGAGGTCGAAAAACCGATATGCGTGTACTATGATGGGTTGATGGTGGGCGATTTCAAGGCTGATATCGTGGTCGAAAATATGCTCATCCTGGAACTGAAGGCCGTCCAGACCTTGCATGTTGCCCATGAAGTGCAGTTGGTGAACTACCTTACCGCAACAGGTGTCGACAATGGCCTCCTTATCAATTTCGGTTCCGAACTTATACAGTTCAAGCGCAAATACCGACTCTATCGAAAAACAGAAAACAATTAATTTGTTCTTATGTTACTATGTCCAAAATATATGTCCTTATGTTATTCTGTCAAAAATAAATGTTCTTATGTTACTATGTCAAAAATAAAAACACGTTAGTATGTCTATAGATGAGTTTTTAGCCGAGTGGCATAACGACAGTACGACGCTGCTGGTGCATACCAGCGGGTCGACGGGCAAGCCGAAGCCGATGTGGGTCGAGAAGCGGCGCATGGAGGCCTCGGCCCGCATGACGTGCGACTTCTTAGGACTGCACGAGGGCGACACGGCACTGCTGTGCATGTCGCTCGACTATATAGCGGGCAAGATGATGGTGGTCAGGAGCCTGGTTCGCGGGCTGCGGCTGGTCAGCGTTGAGCCCAGCGGAGAACCGCTGGGCACGGTCGACGGGCATATAGACTTTGCGGCGATGGTGCCGCTGCAGGTGTGGAACACGCTGCGGGTGGCCGAACAGCGCGAGCGGCTGATGCGCGTCGGTCAGCTCATCATCGGCGGCGGCGCCATCGACGCCGACATGGAGCGCCAGCTGCGGTCGTTCCCTGGCGCCGTCTGGAGCAGCTACGGCATGACGGAGACACTCTCGCACGTCGCCCTGCGTCGGCTCAGCGGACCGGAGGCTACCGAGTGGTACACGCCGATGGCCGGCGTCAGCCTGTCGGTCACGGCCGAGGGCTGCCTCGTCATCGACGCGCCTGCGCTGCACGACGGTCCACTCGTGACCAACGACCGGGCCGAGCTGCTCAGCGACGGGCGCTTCAAGATACTGGGCCGCCGCGACAACGTCATCTGTTCGGGCGGTCTGAAGATACAGGCTGAGGAGGTGGAGCGGCTGCTGCGTCCCCACCTGCGCGTACCTTATCTTATAACTAAGCAGAAAGACGAGAAATACGGCGAGGCCGTGGTGCTGCTCGTCGAGGGCGACACGGCCGAGGCCGAGCGCATCAGCAGGGCGGTGCTGCCCCGCTACTGGCAGCCGCGCCACTACGTCAGTGTGGTGCAGATTCCGCTGACGGCCACGGGCAAGCCCGCCCGTCACGCCGCCGAGCAGCTGCTTCAGCAGCCCTCGCGGTAGAAGTCGAGCGCCTCTTCAATCTCGCGACGCGTGGCCGTCTGATTGATGCGCAGGTCGCCGATGTCGCCCAGCAGTGTGAAGTTTATCTCGCCGGCGACGTTCTTCTTGTCGTGGGTCATCAGTTCGAGCAGGGCGGGGTAGTCGTCGCAGGTAATGTCCATGCGGCCGTAGTTCTCGTGGATGAAGTTCACCGTCTGGCGCATCGTCTCGGTGGGGAATCCCGTCTTCACGCAGCTCAGGTAGAGCTCGCAGATGAGACCATAGGCCACGGCGTAGCCATGTAGAAGAGGTGAGGGGTGAGAGGTGAGAGGTGAGGGGTGAGCGGTGTGCGTTGATAGGCTGCGCCTCAGTGCCAGCGACTCGAAGGCGTGGCCCACGGTGTGGCCCAGGTTGAGCGCCTTGCGCAGTCCCTGCTCGGTGGGGTCCTGCTCGACGATGCGCTCCTTCACCTTGACGGAGTCCTCGAGCATGCGGCTCAGCTGGTGGTAGTCAGGGACGTCGAGGGCGAACGTCAGCAGTTCGGCCCACATGCTGCGGTCGGGGCTAATCAGTCCGTGCTTCAGCATCTCGGCATAGCCAGAAAGGATATTCTCGTGGTCGAGCGTGCGTAGGAATGTGGTGTCGAGAATGACGCTGCGCGCCGTAGAGAAGACGCCGACCTCGTTCTTCAGTCCGCCGAAGTTGATGCCCGTCTTGCCGCCTACCGAGGCGTCGACCATGGCGAGCAGCGTGGTGGGAATGTTGATATAGTTCAGTCCGCGCTTGAACGTCGCGGCGGCGAACCCGCCGAGGTCGGTCACCATGCCGCCGCCGAGGTTCACCATCAGTGAGTGGCGCGTGGCGCCGCCCTGCTGCAGGCTCGTCCAGACGTGGGCCAGCGAGTCGAGCGTCTTATGCTCGTCGGTGGCTCCGATGGTGATGACTTCAGCGTCGCGCAGGCAGTCGAATCCCGCCACGACGGGCAGGCATAGCCGACTGGTGGTCTCGTCGACGAGAATAAAAGTGCGGTCGTGCTCGCACTCGGCCACCGCCGAGGCGACGGCCGGCTCCAGGCAGGTGGAGTGAATAACCTTCTGTTTTTCCATATCGGGCGACAAAATTAAAAAAAAATATCGAAATACGTGTCAGAAATTAAACTTTTCTTTCCGCCGAGCGTCATAATGTTGTAATTACCACACTTTATATGAAACGATTTTTGCTATTCGCACTCGTCACACTGACGACAACCATGACCGCGCTGGCACAGCGCACCATTAACGGAACAGTCATAGAACAGGACTCCAGAGAAGCCGTCATCCAGGCCACAGTCGCTCTGCTGAAGACCGACTCGACACTGGTGACCAACGCCGTGACCAACGTGGACGGCCAGTTTAAGATGACCGCCCCCAAGGATGGCAGCTACATCGTACGCGTCACCTACGTGGGCTTTAAGACCTACACCAAGGCCGTCAGCGTCAGCGGCGGCAAGGGCGTCAGTCTGGGCACCATCGCGCTGGCTCCCGACGCCATCATGCTGAAGGGCGTCACCGCCACGGCCCACCTGGCCAAGGTGCAGTCGAAGGGCGACACCCTCGTCTACAACGCCGACGCCTACCGCACGCCCGAGGGCTCGGTCGTCGAGGAGCTGGTGAAGCGTCTGCCCGGCGCCGAGGTCGACGACAACGGCAACATCAAGATTAACGGCAAGACGGTGACCAAGATCAAGGTCGACAACAAGGAGTTCGGCGACGCCCAGACGGCGCTGAAGAACCTGCCCACGAGCATCATTGAGCGCATTCGCGCCTACGACGAGAAGAGCGACTTGGCCCGCATCACCGGCATCGACGACGGCAACGAGCAGACGGTGCTCGACTTCGGCCTGCGCCAGGGCATGAACCGCGGCACGATGGCCAACGCCGACCTGGGCGCCGGCACGAAGGACCGCTACGCCGCCCGCCTCTTCGGCATGATGATGCGCGGCGACCACCGCCTGATGGGCATGTTCAACGCCAACAACACCAACGACATGGGCTTCGGCGGTGGCGGCGGACGTGGCTTCGGCGGCGGACGCGGCATGGGTGGCAACGGACTGAACGCCGCCAAGATGGGCATGCTGAACTACAACTACGAGAAGACCGACCTGCTCATTGCCCAGGCCTACGTGAACTGGAACCACCGCGACGGCGACAGCTGGTCGCGCCGGGCCGTGCAGAACTTCTACGGCGGCCAGACCAACTCGTTCCAGAACTCCGTCAACCAGAGCTACTCGCGCTCGAACAGCTGGAGTGCCGGCGGCCGCATTGAGTGGACCCCCGACACGCTGTGGAACATCAGCCTGCGACCCAACCTGAGCTACTCGACCAACGACGGCACGAGCAACAACCTCTCGGCCTCGTTCAACAACGACCCCTACAGCATCCTCGACACCCAGATCGGCACGGCACTGCTGCAGGAGATCATCAAGAACGGCGGCAACCTCGACTCACTGCTCGTCAACGCCAGCAGCAACCGCTCGCTGTCCTACGGCGAGAACAAGACCTTAGGCGGCACGCTGATGGTGAACCGCCTGCTGAACGGCCGCGGGCGCAACATCACCCTGCAGCTGCAGGGCAACTATAACGACTCGGAGAACCGCCAGCTCTCGAACAACTACACGCGGCTCTTCCAGTCGCAGACAACGTTCAACGGCGTCAGCGGGCTGGACCGCTACCAGACCAACCGCTACAACCTGACGCCCACCACGACCTGGGACTACAGCATCAGGGCCACCTACAGCGAGCCTATCGCCTACGCCACGTTCCTGCAGTTCAGCTACACCTTCCAGTACCGTAACAACGAGAGCGACCGCTCGACCTACGACTACTCCGACCCGCTGCTCTCAACCCACGGACCGGGCTACGACTTCAGCGGCGTCAAGCCCATGTACCGCCAGTGGGACGACTACTTCAGCCTGCTCGACCGCGACTACATGGACCGCGACATGTTCTACACCCGCGACCAGAGCCGCTACTCGGCCTACAAGAACTACATCCACACCGGCGAGATCATGCTGCGCTTCATTCGCTCGACCTACGACTTCAACTTCGGCGTGCAGGTGGTGCCACAGACGTCGGAGTACACCCAGCGCTACCTGAACGTCGACACCGTCGTCAACCGCTCGGTGACCAACTGGAGCCCGACGGCCAACTTCCGCTGGCGCTTCTCGCAGCAGGGCAACCTGCGCTTCGAGTACCGAGGCAGCACCAGCCAGCCCTCCATCGACCAGCTGCTCGTCATCGACGACGACACCAACCCGCTGAGCAAGACCACGGGTAACCCCGACCTGAAGCCCTCGTTCACGCAGCGCTTCAACCTGCGCTTCAACAACTACGTGGCCAACCACCAGCGCTTCATCAACGCCGACGCCAACTTCTCGACGACGGCCAACAGCATATCAAACAAGGTGAGCTACGACCCGACCACCGGCGCACGCACATCGCGCCCCGAGAACATCAACGGCAACTGGAACGCCCGCGCCAACATCATGTTCAGCTCGGCCATCGACACACTGGGCTACTTCAACTACAACATCTCGCTGAACGACACCTACAACCACCACGTCAGCTATCTCGACCAGAACAAGGAGGCCGTGAAGAACGTCACCAACAGCAACACCATCGGCGGACGTCTCGGCACCAGCTATCGCAACGACTGGATTGAGGTCGAGCTGAACGGATCGATGAACTACACCCACACCCGCAACGAGCTGCAGCCCCAGTCGGACCTCGACACCTGGAACTTCGCCTACGGCTTCAACACGACGCTCACCATGCCCTGGGGCACGCAGATTGCCACCGACATGGGCATGAACAGCCGCCGAGGCTACTCCGACGCCTCGATGAATACCAACGAGCTGATATGGAACGCCCAGATTTCGCACAGCTTCCTGCAGGGCAAGCCCCTGACCGTCTCGCTGCAGCTCTTCGACATCCTCGGCCAGCAGTCGACCATCTCGAGCCAGATCTCGGCCATGGCCCGCACCGACAACGAGTTTAACGCCGTGACCAACTACGCCATGCTCCACGTCATCTACCGCATCAACCTCTTCGGCACCCGCGAGGCCCGTCGCGGCATGCGCGGCGGCATGGGTATGGGCATGCCTATGGGCGGCTTCGGTGGCGGTCGCGGCGGTGGCCGTGGCGGCAACCGCGGTGGCGGTTTCGGTGGCGGTTTCGGCGGCGGCGGCTTCGGCGGCGGTCGTCCGAGGTAATGCCTTCGCGCGCGCGTACGTTAATTGTTATATACAGGAAACAACCCACACTCCCCGCACTTCTCTCACCTTGTCAGGTGTCAGTAGTGCGGGGAGTGTGGGTTGTGTCCTGTTATTGGCAATTATACGCGCGATTCCGCGTGGCAAAACCACGCGGCACCCTGACGCCGGGGCGCGGGGGCGGGTTTTGCGGGAGATGTGGCGGGTTTTGTGGGAAACGTGGCGGGTTTTGCGGGAAACGTGGCGGGTTTTGCGGAAAACGCGGCGGGTTTTGGAAATTCACCGCCGCTGAAAATTCATTCAGTGGCGGTGAATCTTTGCGGGGCTATGCCTCCTGCTTGTCGTCGGCGGGCTTGGCGTCAGCCTTGGCGGGCTCGGCCTCCTCAGCCTCCACTTTATCCTCGAAGTCGGTGATGCCGGCCTCGACCAGGATGTTGTACCACTGAATGAGCTTCTGGATGTGCGAGTTCTTGACGCGGTCGCGGTCCCACTCAGGCAGCACCTTCGTGAAGAACTCGTGCAACTCGTCGGGGCTGGCCTTCTTCGGGTCGACCGACGCCTTCTTGCCGCCCTCGAGCTTCTTGATGCTCTCGAGGATGGTCATCAGGGGCACGTCGTCGGTCTCGGTGTACATGGCGACGTCGGCCAGCGACGTGATGCGGTCTGAGGCGAAGGCCGGCTGGCGGCGGTGTGTGGCGTCGAGGGCTTCGACGATGAGGTTGTTCTTACCGCGTGTAACGAGTTTGTAGAGGCCGGGCTTGCCGGCGATAGCTAAAATGGTCTGTTGCATGATAATTGTTCTAATATAATGTTTATTTGTTTGTCAATGTCGTGCAGGCCGTCGTTGACGACCTCGAAGTCGGCGCGGCGGCGCACCTCGTCCTGGGGCAGCTGGTGGTCAATCCACTGCAGGGCCTGGCTGCGGCTGATGGCGTCGCGGCGCATGATGCGGCCGATGCGCACCTCGAGGGGCGCGCTGACGACGACGACACGGTCGACGTAGCGGTCGGCGCCCGACTCGTACATGATGGCCGACTCGAGCCAGCTGAGGCCGCTGCCGACGAAGTCGGCGAAGACGGCCGGGTGGACGATGGCGTTGATGGCCTGCTGGTTGTCGGCGCTGGCGAGCAGGAATCGGCTGACGGCGCCCTTGTTGAGCGTGTAGAGCCCGGCCTCGTCGCGGCGGTAGCAGTCGGGGCCGACGAGGGCCGTCAGCTGTCGGCGCAGCTGGGCCGACGTGCGCATGAGCCGCTTGGCGGCGGCGTCGCAGTCGTAGACGCTGATGCCGCGTGCCGCCAGTCGTGCTGCCACGTAGCTCTTGCCGCTGCCTATGCCTCCGGCTATTCCTACTTTCATTGTACGTCCTCGATGAGATAGTCTACCTGCTTGGTGACGAGCGTGGCGCGGGTGATGCCCTGCGGCACTTTCTGCAGGTAGAGGTTGCACTTCTCCGACGCCTTGTCGCGCAGCTCGTTGTAGTCGGCAATGACGGTGAAGTCCTTGGCCGAGAGCGTGCGGTAGACGTTGACGCCGGTGACGAATTTCACGGCGACCTTGGCGGGGAATGTCCTGAGCACCTTGTTGGGCGGCATGTTGACGCCCTCGACGGGTATGTTGTCGATGCTCTCCTCGGTCAGCACGTCGGTGTAGAAGGTGGTCTTCACGCGGTCGGGCACGATCTTCACGCCCTCCATCTTGCGCAGGCGGCAGTCGACGACGAGCGTGTCGCGGAAGCCGACGTTGTTGAGGGCCTCAGTGTAGACCATGCGGATGCTGTCGAGCCGCTCCTCGGAGGCGTAGACGGTGACGCTGTCGGGATCGTAGCTGACATGACTGAGAAAGTACAGGTGCTCGGGTATGACGCGGCCGCGCCAGCGCACGGGCACGCGCTTGTAGGAGCCCGAGGCGTAGTAGTAGCGCAGGCGGTCGGGCTTGACGCTGATAATCTTGCTCGACGCGGCCAGTCCTGACTGCACGGCCTTGGCCAGCTCGGCTGCCGGTATGGAGCCGTTGCCGCCCAACTGGTCGTAGCTCTTGAAGTTCACCTCGACGTGCTTCAGTGCCTCGCCGTAGATGTAGGTCAGCAGGTTGATGCCGCGGTCGCGGATGACGACCTTGATGGTGTCGGTCTCGTTGCTGGTGAGCATGACGTCCGACGGTACGCCGGTAATGTGGACAGGCACCGTCACTTCCCGCTCGTAGGTCTCGTTGAGTGTCATCAGCAGCCAGAAGACGCCTGAGAGCGCGAGGAAGAACAGGAAAATCAGGAACTCCCTGTTAGCCCGGCTAAACAGAAAATTCCTGAGGATGTGAAGGAGCTGCCCGAGCGACGCCATGACTTACTTCGTCAGCGGGGTGTTGGCCATGTCCTTGAACACGTAGCTCTTGTCGACGGTGATGACCACGTCGCGTGCAATCTTCACGTCGACGGTGTTCTTGGTCAGGTCGATGCTCTTGACGGTGCCGTAGATGCCGCCGCCGGTGACCACCTGCTGGCCCTCCTGCAGCGAGTTCTGGAACTTCTGGATTTCCTTCTGCCGCTTCTGCTGGGGCTTGATCATAAAGAACCACATGATGGCGAAGATGGCCACCATCATCAGGATCATCGACAGTCCGCTGCCGCCTCCCTGTGCTGTCTGTGCAGCTAAGATACTCTGTAACATGCTTATTCTATTTTCTATTTACGATTTTCGATTTTCGATTGACTTCTTACCTCTCACCTCTTACCTCTTACCTCATCACTTCTCGCCTCTTTCCTCCATGCGCTTCATCAGCCGTCCGGTCTTGATGAGGTGGCGGGCTATGGCGTCGAGCATGCCGTTGATGTAGCCGCCGCTCTTCGGGGTGGAGTAGAGCTTGGCAATGTCGACAAACTCGTTGATGGTGACGCTCACCGGTATCGAGGGGAAGGTCATCATCTCGGCAATGGCTATCTGCATGATGATGACGTCCATGTAGGCCAGCCGCGAGAAGTCCCAGTTGCGCGAGGCCTCGCTCATGTAGCGCTGGTACTCGTCGGCGTTGAGAATCGAGGCGCGGAACAGCTTGCGGGCGTAGTCGCGGTCCTCCTCGCTGTCGTACTCGGGCAGCAGTTCCTGGCGGGCGCCGTTCTGCTCGTCGAAGCGCTTGATGGTCTTCAGCACGAAGGTGTCGACGATTTCCTTGTCGTCGTTCCAGTAGAGGCTCTGCTCCTCGAGCAGTTCGTCGATGTCGCTGTTGTCCTGTATGAGCGTACGATAGATCTTGCGCCACAGCTCGCGGTCGGTGGCGTAGTCGTCGGTGGGGTTGCTCATGTATTCCTTGTAGATTTCGCTCTGCTCAATCAGGTCGTAGAGCTTGCCTACAAGTTCGGGATGGTCGGCCCAGGTCGTCTTCTGGTTGCCGATGAAGTCGCTCAGCTGGTGGTTCTCCTCGAGCTGCAGTGTAAAGCGGTTATAGGCAAACCGCGTCGACGGCGGCTTCGTGCCTTCGCGGCGCGCCTTGCCCTCGGCTATCTCTAACCGCCGCTTGGCCTCCTTGGCCACTGCCACCATGAGCGCCAGCAGGTAGTTGTACAGGTCGTAGGCCTTCGAGAGGCTGAAGAGCAGCTCCTTCTCAGCCGTGTCAATGTTCTTGCTGCCGTTTTGATAGTACGCATAGGTTAACTGGACGGTCTTGATGCGTATGATTTCACGATTTATCATGCTCTTATACTTTGTTTCGTCTGCAAAAATACGAATTTTCTGAGGACTACGCAAGAAAATCGCTCATTTTTTTAATTTTTTCAGTCCTCTATTGCTAATTCTCAATTTTTCTTCGTACCTTTGCACCCGCTTTCGACGAAAGCACACCGTGTGATGGTGAATTAACAACAAACAAAGTATTAATTTAGAGTAACACAACTGTAGTTATGAAAGAAATCAATGTGAGCGGTCAGAAGCGTACCGCTACCGGCAAGAAGGCTTCGAAGCTTCTGCGCAAGGAGGGACTCGTTCCCTGCAATCTGTATGGTGAGAAAAAGGGTGAGAACGGACTGCCCGAGGCTCTGGCCTTCCAGGCTTCGTTCGCCGAGCTGCGCAAGGCTATCTACACACCCAACGTCTATGTGGTCAACCTCGACATCGACGGCGAGCCCCACAAGGCTATCATGAAGGAGCTGCAGTTCCACCCCACGACGGACTCTCTGCTGCACGCCGACTTCTTCGAGGTGAACGAGACGAAGGACATCACCGTCGGTATCCCCGTCAACCTGACCGGTCACGCCAAGGGTGTGCGCGACGGTGGCCGTCTGAACCTCTCGATCCGCAAGATCGACGTTACCGCTCCCTATAAGAACATTCCCGAGAAGCTCGACATCGACGTTACCGACCTGCAGCTGGGCAAGGCCATCAAGGTGGGCACCCTGCAGTTCGAGGGCCTGAAGATTGCTACCTCGCCTGAGGTCGTCGTCTGCTCAGTGAAGGCTACCCGCGCTTCGCGTGCTGCCGCTGCTGCCGAGGCTCAGTGATTCGATTGATAATTGACAATTGATAATTGACAATTGGTAATTTGGATAAGTATTTAATTGTCGGGCTGGGCAACCCGGGCGACGAGTATGCCACGACCCGCCACAATACAGGCTACATGGTGTTGGACGCTTTTGCTAAAGCGTCCAATACTGTTTTCAGCGACCGCCGCTACGGCTACGTCGCCGAGACGTCGCTGAAGGGGCGCAAGGTGGTGCTGCTCAAGCCCACCACGTTTATGAACCTCAGCGGAAACGCCGTGCGCTACTGGCTGGGCAAGGAGAACATCGACCAGCAGCGGATGCTCGTCGTCAGCGACGACGTGGCACTGCCCCTCGGCCAGTTCCGCCTGAAGGCCAGCGGATCGAACGGCGGCCACAACGGCCTGGGCCATATCCAGCAGCTCATAGGCCAGAACTACCCCCGGCTGCGCATGGGCATCGGCAACGACTACCCGCAGGGCGGACAGATCGACTGGGTGCTGGGCCGCTACAGCGACGACGACCTGCGCCAGCTGCAGCCCGCCGTCGACCGTGCCGTCGAGATTATACGCAGCTTCGTGCTGGCCGGCATCGACATTACGATGAATCAGTTTAACAAGTTAGGGAAAAGACCCACCCCCAACCCCTCCCTATAGGGAGGGGAGGAGTAACATCATCCCGTATAATAGTCGTAGTATGATGGATAGCAATACAAGCAGCAAGGCATCTGCCCCCTTCCCTGATAGGGAGGGGCAGGGGGAGGGTCTTGCCCGAATAGACAAATGGCTCTGGGCGGCGCGCATCTTCAAGACGCGCACCCTGGCTGCCGACGCCTGCAAGAACGGCCGCATCACGGTGAACGACGTGCAGGTGAAGCCGTCGCGCATGGTGAAGCTGGGCGACGTCATCGGCGTGCGCAAGCCGCCCGTGACCTACACCTTCCGCCTGCTGAAGCCTATCGAGCAGCGCGTCGGTGCCAAGCTGCTGCCCGAAATCTATGAGAATATCACCGCGCCCGACCAGTACGAGCTGTTAGAGATGACCCGCATCAGCGGCTTCGTCGACCGTCAGCGCGGCACGGGGCGTCCCACGAAGAAGGACCGCCGCCAGATGGATGCTTTTTTGTACTTAGAATGATATGAAGAAGAATAGTTTGCTGACTACGGCTCTGGCCGCATTAGCCGCCGCAGTCCTGACAACGGGCTGTCTGGGCGACGAAGACCCTTATAACGCAGGCTTCCAGTTCGTGAAGCCCGCCTATGTACGTACGCAGGTCTATGCCAACACGTCGACCGACTCGGTGGTGATGCTGAGCATGGGTGCCTGGCAGATAAACGCCGACACGCCCGACGCGGAGTGGTGTACCATCGACGCCCGCCAGGGCAGTCCCAACATCATCTACTCGCTCGGCGTACACTTCGCGCAGAACACCACGGGCAAGTCGCGCCTGGCGCAGTTCACCGTGAGCGATGTTAACCACCCCGACGACGCCCACGCCTCGTGGCAGTACCTGCAGAGCGCCACCCGCGGCGACGGCTCGTGGGGCACGGCCGCCCTGGTGAAGTCGGTGACGTCGAGCGACGGCTGGCGCGTCAGCATCGGCTACGACGAGTACAGCCGCCCCACGCAGATGAGCGTACGTAACCCCGACGGCAGCACCGAGCAGTACAGGATGGACTACAACTACGCCGCGGCGCGCCTGACCGTCACCATAGGCAGCAACACGCTGACGGGCGCCATGGACAACGGCTACCAGGCCGAGCAGCTCATTGGCACTGCCGACACCGTAGGCTACGTCGGCCAGTACGACTCCTACGGCTTGCAGATTCCCTTCAGCCACGCCTTCAACTACGTTGCCAAGCGCACGGCGCGAATCCAGGCCTACGCCTACCTGGTGGGCGGCAAGAGCCTTGAGCCCGACAGCCTGCATACCGCCGACAGCCTCGTCTACTACTGCCAGTGGAAGACCGTCAGCAGGCCCAGCGTCGTGGAGCGCTATAAGTTAGAGTATGGCACGATGGACAACCGCTGCCAGACGGTAGACGCCAACCAGCTCGTGCTGGGCATGGACAAGTGCGACCCGCTGCAGCTCGTTGCCATGTTCCGCTACTGCCGCAGCACCAGCATCGTGACGCGGGCGAAGGCCGCCGATGCTACCATCGACGTCAAGACCGAGCTGAACGCCGACCGCAGCGTCAGCCGTATGGTGGTCAGCGACAGCCGCCGCGACACCGACATTACTTACGAATTTGAATATTAAACCATGGACCGCCGACAAGAAAGCCTGAAGGCCTTAGGCCGCGAGACCGAGTACCTGAACCGCTATGCCCCCGAGGTGCTCGAGACGTTTGAGAACAAACACCAGGAGAACGACTACTGGGTGCAGTTCAACTGCCCCGAGTTCACGTCGCTGTGCCCCATTACGGGCCAGCCTGACTTTGCCGAGATTAAGATTATGTACATCCCCGCGAAGCGCATGGTCGAGTCGAAGAGCCTGAAGCTCTACCTCTTCTCGTTCCGCAACAACGGCGACTTCCACGAGGACTGCGTGAACATCATCATGAAGGACCTGGTGAAGCTGATGGACCCCAAGTACATCGAGGTCATCGGCCTGTTCACCCCTCGTGGCGGCATCAGCATCTATCCCTACGCCAACTACGGCCGTCCCGGTACGAAGTACGAGCAGATGGCCGAGCAGCGCATGCTGGCACACGAAGTGGTGTAAGAAGTAAGAAGTGAGAGATATGATTACCTCTCACTTCTTACCTCTTACCTCTTACCTCTTACCTCTATAATAGTTTCTCTCCGTGCCGTCGTTGAAGCGGAGAATGAGCGAGTCGGGCTGTAAGAGTACGAACTGCGCCGTGTCAACGTTGGTGGTGGTCGTTACGCCCGCCGTGTCGCGCCGCGTCTCGCTCAGCAGCAGGCGGCCGTTGAGCAGGTTCCATTCGCGGTAGCGCTTCTGCGGCGGAATGTTCATCGAGTCCCTCTTCTCGCTGTTCCTGAACTGGCTCATGCCGATAGGACGGACGATGTGCTCGCTCTTGATCTCCATTCCGAACTCCAGCGTCTTCAGCTGGTAGCACCATTCGCCCTTCAGCTGCTCGATGTCAACGACGAGGTCGGCCACGCGCCTGTCCTCGCCATTCGTGATTATGGCGACGTTGTCGCCGATTGCCGGTCGGCCGAACACGCTCCCCGCCGTCGTGGCGTCGAGGATGTCGAAGGTGTCAGGGTCTTCGCCCGTCAGTGGCAGCAGCACCAGTATCGTGTCGTTGCAGCCGTCGCACGCCAGTCCGTAGACCATCGAGTCGCCGGGCAGCTGCTGACCTGTGCTGTCGGCCTTGCTGTTCTTGCTCGTCTTGCCGCCCTTTGTGCCGCAGGCCACCGTCAGCAGCACGGCGGTGGCGATGGCAGCAAAAAGTGCTATATGTCTGTTGTTACTCATCTTAATGATATCTATTATAGCCCTCTCAGTTCAGCAATGACTTCGTCAGCTATATAGTTGTCGCTAAAAGTATATAACTCGGTCTCTGGGTCGTGGAGGTCGTCACAGGTCTTCGACCGGTAAAACAATCCCAGTGCCATTTCGGGGCTGATATTTAATTGATTGGCCAATGCCATTACCACGCCTCCTACTTTATACCACATCTGATCTGTTCTGAGCATACTATTTATATCTTTGAAGATTCTGAAAATACTAAATATTCGTTGATGACTTCTTGGTTTAGCAGGCAGATTTGGTTATTTGGCTGATGCTTTGATAGTTCGGCTAACGCTGCTTCTGCCGACATGCGCCCGCGCATGTAATCTTCGACAGTGTCAATAACATTGTCGTTGGCAACGCCTCCCTCCACGATGTCGTATGATTTCCATGGCATTCTGCCTTTGCGGCTGGCAACAATGAAGTCGAGCCAGTTTTTGTTATATGCCTCAAATCGCAGGTAGCGGTACCTGGACTTTGCTGATTCTATGTCTAAATCATAGATGTTCAATATAGCAGGCGAAAGTTTTCTCCTGCTCATCCTGGTTGCCCAACGAACAGCTTGCTCTTTAAGGTCGGTGACGTAAAAGCCCTGTCCGAAGTCAAGGTTTTGACGACCAAGGTTTACTAATGGGGCGCGAACCTCACTTATAGAACCATGATATACTATCATTTCGCTTCTCCTTTCCCTTTGTTGGCTTCCCAATATTGTAGGGTTTCAATGACATCAGCCGTGACATTCGCCCTGCTTTCTGTGTGTAGTGTGTCATAACAAGGAATCAAGTAGTCGTGTATCAGACCGACAGCTTCCATGCGACGATACATTTCAGACGCTGTAGCTCCAAGCTGCTCTGCCGCCGATTCTATACATGAACAAACGAAAGTACAGATGCGCTCCTCTTCTGAGGGGCGCTCATAATCGTTGTCCCAGATGTATGTGTCTGTCTGGCAAGCCTTGTGCTCACTTATTGATTTGATAGGCGTTTGTAAGTCAGTATCCATTTCCTGTCATTCTTATCGACGGCAAAGTTACGATTTTCTATGCAAACTTCCAAACTTTTCGGATGAAATCTCTCGAATTGCGGTTCCCCATCAAAAAGTGGCGGCCACCCTCAATGGGTGGCCGCCACCTGATAGTGATGCGTTAGCAAGCAGGTTGCTGCGCCGGATTAGTCCTCAAAGAACAGGAACTCACGGGCGGCGTTGCCGCTGGTCTCGATGGTCTCCTCGGCATCTTCCAGTTTGAAGCCCTGCTCCAGGTTGCCGCTGATGGCCATCAGCTGTTCTGCAACGGTCTCGAGGATTTCCACCTCGGGTTTCATATATGTCTTGTTCATAATCGTTGTTTCCTTTATTGTTTAGTTGTTAATCGATGTTTACTTTACGACGACCTTCTTGCCGTTCATGATGTACAGGCCCTTCTGAGCCTTCACGACGCGCTGGCCAGCCAGGTTGTAGACCTCGCCGTTCTTCTCTGCCTCGATGGCCTTGATGGCGGTAGCGTCGTTGCCGGGCAGGACGATGCGGGCCTCGGCGGGCAGGGGAGCGATGTAGGCGGTGTTAGCCGTGCAGGTGAACGAGCTGGTGGTCTTGAAGAAGCCCACGTAAGGCTTGGTCATCAGAACATAGCTACCGGCAACGACGTCGCTGGCGCTCAGCATACCAATCAGTGCGTTGTTGGCAATGGCCTGACCCTCGGTAGCAACAGGAATAGAAACGGTTCCCTCAGCGGCCTTGATGAGCAGGCCCGTGCCAGCAGCGACGGTGCCAGTCTGCTTGGTGAAGGTGACGCTGCTGCCATCAAGGGTAGCGGTGTAAGCCTCAACACCCGACAGGTCGAGATCGTACTCGCTGCAGAATGTAGCGTAGCCTCCTGCAGTAACGTTGACTTCGACAGCCTCAGGAAGTTCGACGTCGCCAGTCTTATAAATGTACAGGAAGTCAACCCACTGATTGTCGCTACCACCATTGAAATAGAGTGTGGTGGTTCCGTTCAGGGTGAATTCATCTGAGGTTAATGTCTGGTTGTAGCCGTGTCCGTCAGCAGCATATATCGTGACTTCATTTGAGCCGGTTCCAGCTGTGAAGACGTGGATACCTGTACGGTCGCCAGAGCAACGGTTAGAAACTACGAGCTTATAACTGCCAGCAGGCAGAGTGACAAATTCCTTGGCTTTAGTCTGATAGCCGCCGGCACCCATCGAACCGCGTGTGTCAGCAGCACTACCTGTTGCCTTTGTAAAGACATCTTCGCCTTCAGCCAGGTAAACCAGAGTGGTAATCTCGTCAGAAGCGGTATAGGTTACTGTAGCTTCCTTGTTGTCTTCGTCAAGGAGAATAGTGCCTTTAAAGCCACTGTTTACGGCAGGTGCTGTATAAAGAACTCCGTCGACATTCTTGACAGCGGCCCAATAGTAGTAGGCGTTTTCCCCCTCGAAGCCGGTGCCAGATGCCAGCGTCTCACCGAAGCTGTCTTTGGCAGAGTAGCTAAATGTAGCAGCCTTTCTGAAATTCAACGTGATGACAGTAGTCCCATCGCCGCTGATAGACGAACTCTCGGCGTCGTCGCTCACGAAAATGTATTTGTTGGTAATATTTCCGGCTTCATCTGTAATTTTAATGGCATCCTTATCGCTGGCAAGCAGGGAAACGGCATTGCCGACGACACCAGTACGGGTAACAGCCTCTTTGATTTCCTCATCGTCACAAACGTATTTGATGGTGTAGTCAGCAGTACTGACGACCTGGACTTCCTCAGCCACGGCAACCTTTACAAGTGCAGGAGCAACTCCATAATTTTCCCTTCCAGCTCTATAGTGGCCAAAAGAAACAGAAGTGGCTGCATTGGCTGTTGTTGCTGTACCTGACACACCACCAATCGTGTAGTTTACAGCGCCAGTTGCCTGGTTGATTTCAATTGTCACTTCATATTCACTTGTACGATTGTAAGAAAGAGATAATTCTGTGAGGTTGCCATCAACGAAAACGCTGGCTTTTTTGTCTTGCTCATTGAATGCAGCACCGACAGAACCTAATTTTACAAAATCGTATGAACCGCTACGTCCGGATGCACCACCAGTCTTTATGGTCGCATTTAACGTCACGATTGAATTCTCCGTCGTTTTGATGGTCTTAGTACAGGTCCAGCCACCATTATTTGAAGCAACTTTCAGCCCACCATCGATAGTCGGCGATGCATAATCGCAAGGCCAATCGGTCAAGTCAGCATCCGACCAAGCAGTACCATCACCGCCGCGTTCGTAGATAGTTGTGGCTTGTGCCCACGCACTTGTTGCCCCCATGGCAAAAAGCCCGACGAGCAACGTCTTTAAAGTAGTAAAATTTTTCATTTGTTTTGTTATTAAGTTATTTGAAATAATGATAGAAGTCTTCCTCTTTGCGGGCGCAAAGTTATAAATAACAGGTGTAACGGCCAAATGATTCCGCCCTTTTTTCTCGCTGAGTGGCAAAAAAAAGCGAAGAATGGTCAAAAAACAAAGATGTCAGGCGGGGATGATTGACTATAAATCTATA
>CAMOKH010000083.1 GCA_946617675.1 uncultured Prevotellaceae bacterium | reverse complement strand
GCCCGCCTGAAGCCGTCGCTGACGGCCCTCGACGGCACGGCCGTCAACATGCCCGCCCCCTACCTCTTCGAGGCCAGCGAGCTGAACATCATCGGCGGCCGCTTCGTCTACACCTACAACACGTCGTGGAGCGACCGCAACGACTGGTCGAAGTTCGCCGGCCGCAACGGCCAGGCCGCCCCGTCGTCGTGCAGCATGTGCTACATGGTGAGCGACACGCCCCTCGACCCCGAGTCGTGGGAGTACCGCGGCGAGTACGTGCCCAACGAGGGTAACTTCGGCATGGGCTGGGGCAACAACCACACCCACCTCCACAAGTTCAAGGGCTCGTACTACCTCTTCTACCACTCCACCCTGCTCGAGTCGGCCATGAACACCGGCGCCTCGGGCTTCCGCTCCATCGGCGTGAACAAGGCCACGGTGAACGAGTCGGCACAGAAGATTGGCAAGATGACGCTCACGAAGACGGGCGTCGCCGCCGTCGACAGCCTCGACCCCTACGTGCTGCAGCAGGCCGAGACGATGGCCACCTGCGGCGGCATCAGCTACGAGGACTTCAGCAACATCACCAAGAACACCAGCATCAGCTCGCTGGGCAACGACGCCTCGCGCGAACTGCAGGTCAAGATGAAGACCGGCGCGTGGACCCAGCTGCGCAAGGTGGACTTCGGCAGCAAGGGCGCCGCAAGCGTGAAGCTGCGCACCAAGGGCTCTGGAACGATCGAGATTCGCCTGGGCACTCGGACGGCCAAGCCCGCCGCCACCGTCAGCCTGGCCTCGACGGTCTACACCACGACCAGCGTCGAGATCGACCCCGCCGTCTTCTCAGGCGTCAAGAACGTCTACTTCGTCTGCACCGAGGGCACCAATCTCTACTTCGACTGGTGGCAGTTCAGCGACGCACTGCCCGACGCCATTGCCGCCCCCAGGGCACCAACGGCAGCCGACGGCACGTACCGCCTCGACGGCACCGCCGTCAAGGGTTCGTCCCGCCAGCGCGGACTCATCATCGAGCGCGTCGGCGGAAAGGTCCGCAAGCGAATTCAATAAAAAATCCGTCACCATCGCGCTGACTACCAGTCAGCCAGCGCGATGGTGACGGACAGACGAAAAATAAGCTTTTGTTACCTGACGACGAACTTCCTGCCGCCCTGGATGTAGACACCGGGCTTCAGGGCCTTCGGGTCAGCAAGGCGGCCGTCGAGCGAATAGAGCGGGGCGCGGAAGGGCGCGGCGGCGTCGATGCTGCGGACGGCGGTGACGCTGGGGGCGTACTGGTCGTCGTTTGAGAGGAAGACGTCGTCGAAGACGATCTTACCCGCCTTGGGGGCGCGGAATATCATCTTGTAGACCGCCGAGGGGTCCATCTGCTTGTTATTGTACCTGAGGTTCTGCAGGTCGATGACCACGGTGGTGCGGTCGTTGATGGTGTCGCGGTAAGCGAGGGTCTTGCTCTTGCCGTACAGCCAGACCTCGGCACCGACCTCCTGGGGTTGTTTCAGCTTGACGACCAAGTACTTATAGGCCGACCAGTCGGCGAAATGCGGATAGCTCCAGGCGGCGATGCCCGTGCCGCCAGAGTTGATGGTCAGCGTGCGGGTCTTCTCGGCGTAGGTGCAGTATTTGTTTACCATCAGGTCGTAGTTGTGGAACGAGAAGCAGGGATACTGCGCGCCCAGGGTGTAGAGCGCCTCGGCGGCGTAGCGGCTGCCCATGATACGGTAGCCCAGGGCATTGAAGTGCCAGGGGTCCTGGCCGTTGCCGGGGCACCCCTCTGAGCTGATGACGTGGCTGGTCTTGACCACTGAGGGCATACGTGCCACCTGGGTGTTATGGGCAAAGCATGAGCCGCCCTGGTCCTGACGCAGCGTCTCGCCGACGAACAGGGGCACGGTGTCGGCGCCGAGGCTGAGGTCCTTCAGCATGTCGGTGTAGATTTTCTTCACCATGTTGGGCCAGTTGGGGTCGCCGTTGTTCGAGCAGCCTTGGTGCAGCAGTATGCCCTTGATGACGCCCACCTGCTGGGCCTTCTTGGCCATCTCGATGATGCGTCCGTAGGGATTGCCGCCGTAGTGGTTCTTGGCCAGCGTGGCCCACCACTCATTGGGGTTCTGCTGCAGTTTCTGCTTGTACTTGTCCTTGTCGAACATCTCGATGGGCGAGCCGCCCATGGCCACGGGGATGACGCCGACGCGCACCTCCTCGGGCAGGCTCTCGACCATCATCCGCCCGAAGTAGTCAGAGGGGCCGAGCCCGCCGTTGGGGCTCACCAGCGGGGGCGTGGCCACGTACCAGTTGCCCATCTTCCGCGACGGACTGCTGAAGTTACAGGTCGCCAACAGCTGGAATCGCTTGTCGACGCCCGTCTTGTCGACGGCCTCGGGCTGGGCGTTACCCTCCATGTTCGACTGTCCGAAGCAGATGTAGATGTAGAAGTTCGGATCGACGTCGGCCTGTGCTCCTACGAGCGCGGTGGCCAGCAGCACCGCAGAGAAAAATAGTCGTTTCATCATGGTTGTTATTTTAACAATGTCGTGTACTTACTTCCTGACAAACACGGGAATGTGGCCCTTGTCGAC
This sequence comes from uncultured Prevotellaceae bacterium, assembly GCA_946617675.1. Classification (GTDB taxonomy): domain Bacteria; phylum Bacteroidota; class Bacteroidia; order Bacteroidales; family Bacteroidaceae; genus Prevotella. The sequence continues at coordinate 5,195 of CAMOKH010000083.1, read as the reverse complement.
GGCGGTGGTGACGGTCTGCCCGCCGGCGTAGTGGCGGCCGGTGCGGTAGTCGTCCCATCCGCCGCGGTTCTTCGGCAGGTAGGTCTTCCACTCGGTGACGCCCGGCTCGGTGACGGGGCTGACGAGCAGCTTGGGGCCGAACATATACTCATACTTCTGCTGCAGGGCCACGGGGTCGTCGGCAAAGTCGAACAGCAGCGGTCGCATCAGCGTGTAGCCCTCACTGGCTATGCGCCCGGCGCACTCCTCGATATAGGGCAGCAGCTTATAGCGCTCCTTCAGACAGTCGGCGATGATCTGCTGCGCCTCGGGGCCGTAGTTCCACGGCTCGGTGTTGCTCATGTAGCCGTGGACGCGCATCAGCGGCAGGTAGACGCTGACCTCAATCCAGCGCAGCATGCGCTCGATGTAGTCCTGGTTGGTGTACTGGTCGGCGGGCCGGAAGAAGCCGCCGGCATCGTAGGTCCACCAGGGCACGCCGGCAGCCTGGACGCCCAGGCCCGCAACGATCTGGCGGCGCAGCGTCTCCCAGTCGTTGCCCACGTCGCCGCTCCACAGGGCCGAGCCGTAGCGCTGGATGCCGGGGAAGCCGCAGCGGGTCAGTATCATCGGCCGCTCGACGCCCGCGCCGAGCAGACCCTCGTAGACGGTCTTGTTGACCAGCAGCGGATAGACGTTGCGCACCTGCTCGCCGGCCCACCGGCCGTTGTTCACGCGCCGGCCTGCCAGGTCGTCGTTCTCAGGCTCGGTGGCGTCCTGCCACCAGGCGTCGATGCCGAGTGGCACGAGGCGCTGGGCGAAGTTGCGCCAGTAGTCGGCAGCCGCCTCGGGGTTGAAGAAGTCTATCCAGTCGGTGCCGGGAATGTAGCGGTTGGCGGCCACCATCTCGCGGCCCACCTCTGAGTTCTTGTCGATCTTCGACCATACGCTGACCATCAGTCGGATGTCCATCTTGTGCAGGCTGTCGGTCAGCGCCTTCGGGTCGGGATAGTGCTCCTCGTCGAAGCGCATGGAGTTCCAGCCGTACTTGCCCCAGTACTGCCAGTCCTGCACGATGACGCTGACGGGCAGCTGCTCCTGCCTGAAGCGGTTGGCCGTCTCGAGAATTTCCTGCTGCGAGTGGAAGCGCTCGCGGCAGTGGATATAGCCCAGCGCCCACGAGGGCATCAGCGGACAGGGCCCGGTCAGCTCGCGGTAGGTGGCAATGACGTCGTCGGCCGAACCGACGAACACGGTGTAGTCAACCTGGGTGGCCACGGGCGAGCGGAAGGTGGTCTCGTCCTTCACCCGACCGTAGTACAGCACGGGGGCGTCGCCGCGCGAGAGTTCGGCGGTCACGGTGTGGCGGCCTGCCGTCAGGCTGACGATGGCCGAGGTGGTAGGCGGCAGCCACGTGTTCTGCATGTCGATGACCGTGCGGCCGTCGATCACGAGGTTGTGGCGCCGCGCCATCTTCTGGCCGACGTCGAGCAGCAGGGCGTAGTCGCCGGCGGCGCTCACGTCGATGGTGGCCTCGTAGACGTTGCGGCGGCGCACCTCCTGGCGGCCGCCCTCGGTGGTGGTGACGTTGACGACCTCGCTGGCTCCCTCGCCCTCGCGCCGGACGAGCCTGACGCTGCGGTCGCAGGGGTTGAAGTCTACCAGCCCGTAGTTGTTCCACAGCACGCCGTAGCCCTTGCTCGAGAGCAGCATGGGCAGGCTGATCTGGGTGTTCACCTGCGTCAGCCGCCGGCTCAGGCCGCGCACGTTGGCATAGCCGTCCTGGAACTGTCCCAGGCCGCAGAGGTATTCGTCGCGGGGCGAGGCGAAGCTCAGCGTGGCCTCGCCGCCGACAAGCTGGTGGCGGTTGGCGGTGAACACGGCCTTGCCGCGGTGGCGCACGGTGACCGTCAGTCGGCGCTGGTCGACGTCGACCTTGACGTCCTTCGACTTCACGGCGTCGTGCTTCACGTACAGCCAGTCGGGCAGGTCGCTGGCGGCCTGGCCCTCGGCGTACTGAATCCTCACGGCATTACGAGCCACGGTGGTCACGGTCAGGCTGCCTTTCCCGAACGGAAAGACGTCGGCCTCGGTCGTCGCCGACAGCATCAGCATCACAATCAACAGTAAGTTCTTCTTCATTTTCATAACGGGTTTAATTTGGCTACAAAGGTACAAAAGAAACGGCGATCAGCACCCGCCAAATGTTTCACAATGTTTTCCGCTTGTCACAAAATGGGGGTATAAAACAAAAAAAGATTAAAGAATAGCAGAACATTGGAATAATTTGCTTATCTTTGCTGCACAGATTATTATCAACTTATTACATACGACTATGAAGAAGCTATTTCTATGTCTGATGACAATGGTCTGCGCTGCGGGCGCAAACGCACAGCCGCAGTGCAACGCTGACGGGACAGTGACGTTCCGCTACAAGAACGACTCGGCAAGGACGGTACTCGTGGATGCCCAGTTTGCCGGACGAAAGGAGATGACCCGCGGGGCCGACGGACTATGGACGGTAACGCTCGGACCGGTGGCCCCCGACATGTACCCCTACTGCTACATCGTCGACGGCATCAGCGTGATGGACCCCGAAAACCCGCAGTACTTCCCCAACGAGGGCTTCAAGAACAGCCTGCTCGAGGTCAAGGCGAAGGACGGCACACTGCCGCACGACATCCGCGACGTGCCCCACGGCCGGGTGGAGTACATCCACTACTACTCGAAGAGCCTCGGCGCCACCAACAACGCCGTCGTCTACCTGCCGCCAAGCTACAACACGATGGGCATGGCGTTCAACATGGGCGACCAGAAGAAGTACCCCGTGTTCTACTGCATCAGCGGCACCACCGACACCGAGGAGGTCTACTATAAGGTGGGGCGCATCAACTACATCCTCGACAACCTCATTGCTGACAAGCTGGCCAAGGAGATGATCGTCGTGCTGCCCTACGGCAACCCGACGAAGCTGCTGCCCCCCAGTGCGGGCGGCGGCTGGACGGCCCCCCAGACGCAGTTCGGCGGCGACGTCTTCAGCAAGGACCTCGTCAACGACCTGATGCCCTACATCGAGAAGAACTACCGCACGGCTAACGGTGCCGACAACCGCGCCATCGGCGGCTTCTCGCGCGGCGGCAACCAGGCGCTGTCGATAGGGCTGACCAATCTCGACAAGTTCTCGTACCTCTGCTCCTACAGCTCGTTCACGTCGACCACCCTGCCCAAGGTCTACGACGATGCCGAGGCGACGAACAAGAAGATTCACCTCTTCTGGCTCGGCGTGGGCACCGACGACTTCCTCTACGGCAACGCCCGCGACTACATGGAGTTCCTCGACCAGAAGGGCATCACCTCGGTGAAGGAGTTCACCACCGACAAGTACGGCCACACGTGGATGAACGCCAAGTACTTCCTGGCCAAGACCCTGCCCCTGCTGTTCAACAAGAAGGCGGCCGAGGCAGCCATGAAGGCGGCCAAGCCCGCCCCCGCCAAGACCGGCAAGGAGCAGCAGTTCACGCCCGGCGTGATGGCCCGCCTGTTCCCGCGGCCCATCGTCTCGCCGGAGTACACCGACGAGGGCATCACCTTCCGCTTCAAGGCCCCCGACGCCAAGAGCGTTGAGGTGGCCTGCGAGATGCTGCCGGTGAACATGGCGATGGTGCGCGACTCTGACGGCGTCTGGTCGGCCACCCTGCACGAGTATCTGTTCGAGACGTTCAAATACTGCTTCGTCGTCGACGGCACGCCCGTGGCCGACCCCAGCAACATGTACCTCTCGCCCGACAAGGGCTTCAAGTTCAGCGTGGCCGACAACCCCAGGTCGCCCTTCAACTTCGCCTCGCAGGGCGACATCGAGCACGGCCGCGTAGGCTACGACCTGGAGCGACAGGAGGCGTGGTACACCTCGCCCATGCCGCGCAACGGCCGCACCATTCCCGTCTTCATACAGCTCGTCCCCGGCGAGGGCGACACGATGGAGAGCTGGTTCAAGCTGGGCGGTGCCGACGCCATTACCGACCGGCTCATTGCCGACGGCAAGGCCAAGCCCTGCATCATCACCACCAGCTCGATGGACTTCATGGGCGGCGGCGGTGGCGGCATGCAGATGCCCGGCTTCAGCATCAACACGCTCAAGGCCGACGACTACCCCACCTGGACCCAGCGCCGGCGCGCCCTGGTAAAGATGCTGCTTGACATCAAGAAGCAGCCCGACCCACAGTTCCCAGGCTTCGGCGGCGGTGGCGGCTTCGGCGGCGGCGGACGTCGCGGCGGTGGCGGCGGCGGCTTCGGCGGAGGATTCCCCGGCGGCGGCTTCTAAAGGATGTCAGGTAATGTCCTGAACTCCTTGAACTCCCTGAACTCCTTGAACTCCCTGTCTACAAAGAGAATCAACGAACGAAACAAACCTATATTAACAACCAAGTATGAAAAAAACCGTACTAGTGGCGCTGACAGCCACCCTTGCCTTAACCAACACGACAGCTCAGGAGAAATACCCCTGGCAGAACCCAGAGATGCCCACCGCCCAGCGCGTAGAGAGCCTGCTCGGCATGCTCAAGCCCGACGAGAAGGTGGGACTGATGATGAACAAGTCGGCATCCGTCGACCGACTCGGCATCCCCAGCTACAACTGGTGGAGCGAGGCCTGCCACGGCGTGCGCCAGGGCGGCTACACCGTCTACCCACAGCCCATCGGCATGGCGGCAGCCTTCAACGCCCAGCTGGTCTACGACGTCTTCTCGCAGGTGAGCGACGAGGCCCGTGCCAACTGGAACCGCTCCGACCACAACCAGTTTAACGTGCCGCAGGGCGTCACCTACTACCCCGGCAACCCGGAACTGACGTTCTGGTGCCCGAACGTGAACATCTTCCGCGACCCGCGATGGGGACGCGGACAGGAGACCTGCGGCGAGGACCCCTACATGAACGCCGTGCTCGGACTGCAGACCGTCCTCGGCATGCAGGGCAACGACCCGCACTACCTGAAGACCCACGCCTGTGCCAAGCACTATGCCGTTCACAGCGGCCCCGAGCCACTGCGCCACTCGATGAACGTCGAGCCCTCGAACCGCGACCTCTGGGAGACCTACCTGCCGGCCTTCAAGACGCTTGTAAAGAAAGGTAACGTGCGCGAGGTGATGTGCGCCTACCAGCGCTTCGAGGGCAAGCCCTGCTGCACCAGCGACCGCCTGCTCATCGACATCCTGCGCAAC
>CAMOKH010000082.1 GCA_946617675.1 uncultured Prevotellaceae bacterium | reverse complement strand
GCGCAGGTTCGACTGCACGTCGCCGCCGCGCTGGCTCATGCCGTGTACCTCGGCCTGCTTGATGTAAAGGTTCTCGTTCATGGCGGCCTCACCGATGATGGTGGCTATCGACAGGATGCCCTGTCCGCCTACGCCGCAAAGTATGATGTCTGTCTTCATTTCGGGTTTACTGATTTTCGATTTCTTGTTTAGACAAGCGAGCAGGCTCGGGCACTATTTGGCCTGAGCCTTCTTCTGCTTGAGGTGGCGCTGTAGGGTCTGCATGCACTCGCGGCGGGGGATGATGACCGACGTGCCGTGGTAGTTGATCTCGTCGCGGATAGCCTGCGTGATCTCGGGCATGTTCTTAGGCAGGGGGACAACCACGCGCAGATGCTCGTCGCTGAGGCCCAGTCCGCGGCAGATGGCTTCAAACTTGTTGGTGCCGGCCGAGTCCTGGCCACCGGTCATGCCCGTCGTCAGGTTGTCGCTGATGATGACCGTGATGTCGGCATTCTCGTTGATGGCGTCGAGCAGGCCCGTCATGCCGCTGTGGGTGAAGGTTGAGTCGCCGATGATGGCCACGGCGGGCCACTGGCCGGCGTCGGCAGCACCCTTGGCCATCGTGATGGAGGCACCCATGTCAACGCACGAGTGGATGGCGTGGAACGGTGGCAGGAAACCCAGCGTGTAGCAGCCGATGTCGCCGAAGACGCGCGGGTTGTCGTACTCGCGCAGCACCTCGTTCAGGGCGGCGTAGACGTCGCGGTGGCCGCAGCCCAGACAGAGTGCGGGTGGGCGCGGGGCTACGTCCTTGCAGGGGTCGAAGCACTGGTCGGGCTCCATGCCGAGGGCCTTCTTCACGAGGTCGGGGTTGAGTTCGCCCGTGCGGGGCAGCGTGCCGTCAAGCTTGCCGAGTATGTTCTGACTCTCGGACACACCGCGTACCATGTCTTCGATGAAGGGCTGTCCCTCCTCGACGATGAGCACGCGCTGGCACTCGGCCAGCAGGCGGCGCACCTGCTGCTTAGGCAGCGGGTATTGCGAGATCTTGAGGATAGGGTAGGGGCAACCGCCGGGGAAGCACTCCATGACGTAGTTGTAGCCTATGCCGCTTGCCAGGATGCCCAGTGACTTGTCGGTGCCCTCCGCGTATTTATTATAGGTAGACTTCTCGGCGTCAGCCTCCAGCTCGGCCTGCTGTGCCGTGACGAAGTCGTTGCGGCGGCGGGCATTGGCGGGCAGCAGGACCCAGTTCTTGGCCTCGGCGGCGTAGTTGAGCTCATTCTCTTGGCGTGGGGTGTCGACACACTCGACGACGGCGCGCGAGTGGGCCATGCGGGTGGTGACACGCATCAGCACGGGCAACTTTATGCGCTCGGAGTAGTCGAAGGCCACGGCCATCATGTCGTAAGCCTCCTGCTGGTTCGACGGCTCAAAGGTCGGTATGAGTGCGAACTTGCCGTAGAAGCGCGAGTCCTGCTCGTCCTGTGAGGAGTGCATCGACGGGTCGTCGGCAACAAGTACCACGACGCCACCGTTGACGCCCGTCATGCCGCTGTTGACGAAGGGGTCGGCACAGACGTTCAGGCCTACATGCTTCATGCAGACCATCGAACGCTTGCCCATGAACGACATGCCCAGTGCGGCCTCCATAGCCGTCTTCTCGTTGGTGCTCCAGCGGCTGTGTACGCCGCGCTCGCGGGCTAAGGCGTTACCCTGAATAAACTCGGTAATCTCTGTAGACGGCGTGCCCGGGTAGGCGTAAACACCTGACAACCCGGCGTGCAGTGCTCCTAAGGCAATGGCCTCGTCGCCTAATAATAGTTTCTTTTCCATATCAAAAATAAATCCTTTATAATTTCTTCTCATAAAACTCCCCTCCCTTGGGGAGGGCTTGGGTGGGCTCTAAATTTCCCACCCGATGGCCGAGGCCCCGAGAACGGCAGCCGAGGCGCCGTCGAGACCGCTGACGAGGAATTGGGCCTTGCCGCGGAAAATCTTCATCACGTGCTGGTCGTAAGCCTCGCGGATGGGCTTCATGATCAGTTCGCCGGCCTTTACCATGCCGCCGAAGAAGATGAATGCCTCGGGTGAGGAGAAGGCGGCGAAGTCGGCGCAGGCTTCGCCAAGCATGTGGCCCGTGAACTCGTAAATCTCGTTGGCAAGCTCGTCGCCCTTTCCGGCGGCTATCGACACGTCGAGCGACGTGATGTCCTCAGGCTTCATCTCGCGAAGGAGTGACGGCCGTGTGGTCGTTGCCAGCATCTCACGGGCAGTACGGGCCACACCCGTTGCCGAGCAGTAAGCTTCAAGGCAGCCCTTACGGCCACAGCCACAGCTGCGACCCTCAGCGCCGCGTACCATCGTGACGTGACCCAGCTCGCCGGCGAAGCCATCGTGGCCGTAGAGCAGCTGGCCGTTCACCACGATGCCGCTACCCACGCCTGTACCTAAGGTAATGACGATGAAGTTCTTCATGCCGCGGGCAACGCCGTAGACCATCTCGCCCAGGGCGGCAGCATTAGCGTCGTTGGTCAGTGCCACGGGAATGCCTCCCAGACGGTCGCTGAACATCTTGGCCAGGGGCACGACATTATCGTGGGCCCAAGGCAGGTTGGGCGCAAACTCGATGGTGCCGTTATAGTAGTTGCCGTTGGGCGCACCGATGCCCATAGCCTTAATCTTCTCCAGACCGCCCACCTGTTCGATAATGACCTGCAGGGCTTCGACACTGGCGTCAACGTAGGCTTCGGCCGAAGTGTAGCCGCCGGTCTTGATGGCAGTCGTGGCCTTTATCTCGCCGCGGGCGTCGACAATTCCAAACACGGAGTTCGTGCCTCCTAAGTCCAAGCCAATCACGTATGGCTTCATCACTTGCTGTTCGTTCATAATTTTTGCGTTATTTAGGGTTTTATGTTATTCGCGCGGCAAAGTTACGAAGTTTTTGTGACTTAAACGAACATTTAACGCGAAAATTTTGACGCGGCTTGTTATAACAGGCGGCAGTTACTTAAAAAAACTAAAAACGACGGGCGGGACGAAAATTCTGTCCATTTTCTTTTGCAGTGTGCAGAAAAAGTACTATCTTTGCACAACTAAAAAATAAACTTATTATAGTTAACGTAATAAAAACATCAACAAACGTATGAGTCAAAAGAGAGTTTACCTCTTCGGCAACGGTAAGGCCGAAGGTAATGCAAAAATGCGTGAGGAGCTCGGTGGAAAGGGTGCTAACCTGGCCGAGATGAACCTCATCGGAGTGCCCGTACCCCCGGGCTTCACCATCACCACCGACTGCTGCAACGAGTACTATCAGGTGGGACAGCAGAAGATTATGGAACTGCTGAACGACGACGTGATGGCAGCCGTGAAGCACATCGAGGTGCTGATGAACTCGAAGTTCGGCGACAAGGAGAATCCCCTGTTGGTCTCTGTACGCTCGGGTGCCCGTGCTTCTATGCCCGGTATGATGGATACTATCCTGAACCTTGGTCTGAACGACGAGGTGGCCGAGGGTATGGTGAAGAAGACTAATAACCCCCACTTCGTTTACGATAGCTATCGCCGCTTCGTCCAGATGTACGGCGACGTGGTGCTCGAGATGAAGCCCGTCAACAAGACTGACATCGACCCGTTTGAGGAAATCATCGAGAAGGTGAAGGAGGAGCGTGGCGTGAAACTCGACAAGGACCTGAGCGTCGACGAGCTGAAAAAGCTGGTCGTGCTGTTCAAGCAGGCTATCAAGGAGCGTACCGGCAAGGACTTCCCCAACGACCCGATCGAGCAGCTCTGGGGTGC
>CAMOKH010000081.1 GCA_946617675.1 uncultured Prevotellaceae bacterium | reverse complement strand
CAACCTCTGGATGGTGGGCCTGCGCCCCGACGACGTGTTCCAGAACTCATCGGGCTACGGCATGTTCACCGGCGGACTGGGCTTCCAGTACGGCGCCGAGCGCTTAGGCATGCTCACCGTGCCCGCCGCCGCCGGCAACTCGCTGCGCCAGATTAAGTTCATCAAGGACTTCGGCACCACCGCCATCCACGCCGTGCCCTCGTACGTCACACGACTCTACGAGGTGATGCAGCAGGAGGGCGTCGACCCCCGACGCGACACGAAGCTCAAGGTGCTCGCCATCGGCGCCGAGCCCCACAGCGAGGAGCAGCGCCAGCGCATCGAGCAGATGATGGGCGTCAAGGCCTACAACTCGTTCGGCATGTCTGAGATGTGCGGCCCCGGCGTGGGCTTCGAGTGCCCCGAGCAGAACGGCCTCCACTTCTGGGAAGACTACTACATCGTAGAGATTGTCGACCCCGAGACGCTCGAGCCAGTGCCCGACGGCGAAATCGGCGAGCTCGTGCTCACCACCCTCTGCCGCGAGGCCATGCCCCTGCTGCGCTACCGCACGCGCGACCTGACGCGCGTCCTGGGCCGCTCGTGCCCCTGCGGCCGCAACCACGTGCGCCTTGACCGTATGCGCGGCCGCAGCGACGACATGATGGTGCTGCGCGGCGTCAACATCTTCCCCATTCAGATTGAGAAGATCCTGATGCAGTTCCCGCAGCTGGGCAACAACTACCTCATCACCCTGACCACCGACGAGAACAACGACAACATGACCGTCGAGGTCGAGCTGGCCGAGGGTACCGACGACTACGCCGCTCTCGAGAAGCTCACCAAGAGCATTACCCGCGCCCTGAAGGACGAAATCCTGCTCACGCCCATCGTGCGCCTCGTCTCGCGCGGCACGCTGCCCGTCAGCGAGGGCAAGGCCGTGCGCGTCGTCGACAAGCGTAAAGTCTACCAATAATAAAAACGAAAATAGTAAATCTGTAAATTGAGAACCAACATGACAATCAATCAGCTTTCCATCTTTATCGAGAACCGTTCGGGCACGCTCATCAAGGTGCTCGAGGTCCTGAAGCAGTCTGGCATCCAGATCATCGCTTCAACCATTGCCGACACGGCAGAGTATGGCATCTACCGACTCATCTGCAGCGAGCCCATGCGCGCCTACGACGAGCTGAAGAAGGCCGGCGTGGCCGTCGCCCTGAGCGACGTCTTCGCCCTCGAGCTCGACAACGTGCCCGGCCGTGCCGCCGACGCCATTGAGACGTTCTCGCAGGCCGGCATCAGCATCACCTACATGTACTCGTTCCTGCTCGACGGCAAGGGCATACTCATCTTCCGCACCGACAATGCCGAGCAGGCCCGCGAGACCATCATGAAGAACAACCTGAAGTTCATCGCCGAGGCCGACCTCACCTCGTTCGTATAACCCCCCTGCGGCGCATTTCCACCTGGGTCTTCGTCTCCTATCTCGTGGGAGGTCTGCTCAACGGTGTCCTCGGCCTGAGCCCCTGGATTGCCAATCACAGGAAACAACCCGCACTTCCCACACTTCCCGCACCTGCCTGGGTGAGGGATGTGTGGGAAGTGCGGGTTGAAATGTGCAAATAACAACTATATATATCAGGAGAAGGCATGGCCGCCAACAGCGGGGAGGCTCGCGGGAATTATTCACTGGCGGTGAATCTTCATAACCCGCCACGCTATGACAAAAACCCGCCGCGTCTTGACAAAAACCCGCCACGTCTTGACAAAAACCCGCCGCGTTTCTGCTGACCGCCGACGGCTGATCAACATCATGGGCCGACAAAGAAAATGTGGATGGCGCAGGACGCTGCCATCCACAAACTATATTCGATAAGGTGGTCTGCAACTGCAGATAAATAGTCTTATCGGGGGCAAAAATAGCACTTTCCCTGCTAACCTCCAAGCTTTTTAGCAGAAAAATTCAGATTTTAACATTGTGCGCGCCTACAGCTTTCAGTCCACCGGCATCGGGGTCTGCTTTCGGTAGCCAATGCCGGTCACGATGCAGCACAGCTCGCCCGCGCCGTTGGTGATACGCACGTCGACGTAGGGCAGCTTGTGGTGGTTCACCACCTCGCGGGCCTCAGCCGTCAGCCGGTCGCCGGCCTTGACGCTCTTGACGTAGACGATGTTGTTCTCGACGCCGAAGGTCAGCTGGCCGTGGCTGTTCATCACGGCGGCAATGGCGATGTCGGCCAGGGTGAAGTAGACGCCGCCCTGACAGACGCCGCCGGCGTTAAGGTGCTCAGTGGTCACCTGCAGTGTGGCGCGGGCGTAGCCGTCGCCGATTTCCTCAAGTACGCAGCCGCTGTTGGCGGCGAAACGGTCGTTTGTAGAAAGATAGTCTTTCAGTGTCATGGTCTTAATGTTTTTTGGGTTGGAATGTCAGTTCAGCCGACTGCAGGAAGGGCGCCGACGCACGGACGGTGACCGCCTGCTCGCCGGTAGGCTCGACGTAGCCCACCAGCCGTCCGCCGTAGAGGCGGAGACGGCTCTGAGGCCGGTAGTCGGGCGCACGGCGCGGCGAGTGGTTGTTCTGTATGTTGCCGTTCTCAAGGCCCAGCAGACGGCCGCCGCGGACGGTGAGCGTCACCTCCTGGTCGGCCACCCTGACGGGCACGCCGTTCTCGTCGACGGCCTCGACAAAGACGTGGGCCAGCGAGTCGGTAGTCAGGCGCAGGGCGCTGGGCTGCTTGCTGGTGGTCAGCTCGTAGACGGCGCCGTTAGAGGCCTCGCAGCGCAGCGTCCCAGGCTGGTAGTCGATGTCGCAGTAGAGGATATCGGTGCGCTCGTCGCGCTGGAAGTCGGCGTTGACGGGCTGGCCGTTGAGCAGCAGCCGGGCCGACGGCGCATTGGTGTAGCAGAGCACGCGCACGCGCTGGCCGGGCTCGTAGTTCCACACGTCGGGGGCGTAGGGCGACACCTGCGGTCCGCCGTCCCTGTTGCGGCCGCCACGCCCCGGCTGTCCGTTCCGCCCGGGGGCGCCCCAGTGGGCCGCCGTGCCGATATAGCAGACGGGCTGCTCGCTCCAGAGTGCGGCGCGATACCAGGCCTGGGGCTTGCGCTGACCCGCCAGGTCGAGCAGGCCGGCACTGCTGCCGCGGGCAGGCCACACGCCGCTCTCGCCGAGGTAGTCGATGCCCGTCCAAAGGAACTGCCCGAAGATGTGCTGCTTGTCGCGCACGGCGCGCCAGGCGTCGAGGTCGTGGCGGTTCTCCGAGCCGTAGATGATGCGCCGCGGGTACTTCTTGTGGTCTTCGTCGTAGCGGCTCTCGGTGTAGTTATAGCCCACGACATCGATGGCCCCGGGGTAGGCCGTCTCGTTGGACATGACCACACCGGCCAGTGCGCCGGTGGTGGGGCGCGACGTGTCGATGGCCTTCACCACGGCGGCCAGGCGCTGGGCGATGCGGCCTATGCGCTCGGCGTTAGGCTGCGAGGGCTTGTAGCCGCCGTAGACGGGCTGCGTGAAGCTGCCGTCGCCGTCGAGCACGGGGTGCGAATAGGGGTCGTTGGGATAGTCGACCTCGTTGCCGATCGACCAGAGGAAGACGCAGGGGTGGCAGCGGTCGCGGCGCACCATGTCGGCCACGTCGCGCTCAATCCACTCCTCGAAGTAGGTGTAGGTGCCCTCATAGCCGGGCGCGCCCTGGTTCCAGCCCTTGAGCCACTTGCGCTTGGGGAACTCCCACTCGTCGCTGGCCTCGTCCATGACGAGCATGCCCTCCTCGTCGCAGATGTCGTAGAGGGCGGGGGCATGCGGGTTGTGGCTCATGCGCAGGGCATTGACGCCGATGGACTTCAGCTGGCGCACGCGGCGGCGCCACACCTCGGCGGGGACGGCGGTGCCGAGCACGCCGGCGTCGTCGTGGACGCAGACGCCCTTGACCTTCATCCACCGGCCGTTGAGGGCGAAGCCCCGGTCGGGCGAGAAGTCGAGCGTGCGCAGTCCGGCGCGGACGACGCTCTGGTCGCCATTGTCGAGCTTGGTGGTCAGCGTGTAGAGGTAAGGCTCGTCGAGCGTCCAGCGCCGGGGGCTGCCGACGGTCAGGCGGACGGTCTTCTTGTCCTGCGCACCGATGGCTGTCGTGGTCGTGGCCACTACCCTACCCTGGGCGTCGCTCAACGTGACGGTGGCCTTGAGCGTGACGGGCGTCTTGTCGGCGCGATCGTCGGCGGTCTCGATATCGACGTCGACCACGGCCTTGCGGTCGTTGATGCTGACGAGGCGGTAGGCGGTGCCCCACTGGGCCAGATGGACCTCGGGGGCGCTGACGAGCCACACGTCGCGATAGATGCCCGAGCCGGTGTACCAGCGCGAGTCGCGCTCCTGAGAATGGTCTACGCGGACGGCGAGCACGTTCGGCCCGTCGGCGCTGAGGTGGGGCGTCAGGTCGTACATGAACGAGGCGAAGCCGCTGGGGCGGCGGCCGAGCAGACGGCCGTTGAGGTAGACCTCGGAGTGGTTATAGACGCCCTCGAAGTAGACGAAGAGCCTCCCCCCGGCCCCCTCCGACTGGAGGGGGAGATTCTTTCTATACCAGGCGATGCCGCCGGGCAGGTAGCCCTGGCAGGAGCCCATGTCGGGCGACATGGGCTGCTCGACGCCCCAGTCGTGGGGCAGCGTGACGCGCCGCCAGCGGGAGTCGTCGAATCCGGGGTCCTTCATGTCGGGAGTCTCGCGGACGTTCCACGCGGTGTCGACGCGCAGGAACCGCCAGCCGTCGTTCAGTCGCTCGGCGTGGCCGAAGGAGACTTGGGCCGCGGCCTGTCCGGACACGCACAGGCTCAGCAGCAACAGCATCATCGTTTTCTTCATATCCATAACTATAATTCGAATAATTCGTACAATTCGTAGTAAAGGAGATCACCGCCGCAGATCGCCCCACCGCGGCGGCTCAACGCCGAGCAGGTGGCGCACGAAGAAGTCGTAGCGCTTGTGCTCGCCGTAGGTCTCGCCCATCGTGTGGCGGGCCCCGGGAATGACCACCAGCTCGAAGTCCTTGCCGGCCCGCTCAAGGGCGGCGACGACCTGCATCGTCGAGGCCGGGTCGACGTTGTCGTCCATCTCGCCGACGACGAGCATCAGCGGACGCTCCAGGCGCCAGGCGTTCTCGACGTTCGAGCACGCCGCGTAGGTGGAGTCAACGGGGTACGACATCCACTGCTCGTTCCACCAGATCTTGTCCATACGGTTGTCGTGGCAGCCGCAGGCGGCATAGGCAGCCTTGTAGAAGTCGCCATGCCAGAGCACGGCGGCCATCGCGTTCTGTCCGCCGGCCGAGCAGCCATAGATGCCCACGCGGTCGATGTCGATATAGGGGTACTTACGGGCGGCGGCTCGTATCCACGCTATGCGGTCGGGCAGGCCGGCGTCCTTCAGGTTCTTATAGCACACCTCCTCGAACTGGCGGGTACGGAACGAGGTGGTCATGGCGTCGAGCTGGACGACGATGAAGCCCAGCTCGGCAAGGTCGTCCATGGCCCATATCCACGGCGTGAACGACTTCGGCACGTACTGGTCGCCGGGGCCGCTGTAGATGTACTCGATGACGGGGTACTTCTTGGCAGGGTCGAAGTTTGAGGGACGGCGGATGAGCCCCCACATCGGGGTGACGCCGTCGCGGCCGGGAGCCACGAACACCTCGGGCGCCGTCCAGCCCTCAGCCTTGAGACGGCTGATGTCGGCGGTCTCGAGGGTGCGCAGCACGCGGCCGTCGCGCCCCGAGCGGAGCACGGTGACGGGCGGCGTGGCTACGGTTGAGTAGGTATCGATGAGGTAGGCCATGTCGTCGGTGAAGGTGGCGCTGTGGTGGCCCGGCTCGGGGGTGAGCTGCTTCAGGTGGCGCCCGTCGATGCCTATATTATAATAATGTACGTGATAGGGGTCTTCCTGCGGGTCCATGCCGCAGGCCGAGAAGTAGACGAGCCCCGCCTTCTCGTCGACGCGCTGAATGTCGCGCACGTAGAACTCGCCCTTGGTGACCTGCCTGACGAGGCGGGCCTTCCGGCGGTCGTAGAGGTAGATGTGGTTGCGGCCGTCGCGCTCGCTGGTCCAGAGTATGTAGCGCCCGTCGGCAAAGTCGTGGCGGTAGAGGCGGTTGTAGTTGACGTACTTGGCGTTGGTCTCCTCGATGAGTGTACGCACGCGGCCCGTGGCCACGTCGAGCTCCAGTAGGCGGTAGACCTTATGGCCGCGCTCGTTGTAGGTGAAGGTCAGCGTGCGCCCGTCGGCGTCCCACACGGGTGCCGACACCTGATACTGGCGGGCGAAGAGCTCAGTGGAGGGCTCGACGACGCGCCCCGTCTCGACATCGACGACGACGGGCACGCGGTAGTTCAGAGAGTCGCCGGGCTTGGCGTACTCCTGGCGGTGGAGAATGGGCTCGACGCGGTTTTGCGGACTCGACTCCACGTAGTAGACGTAGTGCTTCGGGGCGGGTTTGATGCGCACGGTGGCGTAGTAACGGCCGTCGGGCGAGAAGGTGCCCCACGCGGAATAATAATAGGTGGAGTCGCCGTCGGTGGTCAGCGGGCGCTCTACGCCGCCGCGGCGCGTCCAGAGATTGTCGGCACGGTGGAAGATGGTGAGCGTCGAGTCGGCAGGCGACCGGCGGAAGCCGTCCTTCTCGTCGGGCACCTCCATCCAGTGGCGCTGCGGTCCGCGCCACTCGGGGCGGCGCGGCGGCTGGGGGTTCTCCTTCAGCAGCGTCACGGTGTTCTGCTCGGCGTCGACCTCCTTGTAGACGGTCTCACGGCCGTCGAACACGGAGTACCAGAACTTGTGGGGCTCGCCCCACTTGCGGTGGACGCTGACGTCGCCGCCCGCCATCTTGCCGGAGTACTTGCCGCGCGTGGCAAACGCGCGCTTATAGTCAGCGACCGTTCCCTGGGCCGCCACACTCGCTGCCAGCAGCAGGGCGCCGGCCAGCGTCAGTAATCTTCTGTCTTGCTTTAACATAGTTATTCTTCTTCTGTCCTTATTCGTCCATAGGGTAACTGACGCCCCACTGACGGCGCAGGCCGTCCATGAGCTGCATGACGTACAGCGTCTCGGCATGGGGCATCTCGCGCGGCTCGAGCAAGCTCTTTCTTTCAACAAAGTATTACTCATTTGTTTTGGGTTTTTGCGTTTTTAGTAATTGGCCGCAAAGTTAGTACTTTTTTTTGAGACGGCCTAAACTTCAGCGGGCTTTTTTGGCAACAGATAAATAAGCATTGAATTTTTTTTAAGTTTTTATTTGGTAGTTTCACAGAAAGTAACTAACTTTGCACCGAAACTAAGAACTATAACGTTACAAATAATACGAAAAACATCAAATACTAACTAATTAAAAACCAGAAGATGAACAAAATGAAATGTTATCTATTGGGACTTCTTGCGTGTATTTGCCTGATTCCCAATGTGGCGTTTGCCCAGAATCTGACGGTGGAAGGTACGGTGACAGACGAGACAGGCGAACCGCTTATCGGCGTCTCTGTCATCGTGCAAGGTCAAGGATCCGGTGGTGTCACCGACATCGACGGTCATTACCGCATCGCCTCAGTTCGCCAGGGCGCAACGCTCGAGTTCTCGTATGTGGGCTATCTTACCCAGCAGCGCCGGGTGCAGGGCCGGCTAATCGACGTAACACTGCAGCCTGACACGAAGTCGTTGGAGGAAGTGGTGGTTGTCGGTTACGGTACAATGAAGAAGTCGGACATCTCCGGTGCCTCCGTCTCACTGGGCGAGCAGGCCATGAAGGGGTCTATCATCACCTCTCTCGACCAGTCGCTGCAGGGCCGCGCCGCCGGTGTCACCGCCGTACAGACCTCTGGTGCCCCGGGCTCGTCGTCGTCCATCCGCGTGCGTGGTACCGCCACCATCAACGCCAACGCCGAGCCGCTCTACGTCATCGACGGCGTCATCGTCCAGAGCGGTGGACAGAGCGGTGCCTCCTACGGTCTGGGCGACGCTCTGGGCAACGGCTCGGTGTCGACCATCTCGCCGCTGTCGACCATCGACCCTGCGGACATTGTCTCGATGGAGATTCTGAAGGATGCCTCGGCCACGGCCATCTACGGCGCACAGGGTGCTAACGGCGTTGTGCTCATCACGACGAAGCACGGTAAGGCCGGCGACGCCAAGTTCTCGTATAACGGCATGATGGCCGTGAACCGCCAGACGAAGCGCCTGGACATGATGAACCTGCGCGAGTATGCCGAGTTCTACAACAACCTGGTGAACCAGGGCGAGCTGCAGGCCGACGCCAACCTGGCCGACCCCTCGCTGCTGGGCAAGGGTACGAACTGGCAGGACGCCGTCTTCCAAACCGCCATCCAGCACTCTCACCAGATTAGTGCACAGGGCGGTAGCGACAAGATGCAATACTACGTATCGGCGGGCTACATGAACCAGGAGGGTACGATCATCGGCTCGAAGTTCGACCGTCTGTCGGTGCGTGCCAACATCGACGCCCAGCTGAAGTCGTGGCTGAAGATGGGTGTCAACGCCACCTTCACCAACACCAACGACGACCTGAAACTGGCCGACTCTGACGAGGGTTTGATCAACTACTCGCTGACCACCATCCCTACTATACCTATTTATAATATAGACGGCTCGTACTCCAGCATCTCGCAGGAGGGCTACACCAATCCGAACCCCATCGCCATGGCTATGCTCGACGAGATTAAGCTGAACCGTAAGAAACTGACGGGTAACATCTTCTTCGAGGTGACACCCTTCAAGGACCTGACGTGGCACACCGAACTGGGCTACGACATCAGCTCGAGCAAGGGCGACCGCTGGAAGCCCACCGTGAACCTGGGCACATGGACCCGCGACGACAACTACGCCTCGGTGCAGAAGAACAGCAGCACCTTCTGGCAGCTGAAGAACTACATCACCTACAGCCACACCTTCGACCTGCACTCGCTGACGGCGATGATTGGCCAGGAGGCCTGGGAGTCGAAGTACGACTACAACAACGTGGCCAACACGTCGCTGCCCTCGAACGAGGTACACAACCCGCAACTCGGCGACGGCACACCGCAAATCGGCGTCGGCTTCGGCAGCTCGGCCATGGCCTCGTTCTTCACACGCTGGACCTACAGCTACGACAACCGCTACAACGCCACATACACCTACCGCTACGACGGCTCGTCGAATTTCGGTCCCGACAAGCGCTGGGCAGGCTTCCACTCGCTGGCCGCCAGCTGGCGCTTCTCGAACGAGGCCTTCATCAAGTCGTGGGCAGAGTCGTTCTTGAGCAACGGCAAGCTGCGCATCGGTTGGGGACAGACGGGTAACTCGGCCATCGGCGGCTACAGCTGGGGCGTCAGCGTGGGTGCCATCAACACGGCCCTGGGCAAGAGCTACCGTCCGCTGAACATCGCCAACCGCAGCGTGCAGTGGGAGAGCCAGGAGCAGTGGAATGTCGGTCTCGACCTGGGCTTCCTTAACGACCGCATCAACCTGACCCTCGACTGGTACCGCAAGATGTCGAACGACATGCTAATGAAGCTACAGGTGCCCACCTACATGGGTTCAAGCCTCATCACCAACGGCTCGGCGCTACTACAGCCGCCCTACGGCAACTACGGCACGATACGCAACACAGGTTTCGAGATTACCCTGAACACGCACCCGCTGGTGGGCAAGTTCGAGTGGGACTCTGAGTTCCAGATCTCGTTCAATAAGAACAAGCTCGTGTCACTCGGCGACTCAGACACCCCGCTGCAGGGCTACGGCCAGTGGAACGACCTGGTCAGCCTGACGCAGGTCGGCGAGAGCCTGTTCAGCTTCTACGGCTATGTCACCGACGGCGTCTATGAGAGTCAGGAGGACATCGAGACGTCGGCCAAGCCCGTGAAGTACCCCGCCAACGGCGGCTTCGCCAAGGGTACGACGGTCTGGGTTGGCGACATCAAGTACAAGGACCTTAACAGCGACGGCGTCATCGACGAGAACGACCAGACCAACATCGGCTCGCCAATGCCAAAGTTCACCTTCGGCTGGACCAACACCTTCCGCTGGAACAACTTCGACCTGAACATCTTCATCAACGGCTCGTACGGCAACAAGGTGGCCAACTACCTGAAGATGAAGCTCACGCACATGAACTCAGCCTGGACCAACCAGCTGGTTGACGTCATGGACTGCACTCGCCTTGAGGCCATCAACGCCGCCAAGGACTACTCGGCAGGCGTCGACCGCGGCGACGGGACGCTGGTCTACAACTGGTACGACGACATCACCAACGTGCGCATTGCCAACGGCGGCGCCGCCCTGCCCCGCGCCAGCATTCAGGACCCCAACGACAACGACCGCTGGAGCGACCGCTACATTGAGGACGGCAGCTACGTCCGCTTGAAGAACATCACCCTGGGCTACACATTCCCCAAGAAGATGCTCAAGCCCCTCGGCCTGGAGTCGCTGCGCCTCTACGCTAACATCCAGAACCTGCTGACCATCACCGACTATAGCGGCTACGACCCTGAAATCGGTGTCAGCACAGCCTCTGTGAACGTGATGGGACTCGACAACGGACGCTATCCGTCGCCTACGACCTATTCTTTCGGACTGAACGTATCATTCTAACTCCAAAAAACAAACAACATGAAACTCAATATATTAAAATATGGTATATTCGGCGTAGTCCTCTCGCTGGGTCTGACGTCATGCGAGGACTTCCTCGACCGTCCGGCAGAAGACAGCTACAACGAAGGCAACTACTATCAGACTGACGCTCAGTGCATAGCTGGCGTGGGCTATCTCTACAGCTCGCCCTGGCACGACCTGCTGCGCGGCTACTTCATGATCGGCGAGATGCTATCGGGCAACCTCTATGCCGGACAGAACGCCTACGTAGGCTTCACCGTCAACGGCTCCGACCAGAGCCTAAAACTGGCGGCTGCCTCCATGTGGTCGGTCATCGCACACGCCAACACCGTCTACAGCAGCATCAAGGGTGCGCCCGCCAGCGTCTCTGACGCCGCCCGCAACACCAGCATGGGCGAGTGCCTGACGTGGAAGGCCATGGCCTACTTCTACCTGGTGCGCACCTTCGGCGAGATTCCCATCATCCACGATAATGCTGCCTCGCTGGCTGCCGGCGACTACAACACAGTGCAGAAAGTGAAGATTGCCGACGTCTACGACTACATCATCCTGACGCTCGAGAAAGCCCGCACACTGCTTCCCAAGAGCAACTCCGCCGGACGCATTGACTACTACGCCGCCACGGGACTGCTGGCCAAGGTCTACCTGAACAAGGCCGGCGTGAGCGGAGCACTCAACGCCGACGACATGGCTAAGGCTGCACAGCTGGCCAAGGAGGTCATCGACCAGTCGGGACGCAAGTTGCTGGACAACTACGAGGACGTCTTCCGCCTGCAGAACAACAACAGCGAGGAGAGTCTGATAGCATGGCGCTGGACCGCCAACGGCAACGTCTGGACGGCACAGAACTACCTGCAGTGCGACCTCGGCATGTCGGGCTTCGACGAGTTCGGCGACTGCTGGGGCGACTGGACGGCACCCTCCGTCGACCTGCAGGAGGCCTTCGGCATCAAACTGCTCGAACAGCAGCCCGACGCCTGGATTAACAACGTCGACACCCGACTCCGTGGCACGATGATGCTGCCTGGCTTCAAGTACCCCTACTTCTGGCAGGACAAAGGCGGCTTCAGCTACCTCGACTTCATCTTCAACACCGACTACAACAGCAGTGCCCCCGGCCAACTCAACTCGCCCACAGGCGCCAACTGCGTGAAGCACCTCTACGGCAACGCCTACGACCACCAGGTAGGCATCGGCCACTCGGCGGCCTACATGTATAATAGCCTGGCCACCCACCTGCTGCGCCTTTCCGACGTCTACCTCATCTACGCCGAGGCCATGACCGGAACGTCGGGCACGACGACCGACGCCAGCGCCATCGACGCCTTCTACGCCGTGCGCCACCGTGCCATCAAGAACTACGAGCGTCCGACGTCCATCTCCTGGAGCGACATCTGGAAGGAGCGCCGCCTGGAATTTGCCATGGAGGGCGACCGCTGGTTCGACTACGTCCGCGTGAGCTACTACAACCCCGAGTTCTGCATCAACGACCTTGAGAACCAGAAGCGCAACCAGTTCTGGAACCTCAGCGACCTCTACAAGAACTACTACGAGACGGGCAACTGGACCGTCACCAACCAGGGCTACGACGAGGCCACCTCGGCTCCGAACGTGACAATGCTGATGAAGAAGAACCAGGACACGGGCAAGAACTTCTTCCTGCTGCCCTTCCCCACCGAGGACGTGACGACCAACCCGAACATGGCTACCAGCGTCGATGGCGTGCATGTCGACGTCTATGCTACCTATAGTTATGAGTAACCACAATCAAAGACATGTAGAATTATGAAAACAGCAAGATATAACAGAGGCTTACTCCTGGCACTTGCCGCTGCGGCAGGACTGACGCTTACCTCATGCAAGGACGAGCCCGACAAATATGAAGTGGCTGACGGAACACCGACCATCAACTACATCCGCTGCCTGTCGACGGAGATTGTCGGCAACAACGACGCCGCAGACACACACTACACCAACGGCGAGCTCGTGACCAGCGCCTCGCCGCAGTCGCTGCTCTGCCTGGTCGGCGAGAACCTGCGCAGCGTCTACGAGATGTACTTTAACGACCAGAAGGCCATTCTCAACTCGAGCTACATCACCGACAACACGCTCATCGTGACCATACCCAGGGGCATACCCCAGGAGGTGTCCGACAAGATCTACATGATCACCGAGAGCAAGGACACCATCGCCTACGACTTCAGCGTCGTCATCCCCGCGCCGTCAGTCAACTCGATGTCGTGCGAGTATGCCGAGGCCGGCTCGACGGCCTCCATCTACGGTAACTACTTCATCGACGACCCGAACGTGCCGCTCACCGTCACCTTCCCCAACGGCAAGCAGGCCACCGACCTCCAGATCAGCGGCTCCTACAGCACGCTGTCGTTCACCGTTCCTGAGTGCGAGGTGTCGGGTCCCATCACCGTCACCAGCATCTACGGCTCGACCACGACAAGCTTTTACTACAAGGACACACGCGGCATGCTGTTCGACTTCGACACACCGAACGCCGAGACGGGCGTCGTCTTGGGCAACCACGGCTGGCACGCCCGCGACATCCTTGCCGACGAGACCTCGCTCTCGGGCAACTTCGTGCAGCTGGGCGACGCCGGAACGACGCTCGGTGCCGACGGTGCATGGAACGACTCGAAGTTCTCGTTCGAATACTGGCCCGGCAACTGGGCCGACCCCGAGACCTATCAGGGCGACGGTGTGAGGCTGACCAGCCTGGCTGACTTCTCGAAGTGGGAGAACATGGCCATCAAGTTCGAGATGTACATCCCGTCCTCAAATCCCTGGCAGGCCGGTGCCATGCAGGTCATCGTCGGCGGTGTCGACAAGGTGTCAAACGGCAATGCCGGCGTGAAGGACATCGACGGCAACACCCTGGGTGGTGCCAACAACACCTACTTCAACAACAACGAACTGCCGCGTGCGCTCTACCGTCCCTGGACGACTACCGGCTCGTACGACACCGGCGACCAGTGGGTGACGGTGACCATCCCCATCAAGTCGGCCTTCACCTACGGCATGACTGGCGCAGCAGCCACCGGCTCGCTCACTGCCGACGACTTCGCCAGCCTTATCATCTTCGTATGCGACGGTGGTGTCGTCGGTACCGAGTGCCAGCCCATCATCAAGATTGACAACATCCGCGCCGTGCCTTATAACTAAACCACTATAAAGTAATTGACAGATATGAAAAAGACAAAGAATATATTCGCACTGTTGGTGATGGCCCTCGCAGGGCTGTCGCTGGCAAGCTGCGGCGAGGACGACCTCGACACCAACCAGTACCTGGGCGGTGTCAGCCTCAACGCCTACGGTCCCAACCCCGTCATGCGCGGCGGTACACTGCGCTTCGTGGGCAGCAACCTCGACCAGATTGCAAGCATCCAGATTCCTGGTGTCAACCCCATCACCAACTACGACGTCGTGAAGTCGGGCACGCCGTCCGAGATACGCGTCACCGTGCCCAAGGACGGCCCCACGGTGGGTATCGTCAAGCTGACCACCAAGGGCGACCAGACCATCACCACCAAGAGTGAGCTTACCTACACTGAGCCCATCGTTGTCGAGGGCTTCTCGCCCGCCTCGGCCATGCCCGGCGACCTCGTCACCATCAAGGGCGACTACCTGAACCTCATCCAGTCGCTGGCCTTCGCCGACGGCGTCATCGTGGGCGAGACCGACTTCAAGAGCCACGACCGCTACACGCTGACCGTGACCGTTCCCGAGGAGGCACAGACGGGTAAGATTGACCTCTACACCGCTGACCTGACCGTGGCCTCCGACGAGGAGCTGGACTACCAGATTATCACCACCGACGAGGCCATCGAGATTGGCACACCGACCATCAGTAGCGTAAAGGGTCGCAACTCAGCCGAGGCGCTGGGTGCCGTCACGGCCAAGGCCGGCGAGACGATTACGGTAACGGGTACCTATTTTAATATGGTGAAGGCCATCAAGGTGGGCACCGCCCAGACCGACGTCTTCACCGTCGCCGACGAGGGCAGACAGCTCTCGTTCGTACTGCCGGTCGAGGCACCCAGCGGCGACATTCTCCTCGTCTGCAAGTCTGGCGTCGAGGTGCCTGTCGCCACGCTGACCACCGTGAAGCCCTCTGAGTGCACCGCCACGCCGAGTCCCGCCAAGGCCGGCCAGGCGCTGACAGTCAGCGGTAAGGACATGGACCTTGTCACCGCCGTACTGTTCAGCAACGTTGCCGAGGCCGTCACCGACCTGCAGGTCACTGCCGACAAGGTGGTGGTCACCATCCCCGAGACGGCCACCGAGGGTCTGCAGCTCGTCATGGCCAACGGCGAGACGGTTGACGTGGCCACCACACTCGTCAAGCCCACCGTCACTGGCTACGACAACGCCACGGTGAGTGCTGGCGGCACACTGACCATCAAGGGTACCAACCTCGACCTCGTCAAGACCGTACAGTTCGGCGACGGCTCCGATGTCGTCAAGGTCGAGAACGCCACCGCCGAGGCCATCGCCCTCAGCGTCCCGATGAACGCCCTCTCCGGTGCTCCCACGCTGACACTGGCCAACGGCACCACCGTGGCCGACGTGCCTGCCGTCAACGTCCAGGAGGCCGTGTTCTGCTACTTCACGGAAATGCCCGCTGAAGATGCCGAGCTGAAAGCCGGCGACTCGTTTGCACTGCCTGTTGCCAATGGCGACAAACTGACGGGCGTGGAGGTCAACGGCGAGGCTTGCCAGTATGTGCTGACCTCCAGCAACCAGCTGATCATCGGTATTCCCGGCAATGCCAAGAAGGGCGCAAAGGTACGCCTCGTTTCTTCTAACGGTGAGATTACCTACACCATCGACTTCATACCCAACACCGAGGTAACCACCGTCCTATGGACGGGGCAGGCTGTCGTCGATGAATGGAAAGACCAGCCGTATGTCCTCTCAGATGCCGGTCAGGAGCTGAAGGATGCCGGTGTCGTCGCTGGCGACATCATCAGCTTCCACATCACGCCGCTGTCTGCTGACTGGAAGATCGAGTTTGTCGAGGGCCACTGGGGAGCCACCTATGCAAGCGTGTGCAGCGTAGGCAACGACACGGAAGGCGGCAAGTTCACTGAGTATGACCTCGATGCCAACAAGGGCTACTACAGTCTTGTCGTGACCGAGGAGATGCTGGAAGCTGCTTTCAAGCAGCAGTGGTGGGGAGGCGTCTTCGTGCTCAACGGCGACAACGTTGTCGTCGACCGAATCACGACGACCCACTACGAGTCTGTCGAGGAGACCGTCTGGACGGGCGAGGCCGTAGCCGACGACTGGGGCGGTCAGCCCTACATCCTCAGCGACGGCGGTACCGAGCTGCTGGCAGCCGGCATGAAGGTGGGCAGCATCATCCGCGTCTACATCACTGCCACCGATGCAGCCTGGAACTGCCAGATTGTCGACGGCCACTGGAGCCCCAACACCGCCTTCGACGGCTGCGACTTCAACAACGGCAACTGGGACCTCTCTGAGCACAATGGCGCCCTGGAGATCACCGTCACCGACTTCATCTATGAGCACATCACGACAGTAGGGGGCTGGGGCGGCTCGTTCCTGCTCAACGGCGACAACGTCGTCTGCACCAAAGTTACCATTGAATAATAAAACACGATTATGACTATGAAACTATATCAAGCATTCAATATCCTGTCAGTTGCAGCTGTGGCACTCCTCGCCACAGCCTGCAACGACACCGACGCACAGTACGACATCCCCGAGGTGGGCGCGCCGGTGCTTGTCTCTGAGACGCCCGCCACGGCCGACAACGTGCTGCTCTACGGCGAGAAGACTATCACCGTGGCCTTCGACAAGAACATCGGCTTTGCCTCAGCCAATGCTGCCAAGATTACCCTCAACGGCACACCCGTCAAGTCGGCCAAGGTGCTGGGCATCAGCAACACACTGACCATCGTGGCCGACGTCAACTTCGACAAGAAGCAGACGCTCGTCATCCCGGCCGGACTCATCGTCGGCCCCGGCGGCCACACCTACGACCAGGAGGTCAGCCTGACCTGGGAAATCAAGGACGTGCCCGCCAACGATGCCACGGCCATGACGCAGAAGCTGGGCTGGGGCTGGAACTTGGGCAACCACTTCGACACCAGCGACATGCAGTGGGGCTACTGGGACGGTGCCACGCCGTCGGCAGCCCTCTTCCAGAAGCTGGCTGCTGCCGGAGCCAAGACCGTGCGCATTCCCGCCACGTGGTCGTGCCACATGGACGAGGCCTCGGTCATCGACGCCGCCTACCTCGACGAGGTGGCCACGTGTGTTGACTATGCCATCAATGCCGGACTGAACGTCATCCTGAACACCCACCACGACGCCTTCGAGACCGACCTGGGCAAAGCCGCCGAGAGCGACAGCATCGCAAAGGTTGACTCGGCTCTCATCGTGAACACGTGGCGTCAGGTGGCCACACGTTTTGCCTCCTACGGCGACCAGCTCATCTTCGAGACCTTCAACGAAATTCACGCCGGCGACAACTGGAGCGGTGGCTCTGATGCTGAGTACGGCCTGCTCAACCTGTGGAACCAGTATGCCGTGAATGCCATCCGCGCCACCGGCGGCAACAATGCCACCCGCTGGATCGGCGTTGCCGGCTATGCTGCCAACATCGACCTCACCATTGAGCACCTCGTGCTGCCCGACGACCCTGCCAACCGCATCATGGTCGGCGTCCACTGCTACGACCCCTACAACTTCTGCCTCGCGCCCGTGTCGGCCGGTGCCAACAGCTGGGGCCACAATGCCGACCCCGCCAAGTCGGTAGCCGACAGCAACGAGGAGTACGTCATCCAGCAACTCTACAAGCTTCGCACTGCCTACATCGAGAAGGGCATCCCCTGCTACCTCGGTGAGTATGGCTGCGTTGTGCAGACCACCGATGCTGCCAACAAGTTCCGCAAGTACTACCTCGAGTTCTTCTGCCGCGCAGCATACCTGGCCGGCATACCGATGTTCGTCTGGGACAACAATGCCAAGGGCTCAGGCGACGAGGCCAACGCCTACGTTGACCACGCCACGGGCAACTTCGCTGCCGACGGTGCCGAGATTGTGCCGCTCATGATCAAGGCCGCCACGAGCACTGAAGCCAGCTACTGGTTCGACACCATCTGGAACAATTCGCCGCAGGCTGAATAGTCAGCTAACAACCAGAAGGAGTTTCTCGCTTGCGAGAAACTCCTTCTTACAATAAAACATACTAAGAATGAAGAACATCATCCTCGCAGCAGCGGCACTCGCCGCACTCACCGCCTGCACCAACGGCAAGAGCAACCACGACCCGCTGGCCGACACCGGCCGCACCGAGCGAACGGAGCGGTTGCTCCAAAACCTGCGCCAGTTGGGCGACTCGGCCGTCTATCTCGTCGGCCACCACGACGACACCGTCTACGGCATCGGTTGGGAGGCCGACTACACGGCAGACTCAACCGTACACCAGCGCTCCGACATACGCAGCGTCTGCGGTGACTTCCCCGCCCTGCTCAGCTTCGACTTAGGGCACCTCGAATTGGGCGATGCGCAGAACCTCGACGGTGTCCCCTTCAGCCGTATACGGCAGGAGATTATCGCACACTTCGACCATGGAGGTCTGACAACCCTCTCATGGCACCTCAACAACCCCCTCACAGGCGGTACCTCCTGGATAGAAGAAGAAACCTCTCCCCAACCCTCACCCGCAGGGAGGCAGGAAGGAGCAATGCCTGCCATCCTCGCTGACGGTCCGACGCACGATCTGTTCATCACCTGGCTCGACCGCGTGGCTGACTTCCTCAACTCGCTTGAGACACCCTACGGCGTGCGCGTTCCAGTACTCTTCCGTCCCTGGCACGAGCATACCGGCTCCTGGTTCTGGTGGGGGGCCGACCACTGCACACCCGAGCAGTACAAGGCCCTGTGGCAGCTCACCGTCAGCCGACTCCGCGAGCGGGGTGTCGTCAACGCCCTCTACGCATACTCCCCTGGCACCGAGCCCGACGGCAATGCCGAGAAGTACCTCGAGCGATACCCGGGCGACGACATCATCGACCTCATGGGTCTCGACTGCTACTACAAGGCTACTCCCCAGCCATCACCAGCTGAAACCGATGGGGGGAGGTTGGAGAGGACTGAGTGGACCTCACTCGAAAAGAACATCGCCATGGTATGCCGCGTGGCTAAAGAGCATGACAAGGCTGCCGCACTCACCGAAACCGGCTTCGAGGGTCTGCCCTCCACCGACTGGTGGACAGCCACGCTGGCTCCCGTTCTGGAGCGTCACCCCGTGAGCTACGTTCTCGTCTGGCGCAACGCCCGCGAGCGTCCCACCCACTTCTTCGCCCCCTATCCCGGTCAGCAGTCGGCCTCCGACTTCGTACGATTCTACAACGACCCACATACCCTCTTCCTCCGCGATCTCAACGGACTATACCAATAAACCCCACAAAAAATAGTTTATTGGTCTTTGTGCGTGTACTCAGCCTCTTGCCATGCGGTAGATGGCTTCCAGGGCGACATAGGCTACCCCACCCTCGTCGAGCAGCCCGCATGTCATTGGTCTACCGCCGGCCGCGGCGGTCGTTGTTGCCCCACTTCTTGTCGTAGCGGCCCTCGGTGTCAATCTTGCCGCCGAACTTGTTGAGCCGATAGCGCACGTGGAGCATGGCGTACGAGTTGATGCTGTTGTAGCGGGTGTCGCTGCGGCCCGTAGCGTTGACCCAGCGCTCGTAATTGCTCTGCTGGCCCAGCAGGTCGTAGAAGTTCAGGGCCACCGTCAGCATCTTGCTCTTGAGGAATGTCTTCGACACCTGTCCGTTCCATATCAGTTCGTTGGTGTTCGACGACGGGTCGTTGTAGCCCCGGCGGCTGTTCTGGTGCAGATTGGTCATCACCTCGAAGCCGAGGGGCAGTCGCAGCATCACCTGACCGCCGTAGCTGAAGCGCCACGTGTCGAGGTTGGCCGAGGGCTGCAGCTCGTTGCGCGAGTGCTGGTAGTTCACGTTGCCGTCGAGCATCACCTCCAGCCAGTCGTTGCGGAAGCTGGCGTTCAGGCGCTCGTTCACGGTGGTCGAGCGGGTGTAGTTCTTCACGGCGTCGGCCTGTCGCTGGGCCACGTAGCTCACATAGTTATTATAGCGCAGGCGCGTGTCGGAGCCGATGTTCCAGTGGGCGGCCGAGTCGATGGCCGTGCTGAAGTTAAAGCCGCCGTCGGCGTTCCAGTTGCCGTTGATGTTCTCAGGCCGCGAGGTGCTGCCACCCGTCTCGGCGTTGTAGCGCACGAGGTTCGAGATGGAGTTACGTATGTGGCGGTAGTTGGCGTAGAGCACGATGCTGCGCTTGTACTTCTGGATGTAGGTGTTGTAATAGACGTTCAGCGTGTTGGTGAACTGGGGCTTCAGGCCCGGATTTCCCTGCGTGATGTAGAGTGGGTTCGAGTCGTCGGTGATGTCCAGCAGCTGGGTGATGTCGGGCTGCTGGGTGTCGCCCCGGTAGTGGAAGTAGAGGTTGCTCTGCTCGCTGAACTTATAGTGGAAGTCGAGCGTCGGCGTGAGGTTGGTCACGTTGCGCACGGTGTCGACGTAGATGCCCCGGTAGTCCTGGATGAAGTTCGAGTGCTGGGGCTGCACGAGGAATCCCACGTTATAGTCGTACTCCTCCTGCCAGTGGCGCAGTGTCAGACGGATGTTGTGGGTATAGTTCTTGTACTCCGAGTAGCGGCTCAGGTTCTTGTCGAGGAAGTCGTCGAGCGGCGTGATGAGAGCCGCCTGCGGGTTGCCGTCGCCTATCCAGGGGCTCCACTCGCGGTAGTCGGGCGCGATGCCCGCAAAGGGGTTCTGCTGCAGCCGGCTGAAGTCGTAGGTCTGGCGGTCGCTCTTGTTCTGGCTGTAACGCAGCTCGTAGTTGGCCTGCAGGTGGGCACCCTTCCAGAGCGGCTCACTGTAGGTGATGCTGGCCACGTAGCCGCTGTTGTCCGACGGCGTGGTGTTATAGCGCGCGGTAAAATAGGTAGAGTCCTGCCCGGCCAGGTTCTTCACGCGGTGCAGATGCACCTCGTTGTTCGACACGCTGCGGTTGTCGCTGTCGCCGGCCGAGCCCTCCACGCGCAGCGTGACGTTACGTCCGCGCGGATTCAGGCGGCGGTAGAACTGCAGCATGGCCCAGGCATTCTTGCTTTCGCCGTAGCTGAGGTTGGCACTCTGGTTGTGGTTGACGATGTAGGGCGCCAGGGCACCCAGGCCGTCCGTCAAGGCCAGCGGGTCGTCGGCGTAGAGGTAGGGGTCGTCGCTGAACGTGGCCGACGTCTGTCCGCCCAGCCCGTCGTTAGTGCCGGTATTGCCGTTGGCGCGCAGCAGTATATTCGTCAGCGTGTCGGGCTTCCACTCCAGGCGCAGGTTGGCCCGCCAGTTGTTGCTGCGCGAGAGGTTTCGTGAACGGCTGTTCGAGAACGTGCGCGACGTCTCGCTGTAGAAGTTCTCGCTGGCGTTCTCGTTCTCGTTGTCGCCGTCACGGTGGTTCCAGCGCAGCGAGAAGTCGGTCTTCAGCTTCTCGCCGTCGTCGTAGTTCAGGTTCAGACCGGCCACCTTGTTGGCGTTCAGTCCGCGACGGTTCCACCAGCCGCCGTTCTCGTCCTTGTTGTTCATGTTGCCCATCACCATCAGGCGCGTCTTGTCGGTGAAGCTGCTGGCCATGCCGCGCGAGGCGTAGCGGTGCTGCGTGCCGCCGGCGAGGTCGAGATTGGTCATGTAGCCGCGGTTCATACCTTTCTTTATCGTGAAGTCGAGCACCGTCTCCTTGTTTCCGTCCTCAATGCCGGTGATGCGGGCCTGGTCGCTCTGCTGGTCGTAGAACTTCACGTTCTGGATGATGCTCACCGGCAGGTTCTTCAGCGCCGTCTCAATGTCGCCGAGCATGAACTCCTTGCCGTCGAGCAGTATCTTCTTCACCTGCTTGCCGTTCATGGTGATGTTGCCGTCCTCGTCGACCTCGGCGCCGGGCATGCGTTTTATCAGTTCCTCAATGGCCGAGCCCTCCGGCGTACGGTAGGCCTCGGGACTGTACACCAGCGTGTCCTTCCTGACCACCACCTGGGCGGCGCGCCCCGTCACCACGGCCTCCTTCAGCATCACGGCCTCCGACGACATCGTCAGGTCGCCCAGGTCATAGCCGCGGTTGTTGCGCAGCGTCACCTCGCGCTGTATCGACTGGAAGCCCACCGACGATATTCTTATCCGGTAGATGCCGTTCGAGGGAGCCTCGACTGAGAAGTTGCCGCGCAAGTCGGTCACTGTTCCGCCCACGAATGTGCTGTCCTTCGACCGGAACAGCTGCACCGTAGCCTGGACTAACGGTTCCTTCAAATCAGCATCGGTGACATGACCGCTCACGGTCAGGTTCTCACGAGGTTGAGCACTGGCACACAAAGAGAATAGCCCCAAAAGGGCTAAGAGTAAAAAGTTCTTCATTACCACAATTTAGCTAAATCGCTTCTTTGACGCCCCCCGCCCCCCAAAGGTTTAATCCCCTTCACACTTTATTTTCATTTCCCCCAGTTTGGCGCCCCCAAACGACCTGAATAGCGCCGCCAAACGACCCGAATAGCGCCCCCAAACGACCCGAATAGCGCCGCCAAACGACCAGCTACCCGCCGGGTTCAGCGTCTCTACCCGCCGCCGGTCTTACCTTGGCAACTTTTTCCCCGATTTCCTTTGTCAGTTCAGAAATAATCGCTAAATTTGCAGGCGACAATAATAAGCTGATATAATTAGATGCTGGTGATAAATCCGGGGGCATATCTATTTGTTTACTGCTTGCAAAGGCACGAAAGATTCTTCATTTTACGGCCTTTTTGAAATGTCTTTCTTTGGAAGGATACGCAAAAAAAGCCGTCACGACGGACGCCCCATAGTATATATCACTGTAAAAATAATAAGAGCGGGAAGCCAAGGCCGAAAATGTCGGTGTGGGTTCCCCATTGTATTTGTTTCCGAGGTAACTTTTCAGTTCATCATAGTTGGCAAAACCAAATACAGCTATAGCTTCTTTCGTATCAATCATGCAATTCCCATTCTGAAAATCACCATTTGTACATTCTATATTGTAGCCCATTTGAAAGAGGTCTTCACCGTTTCCCATGAAATCGGAGGAATAGAAATGTATCTCCTTCATGCGATTTGAGAACTTTTTGGCATATAAAACACAAGCACTCTTCTTAACGGCTTCCTTCTCTGAGAAATCTACGCCATTTACCACGCGCTGGTAAACATCAATTTTCAAATCTTCATTCATGATAGTTTATTTCTTATCTTTGAAAAGTGGGTTCAATGCTCTGTTAATCGCAATTCTTATATCATCTGCTTCTGTTGATCCCTGCCCTTCAGCTGAACATATACAGACTGGCATATTTGTTTTAGCCGATAAGAATTAAATCGTTACATCAATAGAATATCCTAGGTTGACGTTGCGTCTTCCACTTTCCCCGTAATTAACTATTAGAGTCTTGTCTATCAATTCTATTTTAACTCTGGCAAGCGAATGTAACCTTGTTTGAGCAATATACCAGAAATCACATCACTCGGATTAATCGTTTTAGTTGGGCCTCCACCATAGACTCCATAAGCTCTGCCATACACACCACTTGAGCCTGATGTCAGTTCGGAAGTAGGAGTGATATAAACATATTTGTAACTTTCAATCGGCTCTATTTGATTGATAACAGGAGCCTTCAGGAAACGCATCCTACAAAAATGAATAATATAATGATGGTCGTTATTAACTTGGCAGTTCTCATGACTTTTAATCTTTTCTTGTTTTAAGTTAAAACTCTTCTTAAGTTTCTTATCTAAGCCGCTCAAAATTGCAAGAGTTTGTCATTAAAATACGACGATTTGGTGCTCACACTGGGAGTCTCTCTGTGAGCATAGTAAATAAACATATTAGTCCTAAGACTGTAGTGTTCATTATTACATATACACTACCTCCTATTCTTTCTGAACAGGTCTGAATGAGTGCCGGTATTAAGCATCAGCAGT
>CAMOKH010000080.1 GCA_946617675.1 uncultured Prevotellaceae bacterium | reverse complement strand
GTACTTCCAGTTCTGCGAGGACCTGGGCATGGAGCCCGTGCCCATCCTGCCCTGCGGCGTGAACTGCCAGGGTGCCAACGGCGGCTGGAATATGTGGCCAGAGCAAGCCCAGGACGCCTGCCCCATGGAGCAGATGGACATGTGGGCGCAGGACGCTCTCGACCTCATTGAGTGGGCCAACGGCGACCCCGCCAAGTCGAAGTGGGCCAAGATGCGTGCCGAGGCCGGCCACCCGAAGCCCTTCAACCTGAAGTACCTGGGCCTGGGCAACGAGGAGAAGATTTCGCCCGAGTTCATTGAGCGCTTCAAGTATATATATAATAAGGTGGCGAAGGCCCACCCCGAGATTGTCATCGTCGGCACGGCCGGCCCTGGCTCTCACCCCGGCAACCCCGACTACGAGGCCGGATGGAAGCTGGCCGAGGAGCTGGGCATGCCCATCATTGACGAGCACTACTACGAGAAGAACGACTACTTCCTGAAGAGCCGCCAGTATGACAAGTACCCGCGCGACCGCAAGACGAAGGTTTACCTGGGCGAGTATGCCGCCAAGGACAAGAAGCTCATCGACGCGCTGGCTGAAGGCCTCTACCTGCTACACGTCGAGCGTAACGGCGACGTCGTCTGCATGACCTCATACGCTCCGCTCTTCGCCCGTAAGAACGCCACCAACTGGAACCCCGACCTCATCTACTTCGACAACGAGCGACCCTATCTTACCTGCAGCTACTACGTGCAGCAGATGTTCGGACAGTCGGCCGGACAGTACTATTACGGCGACTGCGTGACGTTCGAGGGCGACGCCCCCGGCACGGTGCAGCCTCAGGAGGGCGTACACTACGGCCAGTCGGTCGTCCTGAACGTGAAGACGCGGCGCCTCTACGTGAAGCTCGTCAACGCCACCGGCGAGGAGAAGGAGGCCGACGTCGACCTGAGCCGCTTCTCGCTGAAGAAGACCGCGAAGAAGACCGTGCTCACCGGCGCTCCCGACAGCGAGAACAACTTCGAGCAGCAGCCCATCGCCCCGAAGACCGAGACCTTCAAGGCCAAGAAGAAGTTCGACATCGACCTTCAGCCCTACTCGATGGTGATGCTCGAATACCAGTTATAACCGTTTGGCAATGAAAATCTAAATTATTCATTATGAGACGTTTATTACTTTTATCTTTTCTAACCATTCTCTCGGCATCGCAGGTTTCTGCCTACAAGAAACAGTCGATTGACATTAACGTGAACGGCAAACAGAGGAACATGGTCGTCTTCACGCCAACCAAGCTCCCCGCCAAGTCGCCGCTCTTCATCGTCACCCACGGTATGAACCAGAACCCGGAATACCAGTATGGCTCTGACAAGATGTACGAGATGATCGACACGGCAAAGTTCGTCATCGCCTACCTGCGCAGCGACGGCAACACGTGGGACATCGGCGGCACGAAAGACCAGAACTTCGTCATCAAGACCATCGACGAGATGGCCACACGCTATGACATCGACAAGGAGCGCGTCTACTGGTCGGGATTCTCCATGGGCTCGATGCTCATCCACCATTGCATCGGTGCCATGCAGACAAGGATTGCGGCCTTCGCACCGACAAGCGGCATACAGTTCTCCGAGCAGCCCTGGAATAACTGCAAGAAGCCCGTCAACCTGTTAGAGTGCATAGCCTACGGCGACGACGTCTTCGGTTACGAGCAGTATGGCATACATGACTATATACAAAACTACGCCAAGCACGACAAGCACACCACCTACAGCAAGACAACGGGCTACAAGCCCATCAGCAGCAGCTGGTACAATGGCGACCTTGAGAAATGGACGGGCGGACCTAACGGCGGCGAGGTGTGGCTCTACTCCTATAACAACGGCGGCCACTGGCCCATGGACCTGAACCGTCACCTCATCTGGAACTTCTGCAAGCGCTTCTCACTGAACATGCCTACGGCACGCATCACACAGCCGGCTGGCGAGACCACACACCTCTGTCTGGCACCTCAGGGCGAAGTCCAGTTCCCCGACATCACCGTCAAGGCCACTGCCAAAGCCACCAACGCCAAAGTCGTGAGGGTGGATTTCTACGACGGCAAGAAGTTCATCGACTCACTGAAGGCCTCCCCCTATGAGATTACGCTGACAGCTCCCGCCTCGGGAAAACACAACCTGCGCGTAGAGGTGACCGACGACAAGGGCAAGACCACTACCGCCTCGTGTCTGGTCAACTACGCCACGACACAACTCTCCTACAACCTGTTCCAGAACAACAGAGTCGAGGGTGCAGTGCCCCAGAACTGGTACGTGTGCAACGGCTCGGCAAAGCGTGCCGGCGGCGGTCTGCCGTACACCGACGGTCCCCGCATCCTGCATTTCACCAACAGCACCAAGGCCTTCGAATATGGTCTGCTCGTCCAGAACGCCACGTCTAAAGAGAAAGTTGCCTGGGCTAAGTTCGGCGTCAAGGCTGGCCGCTCTGCACTGACCTTGCACGCAGGCCATTATGTCATCAAGTACAAGGTGTGTAACTGGAACCGGCCTGAATTCTCGCCTGTAACCCTCGCCATCGAGAACCTTGACGGACAGGAAATGGCATCGCAGACTTATCTGCCCACCGTCAACATCGGTAACAACACGGGCAACAAGTTCTCCGGTGTCCAGCTGCAGACATTCGAGTTCGACATCGCCGAGACGGGCGACTACGTCATCGTCTTCTACACCGATGCTGCGCGCAATGCCGACTTCGTGTTAGGTTCAATCAACATCCAGGCTTCCTCTTTCGTCCCTACGGGCATCAACGAACGGCTGTCAAGCGACACCCGTCGCCCGACAGCCGTTTATGACCTTACCGGCAGGAAGTTATCGGCAGAACAGCTGAAACGTGGCCTTTATATCATTGACGGCCGGAAGACCGTCATCCGGTAAGCCGCTCTACCTGACAACCACCTTCTTCCCGTTGGCAATGTAAACGCCCTTGCCAACGGGAGTTTTTTCGTACTTGACGCCGCTGAGCGAAAAGGTGCCTGCGTCAGTCTTATCGCCGAGCATCTGTATAGACGGCACAGACGTATCAATGCCTTTTCTATATACGCGATACTCACCGCCGGCAACGGTCGGCAGGTCGTACTCATAGACCTTCTTCACGCCGAGCTTCGGCTTCGCCGTGAGCGACTTAGCCAGCAGCGGCTCCTTCACGTCGGCAGGGGCGAAGAGCGGATTGGGGCAGTCGCCCTCGGCAGGCTGCAGCCCGTCGCCCTCCAGCTCAACGTAGGAACGCAGGCGCAGCACGCCGCCAACAGTCGACCGCACCACAGCGGAGCGAAGTTTCCCTTCGCTCCACGCCTCGTCCACCTCAAAACCGCCACGTGCCCGCAGACCGCTGACGCTGCCCTGTCGCCATACCGACGGCAGTGCGGGCAGCAGGTGGACGGCACCGTCGTGGCTCTGCAGCAGTATCTCGGCGATGCCCGCAGTGGCGCCGAAGTTACCGTCAATCTGGAACGGCGGATGGGCGTCGAACAGGTTGGGGAACGTGCGGCCGTTGGGGTACTGCCCCGTGGCATCCTCCGACGGCAGCAGGCGCAGCATGTTCTTCAGGATGGTCAGGGCGTGGGTGCCGTCGAGCATACGTGCCCAGAAGCAGATCTTCCAGCCGAGACTCCAGCCCGTGGCCTCGTCGCCGCGGTCGGTGAGCGTCTGCTTGGCAGCGGCAAACAGTTCGTTGTGGCTGTAGGGCGATATCTGGTTCGAGGGGAACAGGCCGTAGAGGTGCGAGATGTGGCGGTGATGGCGGTCGCTGCCGTCGGCATCGATGAGCCACTCCTGCAGCTGCTTGCGGCTGCCTATCTGCATCGGCGGCAGTTGCTCGAGTGTTTCCTCGAGCTTCTTCTGGTAGTCAGCGTCCTCGCCAAGGATACGGGCTGCCCGCAGCGTGTTCGACAGCGCGTCGAACACAATCTGGTTGTCCATCGTACAACCGGCGGTGATGGGCGTCGACTTGCCTGCAGGCCCCTGCTCGGGACTGACCGACGGCACGACGACCAGCCAGTTGTTGTAGCCGGGATGTGGCACCATATAGTCGAGGTAGAAGTCGGCGGTACCCTTGATGACGGGGTACCACTCTCGCAGGAATTCCGTGTCGCCCGTATAGAGGTAGTGCTGCCACAGGTGGGTGGCCAGCCACGCGCCGCCGTTGGGGTACATGCCCCAGAAAGCGCCGTCGACCGGTCCGGCCACACGCCAGAGGTCGGTGTTGTGGTGGGCCATCCAGCCGCCGCAGTTATACATCGTCTTGGCAGTCCTGGCTCCCGTCTCGCTCAGGTCGCGTATCATCTGGAAGAACGGCTCGTTGGTCTCCGTCAGGTTGCATACCTCCGACGGCCAGTAGTTCATCTCGGCGTTGATGTTGATGGTGTACTTCGAGTCCCACGGGGCATCGCGCTTGTCGTTCCACAGTCCCTGCAGGTTGGCGGGCTGACCGCCGGGCTGACTCGACGAGATGAGCAGGTAGCGCCCGTAGTTGAACAGCAGGGCCACCATGCCCCAGTCGCTGCTGCCCGCGAACTTCTCCAGTCGCTTCACCGTCGTCAGCTTGCTGTTGGCAGCCGTCGAGGGCAGGTTGAGATGCACGCGGTTGTACTGCTGCTGATAGGCTTCGACGTGACGGCTCAACAGCTCGTCGTAGTCGTGCTGACGGGCACTGTTGAGCCACGACAGACTCCTGGCCGACGCCTTGCCGCTGACATCCTTGTAGCTGACGTAGTTGGTGGCTGCCGATATATAGACGGTGGCCACGGTGTAGTTCTTCACCGTCACGGCACCGCTGGCACCGTAGGTCACCTCGCCGTCGCTCTCCACCTGGTAGCGCAGCGTGGCCTTCAGCTTCGCGGCGATGCCCTCATGGTCGACGCCGCTGATGGTGGCAATGGCGCAGTCGGCGGTCTTTGAGTACGACGTAGAGAAGGTGCAGGAGTGGCGCATCGTGAACGTCGAGAGTGTGTCGGCCTCTAAGCGCATGACGATGATGCGGTCGGGCATCGAGGCGAAGGTGGTGCGGCGGTAGTGGTGGCCACCGTGGTCGAAGGTCACTGTCGAGAGGGCCGTCCTGAGGTCCAGCTCGCGCTCGTAGTTTTTCACGCCGGCCGTCTTGATGCCCGAGTGTGTCAGCTTCAGACTGCCCAGCGTCAGGTATTTCATGCCGTGCGGTCCCTTGACAAACTGCTGGTTGATGAGGTTCTCGGCCTCCTGCTCCTTGCCGCTGAAGATGAGGTTGCGCACCTGCTCCAGATACTTGGCCGACGCCGTACTGTTATTATTGTGCGGCCCGCCGCTCCAGAAGGAGTCCTCGTTCAGCTGAATCTCATCTACCTGCGTGCCGCCATAGACCATACCGCCCAAGCGGCCGTTGCCGATGGGCAGTGCCTCAAGCCATATCTTCGCCGGCTGGTCGTACCACAGCCGTTCGGTGTTATCGTCCGTCTGTGCCATCAGCACCGCACAGAACGACAGATAGCATAGTGTAATGAATAGTCGTCTCATAAATTCGTTTAATTCGTGTAATTCGTAGTCTTAATCCCTCTGCGCTCAATTCGTAGTCTTATTTCACTCTGCGCTGCTGTTCCGTCTCTTCGCGCTTCGCCTTGTAGTAGCGGTCTACGAAGTCCACCTGCTCGCGGTTGGGGCGCATGATGAGCGATGCACCGTTCGAGAACTGCATCG
Organism: uncultured Prevotellaceae bacterium; assembly: GCA_946617675.1. GTDB lineage: Bacteria > Bacteroidota > Bacteroidia > Bacteroidales > Bacteroidaceae > Prevotella. The sequence goes on along the minus strand of CAMOKH010000080.1, from coordinate 18,992 downwards.
TCGTGGGCTTCGAGTCGTCGAACGTCGGCCAGTAGGGCAGTCCCTTCGCGTTGGGGTTGCCCGTCTTGGCGAAGTTCACCCAGTACTGCTGCATGATCTCGGCAACCGCCGATTCAGCGGGATACTTCTCCGGCTGCGTCAGGAACTCACCGTTCAGGTAGAGGATGTCGTCGGCATGGGCCACACCCTTGCGGCGACGGTCATTTGAAAAACTGCGCGTCGAGGGCTGGGCCAGGTAGGCGGCGTAGGCACCGCTCTTGCCCGTCTTGGCCTGCAGACTGACCCAGGCGAACGACGGCCAGGCGAAGCCCATGTCGCGGAAGGCGTCGCCGTTGCCGTGCCACGCCTCGTCGTCGGTATTGCCGGGATATACCTTCAGTGCCTCGTCGGCCCAGGAGCCGAAAATCTGGCGCACCTGCTTCTGGTAGCCCTCGGCCTTGATGTTGCCGGGCGAGAAGAGGGCACCCTCGTCAGAGTTGGTCATCACGATGACGGGCACGTCGTTATACTCGCCGCGCTCGTAGAGGCGGTACTGGTCGTCGGGGATGACGTAGCCGTCGACGCAGGGCCAGAAGCCGCCGAAGCCGACGTCATTGCCACAGAGCGCCATCGCGTCCATCTTGCGCATCTGCTTCAGGTTCTTTTTCTTCAGGTGCTTCTGGAAGTTTATTCCCTGCAGCTCGGCACCCTTCTGCGAAGCATCCAGACCCAGGCTGCGGGGCTGGTCGCTCCACGGGGCAAACGAGCCGCCGCTCTGACTGATGCAGCGGTGGAAGAGTCCCTTGGCTAAGGGCGAGGCACAGAGCATGCTGCAGCTGATGGCACCCGCCGACTCGCCGAAGATGGTGACGCACGTCGGGTCGCCGCCGAAGTTGCTGATGTTGCGCTGCACCCACTGAAGGGCGAATATCTGGTCGAGCAGACCGTAGTTGCCGGAGTGGCCGTTCTTCGATTCCTTGGTCAGCTCGGGGTGCGCCATGAAGCCGAGGGCACCCGTGCGGTACTCCACGCTGACGATGACCACGCCGCGCTGGGCGAGGTGTTTCCACAGGTCGCCGCCGTACCATTCGGTCTGGAAGCCGCCGCCGTGAATCCACACCATCACGGGCAGCCGGTCGGCGGTGCTCTTAGCGGGCGTGGCAACGGCTAAGTAGAGGCAGTCCTCGCTCATCATGTCGGCCGTGCGACCGGGCCGTGTGGGCTGCGGGGGCAGCGGACCGAACTTATCGCACAGCCTCACGCCCTCCCACGCCTTGGCGGGCTGCGGCGCGCGCCAGCGCAGATTGCCTACGGGCGGTGCGGCGTATGGAATGGCCTTAAACACGGCGAGGTTGCCGTCGGCCACGCCCTCGACGTCGCCCGTCTCGACATGGGTTCTCAACAGCGGCTGCGCCGCCACGTCTGCTGCCGTCATCACGGCGCAGACCAGTAATAGTGTTGTCAGTAGTCGTTTCATAGATTTGTTTTCATTATTTTATTTTACCAAAACTTTCTTGCCATCCTTGATGTACACCCCTGCCTTGTGAGGGCTGTCGACTCGCCGTCCCTGAAGGTCGTATGTTGGAGTGAAGGGTGAAGGGTAAAGGGTGAAAGGAGGGTTAATGCCCGTTGCCAGATAGCTGTTAGCGGTCAGACTGAGCTGGCCGACGATGCAGTCGCTCCACTCCGAAGCGGCCGAATAGACGGCGACGACGTAGTCGCCCTGCTCGGCAATGTCGAACTCAAAAGTCTGCTGGGCCGGCGCTTTGAAGTTATTGGAGGCCACGTTGCCGATGTTGATGTCAGGCATGTACGTCTGACTGGCAATCGTCGTGTTGCCCGTGCGGCGCTCGACGGCCACTTCCACCTGACCGAAGTCGGCCATGTTCCAGTTGCAGATTCTGTACTTCAGCACGTAGTGGCCGGGAGCCAGACTGAGCGTCGTGCCGCCGTCGCTGAGGCCGTACTTTGCCCAGCCCTGATGAGCCTTTCCATTGATGTTACGGAAATAGAGACCATAGTTGAAGCCTTTCGACGAGCCAGTGAACTGCAGCACGCGGCAGCCCGAGGAATAGCCGCTGCTGTAGCCCGTTCGACGCTCGCTGCTGTCGTAGGTGGTCCATCCGGCGGGCAGGGCGTTGGCCTCCTTGAAGTCTGTCGAGAGCGTGAGCGTCGTCGGTGCCTGCATGGTCACCTCGACGGTGGCGGTGCTCGTCTCGCCGTCGTTGTCGGTGGCCACGGCTTTCAGCGTGTGCTTGGCAGCCTTAGCTCCCGTAAGCGTTGCTTTGTAGGGCTTCTCAGTGCAGGTGGCTATCAGCGTTGAGCCGTCGTAGAACTCCACCTTCTCGACGGTGCCGTTAGGGTCGTCGGCGGTGGCGGTGATGGTGATGTCGGGAAACACGGCCTCACCCTTTGGCGCAAAGCTGATGTGCTTCCCGCCGGTGGCAGGCGAGGTAATCCTGACGTTGGGCGTGGTCTTGTTCAGCGAGTAACGGCTACAGAAGTTCCATATCTCCTTACCCGTATAGACCTGCTTCTCCTTGCAAATCCAGTGGCCCTTGTCCTTGAGCTCCAGGAGCCGCACCTCGACGCCGTCGTTGCCTGGTCCCCAGATATGGAGCTTGGCGCCGCTGAAACCGTTGTAGCTGTTGATGACCCTGTCAGTCGTCGGACAGCCGTTGTGCTTAATCCACGGATTCAGCGCGGGCTGCACGCCGCCGAAGTTGTCGGCCGTACCCTGAATATGCAGGATGGGCACCGGGCGCGTCTTGGAACTGGGCGTCACCACCGAGGGTCCGCTGCACGAGACGAAGGCGGCAATCTGGTCAGCCATCTTGTTGATGGCATTGTAGGTCAGCATGCCGCCCATGGAGAAGCCGCCGAGATAGATGCGGTTACGGTCGATCTTGTGCTGCGTCACCATCCGCTCGATGATGGCCTTGATGAAGTTGATGTCGCGGTCGCCGCCGGTGTCCCAGGCGCGGTCGATACCGTTGGGGAAGACGCAGACGAACTTGGCGGTGTCGCAGACGGCCTCCATGCTGACGTTGTCGTTCTTGAACTCGCTGTTCTGCATCCAGCCGGCATCCTGGTTGTAGCCGTGACAGAAGATGAGCAGGGGGCGGTTCTGCCCGAGGTTCTTAGGGACAATGATATTATACGAGCGGCTGGTGCCGCCTACGGTGATGTTGTCGGCCTGGGCCGGCATCAGTCCTGCTGCGAGCAGGAGGATTGATAGAATGGTTTTCTTCATGTTGGTTGGTTATTTCAGTATTTTCTTTCCGTTGATGATGGTGACGCCTTTTGTGTTGGGGGTGGCTTTGAGGCCGCTGAGGTTGTAGGCGGGATGGGGGGAATGGGCAGGATGGGCAATGTGGGAGATATGGGTTGGCTGTTCGGAGAACTGCCAGCTGTCGAAGTCGAAGAGCGACGTGCCGCTGCCCGTAAACGTGAAGAAGATGTCGCGCACGCCGTTGATGGGCGACGTCAGGTCGCAGGTCACCTCCTGCCACTCGCCGTCGGTAGGCTCCAAGGGCAGGCGGCCCTTGATAGTACCGCCCTTGCTGCCGATGCGCACCACGAGCGTACATTTCTTCTCGACGCGCACCTTCGCCGTCAGCGCCTGGGCACCGGCCTCGCCGAAGTCCACGTTGCGCACCTTGATATAGTCGCCGGTGCTGATGTTCGTCACGTAGCAGCCGTTGTAGTCGCCCATGCACTTCACGCCCTGACACTGGTTGATGGTCTCGGCCTCCTGTCTGACGAAGGGGTCGAGCGTCTGCAGCGGACTGACGCCCTTGGTCGTGGCCTTGATGAGAGGCAGCGAGCCGTCTTCGTTGCGGGTGAACTCCTCGATGCAGGTGGCACGCTTGTAGCCGCCGCCGTTGGGGAGCTTGCCGTTGTGGTAGAACAGGTAGTGGTGGCCCTTGTACTCCACGGTGCCGCCGTGAATAGTAAAACTGTTGTCGGCCAGCCCCATCACCTTGCCCTGATACGTCCACGGGCCGGTAATCTTGTCGGCCGTCGAGTAGGCCCAGTGCTCGGGCACGCCGCCGGCGGCATACTCCAAGTAGTACTTGCCGCCACGCTTGTAAATCCACGAGGCCTCCTCGAAGTTGGTCTTCGGCGTGCCGTCGTCGTTGTAGCCCTTGAAGGGTCCGAAGGCCTTCTCGTCCTTGGTCTTCACCTCCCTCTCGCCGCCCGTAATGGCGGTCATCGTCTTCGTCAGCTTCGCATACCACAGGTTGTTATTGCCATAGAAGAGGTACGCCTGACCGTCGTCGTCGATCATCACCGTGGGGTCGATCTTGAACCAGCCCTGCACCAGCGGCTTGTGGATGGGGTCGCGGTAGGGTCCGACGGGGTTGTCGGCCACGGCCACACCGATACCGGGATAGGCCTGGCCCTTGATGGTGGCCGTCACATACCAGTACCACTTGCCATTACGCTCTATGCACTGGCTGGCCCAGCAGTCGTTGTCCTGCTTGGCCCAGGAGGAGAAGGTGGCCGACGTCAGCGGCGTGCCGCGATAGGTCCAGTTCACCATGTCGACAGTGCTGTAGAGCAGCCAGTCCTTCATGGTGAAGTAGCCGTTCAGTGTTTGGTCCTCGTCGTGATCGACGAAGAGGTAGAGCGTGTCGCCGTGAACGTAGGGTGCCGGGTCGGGCGTATAGCGGTCACAGATGGCCGGGTTCTGGGCACGCAGACTGCCCGCCGCCAGACAGGTGGCGACGAGCAGGGTTGATGGTATCAAGTTCTTTAGTATCATAGCTTTAGGCTGATTAAACTACAGATCCTTGACGACACTGATGTTGCGGGTGTCGGCGTCGCGGCCTAAGAGGAAGCGGTCGATGAAGGCCTGCACCTCGGGCCACTGGCTCTCGGGCAGCTGGCAGTGGCCGTGCTTGCCTACGATGCTCCAGCCCATGCGGTCGCCGATGCCGAAGAACTCCCACACCTTCTTGGCAGCCTGGGCCGATACAAGCATGGCGGGGTCGGAAAGCCACTCATAGTCGGGATTGCCCAACAACAGCAGGGCACGCGGACAGACCATCGCGCAGAGCTCGTGCTGGTCGTAGGGCAGGCGGTAGACGGAGTCGCCGCTGAAGTTCGTCTTCTGGCTCTCCAGGAACCAGTGGTAGTCGGTCTTGTCGATGTCCTCGACGCGCACCTTCGACTCGTGCGACTTGCGCCAGGCGGCAGCACCGCCACCTCCGGGCTCCTGTGCGATGGTCAGGGCCACGCGCTCGTCGAAGGCACCGCAGTAGAGGGCCATCTTGCCGGCATACGAGCAACCCGTCACACCGATGTGCTTGGTGTCGATCTTCGTCACCTCAGGGCCCAGTTGCTGCAGACCGTCAATCAGGCGGCTCAGTCCCCATGCCCACTCGCTGTAGGCTCCGTTGTCCTTCAGCGCGGGATAGAGACGGTCGAAGTTGTGCTCGCCGCGCTCATGGTGACGTCCGAACTGTCCGTAGTCGTTCACCTGCTTCTCGCGGAAGTTCATGATGGCGATGGGGCGGTTCTCGAACAACTGGCGCGGCAGCGACATCATGCTCGTGCCAATCATCAGCGCATAGGGCGGCTGGCCCGTCTGCGGGTAGCGTATCTCGGAGGTCAGCGTCAGCGTCTGGCCGTTGACGGTCACGTCGACAATCAGCGTGTCGCCCGACATGCGGGCCTTTACCTGACCGGGCTCAACGGCGGGCTTCGTGCCGATGCCGTAGTGCTGTATCATGTGGCTGATGTCGCTGCGGCGCTGCGACCACTTCTTGAAATTCTTCACGCCCTGCAGCGGGTCGGGCAGTTCGCGGATTTCGGGCAGCTGGTCCCATCCGGGCATGGCGGGCTGCTTGAAGCCGCTACCCGTGTTCTCTACTGAGTACACCAGCGGGGGCTGGCCTTTCTGTGCCTGCACGGTGCCGAATGCGGCCATCATCAGGCTGAGCAATAATAGTTTCTTCATCTTGGTAAGGTTTTTATCGTTTTCTGTCTCTTTATAGTTTCTGCGTGCAAAGTTACAAAGAAATCTGTAAACCGCCAAGCGATTTCTGAGGAATTACCCTGCACTTTTTGCAACCCGCCGGGTTAGCGGCCTCAACCCGGCGGGTTAAGGGTGCTAACCCGGCGGGTTGAGCCGAGCGAGGCGGCGCCTCGCGGTTATGAGGAGCCGCCTCATGATTCTGAAGTGGCGCTTGAACAAGCCCTGGCCTTACGGGCGTGGCTGCACGGGCGGGTCGGGGATGATGGGGTCGCCCATGGCCGAGGCCTCGGCATCCTTGTCGTCGAGCTTGAAGAGCATGAACTGCGGAGCCTCCTCCGTGCAGGGAACCCAGCCCAGGGAGTCGGTGTCCTTGCCGTTAGGGTCGCTATACTTGGCGAAGTTGGTCCAGGCGGTGAGCATCTTCTCAGCGAGGTCCCAGTCGCCCTGCGTCCAAGGGCGCCAGCAGTGCTTCAGACTCTTGAAGACAAACCAGAGGTCGCTCGAGTGGAAGGCACCCTTCAGTCGGGCGGTTACCTCGGGATGGCTGCCGTCGTCGGGCAGGGGGCGCGCAAACTCGTAGGCCCAGGCCTTGCCCTGCTGCTGCTGGCGCACCTTGCAGAACTCGGCAATGCCTGCCGACATCGAGCCCATGTCGTTCAGGGTGTAGCCTATCATATAAGGTACGTCGGCAATGGAGCCGGCACGGGTGGCCTCGTCGAACGACTTCAGCGAGACGTAGCCGTCGACGATGGGGCGCTGCATCAGGAATACATCGTTCCCCGTCACCATATTATACAGCTGGGGAATGGTGTAAAGAATCTCGGTCGAGGCGGCGCGCAGCTTACTCAGGTCGGTCAGTCCGGCCCAGTCCATCACCTTCTTGGTCTCGGCCTCGCTCTCCTGCAGCGTGGGGTTGTAGGTGAAGAAGCGATTCATCGGCGTGGCGGGCTTAGCCTCCTCGCCGTCCTTGGCGGGCACGTTGATGCCGCCGCCGCTCATGATGATGGCCTTGTTGAACAGACCGCGGGCCAGGGGCGACTCACAGAGCGTGCGGACGCTGCCAGCGCCGGCACTCTGTCCGAAGATGGTGACGTTGTTCGGGTCGCCGCCAAACTGGGTGATGTTCTCCTTCACCCACTTCAGCGACTGAATCTGGTCGAGAATGCCGTAGTTACCGCTGACGTGGTTGGGACTCTCGGCCGACAGCTCGGGATAGGTCATGAAGCCGAAAATGCCGAGACGGTAGTTGATGGTGACAAGGACGACACCCTTGGCGGCCCACTCCTGACCGTCGAACTCAGGCTCCGAGCCCCAGCCCTCGCGGTAGCCGCCACCGTGAATCCAGAGGGCTACGGGCAGTTTCTTGTCAATCTTTCCGGGGGCGTTGGTATAGACGTTCAGGTAGAGGCAGTCCTCGCTGTAGGGTGCCTCGTCGCCATAGCCCCACTCCGTAGCATAGCCGCCGGGATAGTGGACAGCCTGATAGCCGGGATGGCCGAAGCGGTCGCACTGGCGGATGCTGTCCCAGGGGCGTACGGGCTGCGGTTCCTTCCAGCGAAGGTCGCCGATGGGGGCAGCGGCGTAGGGGATGCCTTTGTAGGCGAATACGCCCGGAATGTCGGTTTCGATGCCCTGTATCTGCCCGCCCTCGACGGTCAGCACAGGACTCTGGCTGGCGCCCTGGTCACCGGCGCAGCCGAAGATCATTGCCAACAGTGGCAAAAGAACAAGAATCTTTTTCATTTGTGGTTGATTATTGGTTAGTTTTAGGATATATCACACGGTAGTTGCCGCTGAGGTGCATGAAGGCGAAGAGGCGCAGCAGACCGTCGTAGTAGGCGTCGAAGTAGCCGTCGTCGAAGGGCTCGTGCTTCATATTCCAGAGGTGGTCGACAAACTCGCGGCTCTTGTCATGGCTGCACAGCAGCGAGGCGGCAGCCGTCGTAGCCACGAGACCGATGCTGTGGCGCAGCTTGCGGAAGCCGCCGGCACCGAGAATCTCGTTACCCTCGGGCACCGTGCCGTCGGGGCGGTACTGGTCGAGAAACTTGTCGACGCCCTGCGAGTAGAAGAAGTTCTGAATCTTCTCGCCATACTGGCGCTGCCACTCGCCGTCGGCACAGCTCCACTCATAGTCGAGGGTGATGTTCATAGGCACGCGCCAGGAGTCGTAGCGGAAGTTGTTGTTGCCGTTGCGGGGAGGCGCAGCATTCTGTTGCTGTTGCTGACCCTGCGGCCGGCCGGGGAAGCGGAAGCCCTGCATCTCGCTGCCGTCGAACTGGCACTGGTCGCCGTTGAGGCCCGTCTTCTCGTTGGTACACTTATGCAGGAACTCGCGGCTCTTCTTGGCACAGTCGTACCAGAAGTCGGCGCGCCCGTCGTCGCCCCACTTGGCCCAGACCTCATAGAAGGCGGGGATGTGATAGCTGGGGTCGGTGAAGCGCTGGCCGAAGCCGTCGGGGGTGAAGGTGATGAGGCGCGTCTCGGGGTCGATGAGGTACATCTTCTGCGGTCCCTGTTGCTGCTGGCCGCCACCGAAGCCACCAAAACCGCCGAAGCCCTGTCGGGGCTCGGGCGTATACTCCTTGGGCTGTATGGCATTCAGGATGCGCTGTGCCTCGGCCTTGTAGTTGATGCCGGTATTGTCGCCCCAGCGGTTGGAGGCGAAGATGAGGGCGGTGATGAAGTAGAGCTCGCCGTCGCTGGCTGCGCCTGCCGAGTTCTGCGTGCCGTCGGTGCGGCAGCTCCAGGCGAAGTAGCCCTCGCGCGTTCCACTTTGATGTTGCATATACTTGCGGCTCCAGCGCCAGAGGCGGTCGAAGATGTCCTTCTCGCCGAACTGCACGGCAACCATCAGGCCGTAGGACATACCCTCGGTGCGGGCGTCGTGGTTCTTAATGTCGCTGACGTAGCCCATCGTGTCGCCCACTTCGAAGTAGACCTTGTTGGGGCCGCGGAAGACGTCGTTGAACACTTCCTTCAACTTGGCATCGACGTCGGCAGGCTTGTAGCCCATCTCAACAAACAGGTTACGATACTGGCGGGTCTCAAAGGCCCCCTTCGTCCAGGGCGTCAAGGCCCACATCTCAACGGTCGCCGTCAGCAGTGCGACGGCAGTCAGGATCTTCTTCATAAGTCCATTACTAATTGTGGGTGCAAATTTACGAAAAATCGGTCTGCCTGCCATCCTCTGATGTCTCAATGTTTTTCAGAATTGTAACAATTTCCAGCCAAATCCCTTGCGCGTTCCGATTTATTTTAGTAACTTTGCGCCCTGTAAGACTAACCAAAAACACCATTATGGAAAAGAAGCACAACGACATGAACCGCCGCGAGTTCCTCAGACGGCTGGGAATAGGAGCCGGGGCGGCAATGGCGCTGATGGCTATGGAACCGCTGAACGTCCTGGCCAAGGACAGGAAGAAGGACGACAAGAGCAGCCTGGCCAACCACATGACCTACCGCGTACAGCACGGCTCGGGCGAGCAGATCTCGCTACTGGGCTTCGGCATGATGCGGCTGTCCAACAACCAGGACGAGGTGAACCGACTGGTGGACTATGCCATCGAGCACGGCGTGAACTACTACGACACGGCCCCAATGTACATGGGCGGACAGTCGGAGGTGCTGATGGGCAACGCCCTGTCGCGCCATCCCCGCGAGAAGTACTATGTGGCCACGAAGATGTCGAACCAGAACCGGCGGTCGTGGGCCTTCGACGACTCGAAGGCCATGTACGAGCGGTCAATGGAGAAGCTGAAGGTCGACTACATCGACTACTACCTGCTGCACGGCATCGGCGGCGGCATGGACTCGCTGAAGGGCCGGTTCCTCGACAACGGCGTGCTGGAATTCCTGCTGAAGGAACGCGAGGCCGGACGCATCAAGCACCTCGGATTCTCGTACCACGGCGACGTGCGCGACTTCGACTGGCTGCTCGACCACCAGGACGACTACCACTGGGACTTCTGCCAGATTCAGATGAACTTCCTCGACTGGCGTCACGCCTCGATGCGCGGCGGCCGGCGCTCCGATGCCGACGCCGAATACCTGTACGATAAGTGCAAGAAGACCGGCGTGCAGTGCGTCATCATGGAACCGCTGCGCGGCGGGGCCTTCGGGCGCATGGCACAGGAGCTGACCGACCAGCTGAAGGCCGTCCACCCCGACGACAGCCCGGCCCGCTGGGCTTTCCGCTGGGTGGGATCCTACCCCAACGTGCTGACCATCCTTAGCGGCATGAACCGTATGGACCACCTGGAGGAGAACGTCAAGACCTTCTCGCCCATCGACCCCTGCACGGAGGCCGAGAACCAGCTGCTGGCCAAGATTGCCGACCAGATGTCGGGATTCCCCACCATTCCCTGCACCACCTGCGAATACTGCATGCCCTGCCCCTACGGCGTAAACATACCCGGCAACTTTGCCTACTACAACGAGGCCGTCAACAGCCACGTGCTGCCGCTGCCCGAGAAGACCGCCGCCGACTACGCCGCCCGCAAGCAGGCGTTCACCGACGGCTACCAGAAGGCACTGGCCAACGAGAAGACGTGGGCCTACAAGTGCCAGGACTGCGAAGAGTGCCTGTCGAAGTGCCCACAGCAGATACGCATACCCAACCAATTGGCCCGCATCGTGGAGACGCTGCGGAAATGAAAATAAGACAATGAAAAAAAACTACAAGCTAACGACGTGGCTGATTGCCGTACTGACACTCTGTGCAGTGCCGGCAACGAAGGCCACCGCAGCCGACTGGACTGACGTGACCAGCCGCTTCATCACGAACCCGACTTTCGACAGCGACGACGGCTCGTGGACATGGACAACCAGCACCGGCACGGCCGGCATCGCCTCAGGTAACGCCCGCTTCTTCAGCGGCAACTTTGACTTCTACCAGACGCTCAGCAACCTGCCCAAGGGGCACTACCGGCTGAGCGTGCAGTCGTTCTACCGCGATGGCGGAAACGATGAGGCCTGGAATGCCCACCAGAACAACACGGAGAGTTTAGACGCCTACCTCTATGCCGGCAGCAACGAGCGGCAGCTGGTGAGCATCTTCTCTGAGTCGCTCGACTACAACGCCGCCGGGCGCAGTTGGACGCCTGACAACGTGAACTGGTATCCCGACGGCCGCGACGCCGCCAATATTGCCATCGAGGAAGGACACTACTGGAACGCGCTGGAGTTCGACCTCCAGGCGACGGGCAGCATGACCATCGGCGTCAAGTGCGACGTCAACAAGAATTCCAACTACTGCGTCATCGACAACTTCAGGCTGGAGTACGACGGCGACCCTGACGCCATCGTCAACGACGGGTGGGCCGACCTGACCGACTTCGTCGTCAAGAGTCCCGCCTTCGACGGCAACTCAGCCGACGGCTGGCAGTGGGAGACCGACGCTTCGTGCAACATCCGCGTGGAGTGCATGGAGTTCTGGCAGGGCACCTACCATATCTGGCAGCAACTGACGGGGCTGCTCCCGGGGCAGTATCGCCTCAGCGTGCAGTCCTACTACCGACAGGGCAACAACAACGACTCGTACAACGCCCACCAGAACGGCACGGAGAACATCACCGCCTATATGTACGCCGGCAACAAGAGACAGACGCTGGCGAGCCCCTACAGCTACGAGCTGCCGGGCTGGACCGACGGTTGCTGGACCTACCAGACGGGCGGCTGGTGGGGCGGCGGCGAGACCCACTACTTCCCCAACACGATGGAGTCGGCCGCCGTGGCCTTTGCCAACGGGGCCTACTGGAACACGATGACGTTCGACGCCAACGGCAGCATCACCATCGGACTGCGCAACGACAACTGGGCCAGCGACAACTGGACCATCTTCGACAACTTCCGTCTGGAGTACAAGGTCGACGCGAAGGCCACGGCCATCAACATCAGCCTGCCCACGACGGACATCATGGCCGGAGAGAGCGCTAAGGCCACGCTCGACATTCAGCCGGCCAACACCCTGAGATGGGCGAAGTGGACATCGAGCGACGAGTCGGTGGCCACCGTCAGCAACGACGGCACCGTGACCGGCGTCAACCCGGGAACGGCCACCATCACGGCCAAGACCATCGACGGCTCAAGCCTCAGCGCCACGACCACCGTCAGGGTGACCGTCAACCCGCCCACCGCCGCCTCGCTCGTCATCAACGAGATCATGGCGTCAAACGTCGACGAGTTCGTCAGTCCGGCCTTCAACTTCGACGGCTGGGTGGAGCTCTACAACCCCTCGTCGACGCCCGTCACGCTGGCCGGTTGCTACGTCTCGACCGACATGCAGAACCTGACAGCCTGGCGTATGCCGTCGAAAGTCGGCGCATTGCCCGCCCACGGCCATGCCGTGCTGTGGTTCGACTCTAACGACATTGCCCCGCAGAACGCCCCCTTCAAGCTCGACGTTGACGGCGGCGCCATCTACATCAGCAATCAGGACGGACAGCTCATTGCCCAGCAGTCATACCCGGCCTCGACGGAGCGCGTCAGCTATGCACGCACCACCGACGGCGGCAGCACGTGGGGACTGGCCGCCCAGGCCACGCCCGGCGCACCGAACGCCACGTCGGCCTTCGCCACCGAGCAGTTGGCAGCCCCCGTCGCCGACCAGCCCTCGCAGTTGTTCGAGGGTGCACTGACGGTCAGCGTCGACATTCCCCAGGGCTGCACGCTGCGCTACACCACCGACGGCAAGCTGCCCACTCTGGACTACGGCGAGACGAGCAGCGACGGACTGTTTGACATCAGCGAGACCACGACCCTGCGCCTGCGCCTGTTCCGCGACGGCTGGCTGCCCTCGCGCGTCACGTCGCGTTCATATATATATAAGGATAACGACTACACGCTGCCCGTGGTGGCCGTGGTGGCCGACCCTGACTTCATCTACAGCTCAGAGATCGGCGTCTTCGCCACCGGCCCCAACGGCCGACCCGGCAACGGCCGCGACGACAAGTGCAACTGGAACATGAACTGGGAGCGCCCCGTCAACTTCTCGTACCTCGACAGCGACGGCCGCCAGGTGCTCAACCAGGACGCCGACCTCGAGATGTGCGGCGGCTGGAGCCGTGCCTGGACGCCCCACTCGTTCAAGCTGAAGGGCACCAAGGAGATGGGCGGCGTGAAGTACCTGCCCTACCCCTTCTTCGAGCAGAAGCCCTACATCCGCAACCGCACGCTGCAGATTCGCAACGGCGGCAACGACAACAACGGGCGCTTCGTCGACCCCGCCATACAGTATATGGTCGAGACCTCGGGCTTCAACGTCGACTGCCAGAGCTACCAGCCCGTACATGAGTTCATCAACGGCGAGTACATGGGCGTGCTGAACGTGCGCGAGCCTAACAACAAACACTTCGTCGAGGCCAACTACGGCTGGGGCGACGACGAGATTGACCAGTTTGAGATGTCGCCCGACTCAGGCTACATCCAGAAGTGCGGCACGCCCGACGCCTTTATCCGCCTGGTTGACGAGCTGTCGCCCAATGCTGCCGACGAGGCCACCTACGCTGAGATCTGCAAGCTGCTCGACATCGACGAGTATGCCAACTACATGGCTACCGAGTTCTACCTCGGCGGCACCGACTGGCCACAGAACAACGTCAAGGGATTCCGCAACCGTCAGGACGGCAAGTTCCGCTTCGTACTGTTCGACGTCGACTTCGCCTTCGACGCCAACAACACCAACCCGTTCAATACGTTCATGGGAAAGGAGATATACACCTTCGACCAGCTGCGACCGGCGTCGCTGGGCCGCATCACCGACCAGATACGATTCGTGACGCTGTTCAGGAACCTGCTGCAGAACGACTCGTTCCGCAAGCAGTTCATCGACGCCTTCTGCATCGTGGGCGGCAGCGTGCTCGAAGCCTCGCGTGCCACCGAGATTGCCAACCGCCTGCAGAGCGTCGTCAGCGGACCGATGAACATCGACGGCAAGGGCTGGGCACTGAACAACTCGGCCAACAACGTCAAGAACAGCCTGTCAGGCCGGCTGAATACAGCCATCAACTACCTGCGCAACTTCAGTCCCATGCAGCTCAGCGGCGTCAAGATGATCACCGCCAACCTCAGCGTCAGCACCGGCGACAACAGCGGCCGGCTGCAGCTGAACGGCCACGACGTGCCCACGGCCATCTTCAAGGGCCGACTCTTCGCGCCCGCCGTCGTCAAGGCCTCGGCCCCCGAGGGCTACACCTTCAAGGGCTGGCAGGACAACAGCGGCACCATCGTCAGCAGCAGCGAGGAGTACGACATCTCGAGCCTGAACAGCGCGACGCTGACCGCCGTCTTCGAGAAGCTGACCGACGACAGCCAGCTGCTGAAGGCCATCGCCATGCCCATCAAGGTGAACGAGGTCAACGCCGCCGGTACCGTCTATCTCGGCGAGACGTGGAAGCGCGCCGACTGGCTGGAGCTCTACAACACCACCGACACCGAGCTCGACGTGCGCGGCCTCTACCTGAGCGACGACAGCGACCAGCCGCTGAAGTACCAGATTCAGCAGAGCGCGAAGATTCCCGCCGGCGGGCACCTCGTCGTTTGGGCCGACGGACTGGGCACCAACGCCCTCGGCGGACAGGCCCGGCAGATACATACCAACTTCAAGCTGAGCAACAAGAACGGACAGCAGGTGTTTGCCGTCAGCAGCGCTGAGTTCGTCGAGAACAACGCGAAGTTCTTCAAGCGCCATCCCGAGCTGAAGACGTTTGTCGACGGACTGACCTACACGGCCCATAGCGGACAGCAGACCGTAGGACGCTATCCCGACGGCGGGCGCAGCCTCTACCTGATGGAGCACCCCACCATTGAGCGCACAAACACGCTGACCAGCGCCGACCTGCTGACGGGTGAGGACCAGAGCATGATGGCGCTGCTGTCGGAAGACTTCACGCTGCAGCTGGCCAAGGGCTGGAACTGGACGTCGCACTGTCTGGCCACCCCGATAAGGCCCGCCAACCTGTCGGCAGAGGCTACGCGCATCGTCGGCCAGCAGCAGGAGTGCTACAAGACCACACAGGGCATGAGCGGCACGCTGACCGCACTCGACGCCGGACGGCTGTACAAGGTGCTGATGAACGCGGCCGACACGTACACCGCCTCTGACGTATTCTGCCAGCCCGACATGCCTATCACGCTGCTGCCCGGATGGAACTGGGTGGGCTATCCTGCCAACGGCACGCAGACGCTGGCCGAGGCACTGGCCGACTTCTCGGCCGAGCAGGGCGACCAGCTGGTAGGCCAGGACGGATTTGCCGTCTACACGGCCGACGGCTGGAAGGGTACGCTCTCGTCGGTAGAGACCGGCCACGGCTACATGCTCTACACCCGCCAGGCCAAGACGCTGACGTTTGCAAGGCCGGCTCAGGCGCTGAACTTCAGCCGGGCCGCCTCGCGCGGCAAGACGGCCATCGACTATGGCGTCGACAAGCATGCCCACCCCAACGTGATGGGCATCATCGGAGCCCTGGAGCGCGACGGTCAGCCCGTAGAGCCGGGACGCTTCACGCTGCTGGCCTACAGCGGCAGTGAGTGTCGCGGTGCCGGCCAGTGGGTCGACGGCCAGGTGTTCCTGACGGCCTACGGCGAAGGCGGCGAGGCGCTGCACTACTACGCCAAGGACGAGCAGGACGGCGCGGTGTATAACGTTAGCGCGGGCGCCGACAATAACGTGTTCACGGCAGGTGTCTTTGGTTCCATTCAGTCGCCGCGCGTCTTCACCATCGGCAACTCTGAAGCCGTCAGCATCGACTTCGCCACGACGGCCAGCGACACGGTAGAGGGCTACTACAACCTCGGCGGCATGCGAATGGGCAACCGCGCCGCAGCACTGCCGAGCGGCGTCTACATCGTGAAGATGGGCAACGGCTCGCACCGTAAGATCTACGTCAAATAACCTGTGAACGGTGAGAAGTATGATCAGACTTGCAAAGCTCCTGACAGCAGCCACGGCACTACTGGCACCTGTCGCCATGAGTGCCCAGCAGACGATAGACATCGTCTACGCCGGGACGAAGGCCACCGTGAGCATCCCCGCCGGCATTACCGACGTGACAGCCACCGTCGAGGGGGCTAACGTCAGCATCACATCGACGACGACCACCACCGAGTACACCTACCGACTCAGCGGCTCGGCCGACGACGGCTCGCTGACGCTCTACGGCGACTATAAGCTGACGCTGCAGCTGGCCGGACTCAGCCTGACCAACGCCCACGGCGGCGCTGCCATCGACGTGGAGTGCGGCAAGCGCATCGCCGTCGAGCTCGTCAACGGCACGCGCAACACGCTGGCTGACTCGCCACAGGGCAGCCAGAAGGCGGCCCTCTACTTCAAAGGTCACGCCGAGTTTGAAGACCACGGCACGCTCAGCGTCACCGGCCGGCTGAAGCATGCCGTCTGCGCCAAGGAGTACATGGAGCTGAAGGCATCGACGGGCACCATCAACGTGCTCGGCGCCGTCAGCGACGGGCTGCACTGCGGCAAGGGCAAGGTGAACAACGAGCACAACTACTTCCTGATGAAGGGCGGCAACGTGAACATCATGGGCGTCGGCGGCGACGGTATCGACGCCGACGACTACGGCACCGTGACCATTGAGGGCGGCACCGTCAGCGTCAACACCGGCGACGCCGCCACGGCCCTGAAGGCCGACAGCCTGCTCAGCATCAGCGGCGGACGGATAAACATCGCCGTCATGGGCAACGACAGCGAGGGCTTGCGCTCGCGCTACCGCACCACCATCAGCGGCGGACAGATCGACATTGCCGTCAGCGGCAACGGCTCGAAGGCCATCAAGGGCAAGCGCTTCACCGAGGGCTCCACCGTGCTCGACGGCGGCTTTGTCAACATCACGGGCGGCGTGACGACCATCAGTGTCAGCGGCGCCGACTACACCGACCAGGCCACCGGCGACGTGAGCCACGCCATGGGCCTCAGCGTCGACGCCGACTACCGCCAGGAGGGCGGCACCATCAGCATCACCGCCCTCGGACCGAAGGCACGCACCACGAGCATCAAGGGTGCCGACGTCCGCAGCGGCGGCACGTTGACCACCACCGCCGTGCCCTGGACGATTAACACCACCGACTGCCTGTACGACATGTCGGCCTTCGTAGCCGTCAACAGGCAGGGCTCACGGCTCACCGACTACAGCGGCTGCACCGTCGGCGCCTTCGCCGGTAGCGCGTGCGTGGGCTACGCCGTCTTCCCTCAGGGTGCCGACTATGGCATCATGCGCATCTACAGCAGTACGACCGACGCCAAGCCCCTGACGTTCAGGTTTGCCGACAACGGTGCTGAGTACAAACTGACGCCGGCCAGTGCGGTCAGCTTCGCCCCGCTGTCGGCCGTCGGCACGCCCGAGTCGCCGCTCGTGCTGGCTTGCGGCGTCTACCAGCTGGGCGACGTCAACCGCGACAAGTCTGTAGACCAGCTCGACGTCGAGATCCTGGCCTGCAAACTGGCAGGCAAGCCTCACACCGGGACCTTCAACTCCAACTACGCCGACGTCGATGGCGACGGCAAGGCAACCGTCGCCGACCTGGCGCAAATCATAGAAATGATAACCGGAAAATAAAAAAAAGCGGCAAAAAATTTGCAGATTAAAAGAAAATGTGTAATTTTGCAGCCGAAACGAAACCAAACTAAGCAAAAAGATGACAATAGCAGCAAACTTCTGGTGGTGGCGCAACTCAAGATTCTGTCAATCGTGAGAAGATAGCCGTATACCCGCCTGAAGGGAAAGAAAAGATAACGGAGGCCTGTCGTTCTTGCGACGGGCCTCTTTTCATAAAGACAGCAAACAACCACAAAAACTTATATATACATGAACTATCAAGTTGACGAAAATGGATTCTACGGAGAGTTCGGCGGCGCCTACGTTCCCGAGATTCTCTATGCCACGGTGAAAAACCTGCAGAAGCAGTATCTGCCCATCATCGAGTCGCAGGCGTTCAAGGACGAGTTCCACCAACTGCTGCGCGACTACGTGGGGCGCCCCTCGCCGCTGTACTACGCCCGCCGCATGAGCGAGCACTACGGCTGTCAGCTCTACCTGAAGCGCGAGGACCTGAACCACACCGGTGCGCACAAGATTAACAACACTATCGGCCAGATACTGCTGGCCAAGAAGATGGGCAAGACACGCATCATCGCCGAGACCGGCGCCGGACAGCACGGCGTGGCCACAGCCACGGTGTGCGCCCTGATGGGCCTGCGCTGCGAGGTGTTCATGGGCGCCACCGACGTCGAGCGCCAGCACACCAACGTCGAGCGCATGCGGATGCTCGGTGCCGAGGTCCACCCCGTACGCACGGGCAACATGACGCTCAGCGACGCCTGCTCGGAGGCCATCCGCGACTGGTGCTGCCACCCCAGCGACACGTTCTACATCGTTGGCTCAACGATGGGCCCCCACCCCTACCCCGACCTCGTGGCGCGCATGCAGAGCGTCATCTCGGAGGAGATTAAATGGCAGCTGCATGAGAAGCTGGGGCGCGACTATCCCGACTACCTCATGGCCTGCATCGGCGGCGGCTCAAACGCTGCCGGCACCATCTATCACTACATGGACGACGAGCGGGTGAAGATCGTGCTGGCCGAGGCCGGCGGCCACGGCTGGCAGACCGACCACACCGCCGCCACCATCCACCGCGGCACCGTGGGCATCCTGCACGGCGCGAAGATGCTGGTCATGCAGGACGACGACGGTCAGATACAGGAGGCGTTCACCATCTCGGCAGGCCTCGACTACCCCGGCGTGGGACCCATGCACTGCAACATGGCGAAGCAGGGACGCACGCAGGTGCTGAGCATCAACGACGACGAGGCCATCCGGGCCGGCTACGAGCTGACGCGCATGGAGGGCATCATCCCCGCCATCGAGAGTGCCCACGCCGTTGCGGCTCTTTCAAAGCTCACCTTCAAGAAGGACGACGTGGTAGTGCTTACGGTAAGCGGTCGGGGCGATAAGGATATTGAGACGTATCTGGCCCACCCCCAACACCTCCCCAAGGGAGGGGAAGCCCACCCCCG
>CAMOKH010000079.1 GCA_946617675.1 uncultured Prevotellaceae bacterium | reverse complement strand
GCACGCCGCGAAACATTTGTTCCACGCTGTGGAACATTCGTCCCAGGCCGTGGGACAAATGTCCCAAGCCGTGGGAACGCCCGAAAGGTGCCCCTTTCGTCTGAAAAGCACTGCTTTTTTTTCATAAACCGCCACGCCTTGTGTCCGTTCGTCGAGTTTCTTCCTAAGGGTAAATACCATGCAGTGCAGGTTCTGTCGGTTCGAAGTGCAGGGAAATTGGGCCGAAATGCCTTGTAACCGCCTGGTAATCAGTGGTCAGTGCAGGAAGTGCAGGATTTTTTTCTTTGTGAAACGCCACGTAGAAATAGTGTAAGAAAAATTTTGTTATATGATACAAAAGAACTATCTTTGCAAACTCACAGGGGGTTGTCCCCCAGTGAGCACCAAGGAATAGGGGCGCCAAAGGGTGCGGATGGCGGCGCTATTCACTCCGTTTGGAGGCTCCGGACGACCCGGATGGCGGCGCCAAACAGGTCACACGCTCACGGTTTGCTCAGATTTTTTTTAGGGTGATCGGGTGACGGCTCAACTCACAGGGGGCCTTAGCGTGAGCGATAATAGGGATTTTCCTACGTCAGTTTAGGGGAAATCCGTTTGGCCGTTTCCGAAATAAATCGTATTTTTGCAGCGTGAAACTTTAAAAAGAACAGAACAGACGATGAAGAAGGTGTTGATCATTTCGCTTGGCATGCTCATCATGATGAGTAGCTGCGGCAGTTACGAGGCAACGGGTGCCTACACTGGCGCCCATTTCGGTTCCATCATCGGTTCGGCTATCGGTGGCATCACCGGCGGCTGGCGCGGCAGCGACATCGGTTCGCTGGTAGGCCTGGCAGGCGGTGCCGTAGTCGGCGCGGCCATAGGCAAGGCAGCCGACGAGAAGGCCGAGGCGCGGGCTGTGGAGCGCTACGAGCGTCACCGTCAGGCCAATGCCGAGCGCTACGAGCGCAGCAATGCCGGCTACGATGACAGTGGCTACGACCCTCAGGGACGAGGCGACGACCGCATTATGCTCGACGGCATGTCGGCAGGCTACACGTCGGCGACTCCCGTCCGTCTTGAGGTTGGCGACGTCCGCATCGTCGATGCCTCGCGCGACGGTGTGCTGATGCGCGGCGAGTCGGCCCATGTGGTGTTCGAGATCCATAATCCGTCAGACAAGCCCGCCTACAGCGTCCAGCCCACGGTCTATGAGGTGACGGGCAACCGCCACATCCATATCTCTGAGAATATACTCGTGGAGTGCATACAGCCTAAGCAGACTATCCGCTACACCGCCCAGGTGAAGGCCGACAACGGTCTGCGCAACGGCGAGGCCGTCATCCGTGTATCCGTCCTGCAGGGCGGTCGCGAGCACCGCTCGCTGACACGTGAGTACCGGGTGGCAACGCGCAGGAAGTAAGAGGTGAGAAGTAAGAGGTAAGAGGTAAGAAGTAATAGGTAAGAAGTAAAAGGTAAGAAGATTGTTTAGCGACCCTGCCGCTTCTGGAAAGCCCGGGCGGCATTAGGCTTCTCGTTGATTTCGTCGAAAGCATCGTTGTCCGACTTTGTCGATGCTGCAGGCGCAACGGCGGGAAGCTTTGTTTTTGCTGCGGTCTCACGGGCCGTCTCGTTCATCGAGCGCTTCACCTTCTGGGGGTCTATGTTAGCCTTCATATCGCGCTGCCAGACGGGTGTGATGCCCACGGGGGCGATGTCGGCCAACTCAAATTCAAGCTTCGGTACGTCGGGGTCGTCTTCCTCAGGCTTGAAAGGAATCGTCGATGTCCTGACCCGCTCGACACTGACGGGGGCAATGCCCTGCGCCAGCATGCCTATGGCTTTGGCGGCACCCCATGAGAGGTCGACTACGCGCCCCTTAACGTAGGGGCCGCGGTCGGTGACGCGTACAACCACCTGCTTGCCGTTCAGTAGGTTGGTCACCTTCAGCAGTGTGCCGAAGGGCAGCGTCTTGTGGGCGCAGGTCAGCGAGTCGTGGTGCAGCCGTTCGCCGTTCGACGTGCGTCGTCCGGTCCACGATTTGGCATAGTATGACGCCTTGCCGCTCTGAGTCTGGGCGTAAAGACCCGCCCCCTGTCCAAGGGAGAAGTTACCCCAAATCAGGAGTAAGGTAATCACTCCCCTCCATACAGGGAGGGGCAGGGGGTGGGTCTCTTTCATATCATACAATTCCTTGTGCCAGCATAGCCTTAGCCACCTTCATGAAGCCGGCCACGTTGGCGCCTTTTACATAGTTCACATAGCCATCCTCGCGTCCGTACTTGACGCACTGCTCATGGATGCCCGCCATGATTTGGTGCAGCCGCTGGTCGACCTCCTCAGCCGTCCACGAGAGGCGCATGGAGTTCTGGCTCATCTCCAGTCCGCTGGTGGCCACGCCGCCTGCATTCACGGCCTTGCCCGGAGCGAACAGTTGTTTGGCGGCAATGAATTTCTCGGCAGCCTCGGCCGTGCAGCCCATGTTCGACACCTCAGCCACGCAGAGCGGCTTGTTCTGCAGAATCTGGTCGGCGTCGTCGCCGTTCAGCTCGTTCTGAGTGGCGCAGGGCAGGTAGATGTCGGCCTTGCGCTCCCACGGTTTCCGTCCCTCGAAGAACTCGGCCCCCTCGAACTCGTCGGCGTAGGGCTGGCAGACGTCATTGCCCGAGGCGCGCAACTCGAGAAGGTAGTCAATCTTCTCAGCATCCAGTCCGGCGGGGTCGTAGATGTAACCGTCGGGACCGCTGATGGTGATAACCTTGGCGCCCAGCTCGGTAGCCTTCTTGGCGGCACCCCAGGCCACGTTGCCGAAGCCTGACAGTGCTACCGTCTTGCCTTTAATGTCAAGGCCGTGCTCGGTCAGCATCTGGTTGACGAAGTAGAGTGCGCCGAAGCCCGTAGCCTCGGGGCGCAGTATAGAGCCGCCCCACTCGCGGCCCTTGCCGGTGAGCACGCCCTGGAACTGGTGGGTCAGCTTCTTGTATTGTCCGTAGAGATAGCCAATCTCGCGTGCGCCGACGCCGATGTCGCCGGCCGGCACGTCCTCGTCGGGCCCGATGTGTCGGTAGAGTTCGGTCATGAATGCCTGGCAGAAGCGCATCACCTCAGCATCGCTCTTGCCGCGTATGCTGAAGTCGCTTCCGCCCTTGCCGCCGCCCATAGGCAGTGTGGTGAGCGCGTTCTTGAAAGTCTGCTCGAAACCGAGGAACTTCAGTATCGAGAGGTTCACAGAGGCATGGAAACGCAGTCCGCCCTTATAGGGGCCGATGGCGCTGTTAAACTGGACGCGGTAGCCGAGGTTGACCTGCACCTCGCCTTTGTCGTCGACCCAGGGAACGCGGAACGTAATGATGCGCTCAGGTTCGACGATGCGCTCCACAATCTTGGCCTTTTCGAACTCGGGATGCTGGTTGTAGACATCCTTGATAGACTCCAACACCTCGCGTACGGCCTGCAGGTACTCGAGTTCGCCTGGATGCTTACGCTCCAAGCCTTGCATGATTTTCTCAACTTCCATAGTGTAGTGGTTTTAAAAGGTTGTTTGTAACATTGTGTTATCTTAGGTGCTGCAAAAATAGGAAAAATATCAGTAACCTCCAAGTTTTTCGCCAATTATTTTTCTTTTCGGGTTACATTTTGTTAAATGTGCGGCTGCTGAGGAAGGCGTGGAAAGCCTGTTGGTAGCCGTCGGGCACGTGTATGATCTCATTACTTATATATATACAGTCATTGCGGTCCACCTTGCTGATTTTGTCAACTGCGACGATGTAGCTGCGATGTACGCGCAGGATGCCGAAAAATCATCGGCTGATAATCTTCGGCAACTTGCCGAAGATTTCAAAATGCTGTTTTGCATTCCTTGGACACATCACCAGAAAATCATTGACAAGGTGAATGGCGACACGGACTATGCCCGCATTGTCGTAACATGCTGAAGATATAGTCTATCCGCCGTTAGCGCATAACCGCCCATTTACGACGATAGGCTCTAAAAAACATGGGGCCTCTCCACTTCACTTGAGCCATAGCAGTTGCCGCTTGAATCCGTTCATCATCTCCTCGAACGACTTGCCCTCACCACGGGCCATTCCTTCTTCGGCCTCATCGATACGAGCGTTGAGTTCCTCCATCGTGTAGGGAGTATTATCGTCATTAAGATTTTCCCAATCCTCATGTCCTTGCTCGTCAGTCTGCCTAATATAGCGTATGAGGCAGGCCTTGTCCTTATGGCTCAGTCTGTCAACTTTGCCTAACAAGTCACTGCCCCGCAGAGCAGGACTCATCCCGTATGTCAAGATTGCGGCCAGTTCGTTTACGGCATTTCCTTTTGAATTATTTCCCATTAATGCGTCTCCTTCTTTAATAATCATTTTTCTGTTCTTGGATTATTCACCGTGCAAATATACGAACTATTTTTGAATCCGCAAAACAAATGTGCGTGTTTTTCTGATAGTTTTCTAATGACGGTTGCGTCCCAAGCTGCCGCGGAGGGTGAAGTAGAGATAAAAATGGTAATCTGTTTGGCTGTGTTTCGACGAATGGCTGCAAAGTTTCGGGAGAAAATAGCATTTTTTCCCCGATAGGCTTGCGTAGGTTCAGATTTTTTCCTATCTTTGCCCCAGAATAACCATTAACACTTTAATAATTATGACAGCACTAATCATTGTTATCGCCCTGGTGGTGATTGTAGGAGGTTATTTCATCTCGACTCAGCGCTCGCTGGTCAACCTGGATGAATTGTGTAAGAATGCCCTGAGCCAGATTGAGGTTCAGCTAAACTCTCGTTTCGACGCAGTCGTCGCCCTGGCCAAGACGGCCGCCAAGTATGCCGAGCACGAGTCGGACACCATTATCAAGACCATCGAAGCCCGCGGCGGCAACAGCGGCACCATCCCTGCCAACGGCACCTCGGCTGCAGCCATCAACCAGCAGGCCGACCTGCTGGGCCAGATGATGGGTCGGCTGAATGTCGTCTTCGAGCGCTACCCTGAGCTGAAGGCCAGCGAACTGTATGTCAAGGCACAGGAAGGCCAGAAGCAGTACGAGGAGAACGTCCGTATGTCGCGCATGGTGTATAACGACACGGCTACGAAGATGAACCGCATGGTGCGCCAGTGGCCATCGTCGATAGTCGCCTCGATGCTCAACTTCGGTCAGAAGGACTACCTGAAGGTTGACGACGAGAAGAAGAAGCAATACCCCGACTTGGATGATGCATTTAAGAAGTAACCCTGGCCGCTGGCTCCTGGCCGTAGTGTGCTGCCTGTGCTGTGTCACCGGCTGGGCACGTCCGTACCTGCACGACCTGAACATCCGCGTTGTGCTGAGTGCGAACGGCGACGCCCGTATCACCGAGACACGCCAGATGAGCATCGACTCCGAGGGCACTGAGTGCTTCATCGGACTGGGCAACATGGGCGGCAGCGAGGTGCGCGACCTGACGGTCAGCGACGAGACCGGACGTCAGTTTGAGAACGTCGGCGAGTGGGACATCGACCGCAGCCGCGAGTGGAAGGCAGGCCGTTGCGGCATTGTCTACAAGAGCGGCGGCTACGAGCTGTGCTGGGGCCTCGGCGACAGCGGCGACCGCACCTACGTGACGAGCTACACCGTCACCAGCCTCGTCCACGCCTATCCCGATGCCGACGCCATCCGCCACGTCTTCCTCGACGAGGGCGTCACGCCCAAGCCGGCCCATGCCATGGTGACCATCGTGGCCGAGGACGACAGCACGCGCCTGACGGCCGAGCACTGCGGCATCTGGGGCTTCCGCTTCATGGGCACCATTGACTTCGTCGGCGACAGCATCGTGGCCGAGACCACCGAGCCGATGGAGAGTGGCAGCGGACTATACATCATGGTGCGCTTCGACAAGGGCATGTTCCAGCCCACCATCCAGGAGGACGTCACCTTCGAGCAGAAGCAGGGCGAGGCCTTCGAGGGCAGCGACTACGCCATCAGCGAGAGCGACTTCAGCGCCGAGGACATCCTCTACCTCATCTTCTTCGTCCTGTTCGTCGTCGTGGCTCCTGTCTGCGCGTGGCTCTACAAGGTCTACACCGTCTGGCGCTTCCGCCGCAACGTGAACAAAGACCTGCTTTGGTACCGCGACATTCCGCTGAACGGCAACCTGCAGGAGGCCAATAACATGCTGAACGCCGCGCGCTACACCGGCAGCGACTACGACAACCTGCTCTCAGCCGTCATACTGAAGCTCGTCAACATGGGTGCCATCACCATTGAGCCGCGGCCCAACAAGAAGGGCAAGACGGTGCAGAGCTTCGTCATCCACGACCTGCCCGACCAGGGCAGCCAGCCCGTGCTTGTGCGCAAGATGCACAACATCTTCCGCATGGCCGCCGGCGAAGACACCGTCCTCGAGCCGTGGGAGCTGAAGTCGTTTATGAAGAGCAGCAGCACCCGGAGCATTACCGACTCGTTCATCGAGACTCTGCACGTCAAGGGCAATGCCAGCAAGTATGCCAACCACATCGAAGAGGCGCGCAAGGTCTTCGGCCTGAAGAAGTTCCTGCAGGAGTTCACCCTGATGGACGAGCGCCATGTCAGCGAAGTTGGCCTGTGGAAGGACTACATGATCTACGCCACCCTCTTCGGTATTGCCGACCAGGTGATCCGCGACATGAAGAAGATCAACCCCGAATACTTCAACATGGACCAGGTGGCCCACGTGATGGCCGACGACATGACCATCCCGATGATCTACTCCACCATGCACAGCAGTACGGCACGCGCCGTAGCCAGCAAGGCTGCCCGCGAGGCCCGGGCCTCGGGCGGCGGCGGTCACACGTCGTGGGGCGGCGGTGGCGGAGGCTTCTCCGGCGGCGGCTTCGGCGGCGGCGTCAGATAAAAAAAAAGAAAACAATGAAAACCAGAACCGACAAAATGAAAACTAAGCTGACGAGGGTCTTAACGGCCCTCGTCATGCTTGTGGCGCCCGTCGCCGTGACGTGGGGCCAGGAGGAGAACGAGAAGTTCTCAATCACCACACAGATGTTCCTCAGCGGACAGAAAAAACAGGCCGAAAATCCGGCGGCTTCGCGGCCTACCCGTATGCGCCGACTGCCCGGCAGTAAGGTCCGGCCGAAGCATCGCCGACTCATAGCCACGCCCGACACGGTCGACGGCGTGGCCTACATCCCGTGCTTCGTTCATCTGAAGAATGCGGCTGACCTCGGAGCCGTCCGTGCCCTCGGCGTCGAGGTCGAGCAGACGTTCGACGGCCTCGACTTCGTCGCCGCCCGTGTGCCTGCCGACCAGTTAGAACCGCTGGCGGCCATCGACAACGTCACGCGTATCAAGGTGGCCCGCCCGATGCGGCCGCTGACCGACGTGGCGCGGCAGACGACCAACGCCGCCGACCTGCTTACCCAGTCGGCTGACGCCTTGGCCTTGGGCGTGACCGATAAGTATGACGGCACAGGCGTCATACTCGGCATCATCGACACGGGCATCGACTTCCAGCACGTTGCCTTCAAGGACAAGGACGGCAAGAGCCGCATCAAGCGGGCCTACGTCTATTCAGGGTCAGGCAAGGTGAAGGAATACGCAGAAGAAGACATCACAGCCACGTCACCGACCACCGACGATTCGGCCGAAGACCACGGCACGCACACCGCCTCGACGGCTGGCGGCTCGAGCGTCGTCGTCAGCGGTTCGACGGTCAGCGTCACCGACGACCACGCCAGCGCTACCTACGGCGGTATGGCACCGGGGGCCGACCTCTACCTGGCCGGAATCAATGGGTTGGACGACGTTTATCTCACCAGCGCCCTGCAGCGCATGGTGAACTATGCCGACAACCAGGGCAAGCCCCTCGTGGTGAGCAACAGCTGGGGCTCCGGCTGGGGGCCCCGCGACGGCACGGGCGAACTTGCAGAGCTTGTGGGCAAGTATTTCGGCGACGACCATCCCAACCGAGTCATACTCTTTGCCGCGTCGAACGATGCCGGTCACCGGACGGGCAGCGAGGGCGGCGGCTTCTTCGTCAAGAAGAGTGCCGTCAGCAGCAGTGCACCCCTGGGCACCATCATCCGTACCGACGGCGAGGGCGGCGACTACTACACGGGCCTGATAGCCTATGCGTGGTCCGTCGGCAAGCTGAACTGCAAGCTTCATGTGCTCGACAACTCGACCGGAGCCGTCAAGAAATCGTGGACGGTGACCAAGGAGACCACGTCCTTCAGCGGGCTCAGCAAGTACTATTATGGTTCGCTGGCCATCTACATTGAACCCGACAACGGGAAATACCAGCTGGTCGTCGTCACCGACGAAGACCTTGAGGCTGAAGGCGACTACACGCTGGCCATCGAGGTCTACCCAGCCTCGGGCAGTGCCGACGTTGACATGTGGGCCGGCGACTGGAGCTACTTCACCAACCATCTTTCGACCTCAGGATATACGTGGACGGCAGGCACCGACGATATGTGCGTCAGCGACGAAGCCACCATCCCCGACGCCATCTCCGTGGGCGCCTATGTGTCGAAGGACCGCGTGACCAACGCTCAGGGACAGACCAATACCTACAGTTCGGGCGCGCTGGGCGACATCGTCTACTTCTCAAGCTATGCCACCGCCGAGCAGAGCCCGACGGGGCAGTCCTATCCGTGGATCACCGCCCCCGGAGCACAGCTGGTGGCTGCCGTGAACCATTACGACAAGAAGGGCGACTACAGCTACTATGGCCCCTACAAGAGCGAGTTGGTGGTCAACAGCTCCAGCAGTCCGTACGGCGTGATGGAAGGCACGTCGATGGCTACGCCCGTGGTTGCCGGCATCGTGGCCCAGTGGCTACAGGCAGCCCAGGAGGTCAAGAAACCGCTGACGGTGAACGACGTGAAGGACATCATGAGGCAGACCGCCATCAGCGACAGCTACACCACGGGCCCCAATGCCACCCACTTCGGCCACGGCAAGATCGACGCCCTGGCCGGTATCCAGTACATCCTGGGAACGTCAGGCAGTCCGCTTATCAAGGCAACGCCTGCACGCATCGACTTCGGCAGCGCCAACTTCGCCACCAGGACATACACCCGGACGTTCAGCGTGCGGGGCTATAGCCTTGACGCTGACGTTAACCTTAACCTTAACGGGAGCGGGAGCGAGGCTTACGGGCTGAGCGCGACGACCGTCACCAGCGACGAGGCCGCCGACGGCGTTGACATTACCGTCACGTATGCACCGCAGGCCGCCGGCACGCATGAGGCTTCGATCGTACTCTCATCGAGTGGTGCCAAGGACGTGGTGATTCCGCTCGTGGCAACTGCCAAGCCTGCCGCGCCTACCATCATTGCCGACGCGGAATCGCTGGCCTTTGTCGCCGGACTTGACCAGCCGGACAGCAAGCCCATCGAGGTGGCGGGCGAATTCCTGACCGCCGCTGTCACCGTCGCTCTTGCCGATGCCAACGGTGTCTTCTCTGTCGACAAGAGTTCCGTCACGGAGGGTGCGCTCACCGTCACGTTCCAGTCGGCCGACGAAGGCTCCTTCACGGCAACCCTGACGCTCAGCAGTCCGGGGGCAGAGCCTGTCACCATCAGCCTCACTGCCAACGCCTCGGCCGTCACCGACGAGGTCATCGACTTCGCCGCCCAGGACTATGAGAATGCAGAATCGCTGACAAGCACCAGCGGGACCAACTGCGAGGCCACCTTCGGGAAGGGAACCAACAAGAACAACTCGCCCAAGTACTACGACACGGGCGAGGCCGCCCGCTTGTATGGCGGCAACACGATGACCATCGCCTCGGCCACCAATACCATTATTAAGATAGAACTGACGTTCGGCTCGGGCGATGGTACCAATGGCATCACTACCGATGTCGGCACCTACGACGATGGCACCTGGACGGGCAGCAGCACGTCGGTCACGTTCACCGTCGGCGGCACCAGCGGGCACCGCCGCATCCGGAAGGTGAAGGTGTT
Organism: uncultured Prevotellaceae bacterium; assembly: GCA_946617675.1. Lineage (GTDB taxonomy): Bacteria > Bacteroidota > Bacteroidia > Bacteroidales > Bacteroidaceae > Prevotella. The sequence continues at coordinate 40,852 of CAMOKH010000079.1, read as the reverse complement.
CTATGAAGGCAGCGGAGGCGGCACGACGCCCGGCTCGGATCCTGACCCGGCCGTCGCCACCGGCAGCTATGCCCTGGTGACTGATGCCGGCACGCTGGCCGCGGGCGACAAGATTCTTATTGCCTATATCGACGGCGACACGCAGCTGGTGCTCAGTAAGACGCAGAACACCAACAACCGCGCTGCCACTGACGACGTGACGGTCAACAGCGACGGCACGCTCATGCCTGGCGTCGAAGCCCAGGTCATCACCCTCGAGAAGGCCGGCAGCAACTACCTCTTCAACGTCGGCGATGGCTATCTCTATGCCGCCAGCAGCACCAAGAACTATATGCGGACAGAATCGAAAGCCGACGCCAATGCCCAGGCCACCATCAGCATCAGCGACGGCAGCGCCACCATCACCTTCCAAGGTGACAATGAGCACAACACGATGCGCTTCAATCCCAATAGCGGTCTGCCCATCTTCTCATGCTATGACAGTTCTTCATCCGTTAAGTCGGTCCCCCAAATCTACCGGCAGGTGACGGCCACGGCCCCCCTGAAAGGCGACGCCGACGGTGACGGCGATGTTGACGTTGATGACATCAGGCTGACCGTCAGCCACATTCTCGGTCAGAACCCAACAGGCTTCAGCAAGGCTGCCGCCGACATGGATGGTAACAACGTGGTAGACATCACCGACTTGACAGCCATAATAGCTGTAGCCCTGCAGTGCCCCCAGCCCTGACCCTCATCAACCGCGTTGGTTCTGAGGCTCGGAACTTAATAATATTTAAATTTCACAAGTTTGTGATCACAAACTTGTGAATTTTTTTTCTTTTTACTATCTTTACCCTCAAATACAGTAAGTTATGGAGAAGAGCTTTGTCTATGGAGTGGCCGTTACGGACTATAATTTCACTGGCCGAGAGGAAGAAACCAGCGCGACCTCGCCTATTCGGAGATGCGCCAGCTCTATATCACCGACCCAGTCTTCGCCTTATGGTTCAGACAGCGCTTCCTGTAAATAGTCTCTTGGTAAGGTAAAGCCAGAAAGAACCTGCACTTTTTGCACTTGATGCATAAACTGCCGCTCATCTAAAAATTCGGCTGTTTAAGGGCGGCCGACCAGTGCAACCTCGACAACATCCCCCTTCCTAAAGAACTACGGCAACTATTAAACTCGTGGACTTTATGGATTTTCTCTGCGGAACTGCCCAAGTTCAAGCCTTGCCAGCCTCTAACCACAACTGGAAGAAGCGGTCGTAGATGCTGTAAACATTGTCGGTCTGAGTAATGAAATCCTTTTCCAGTAGCCCTTTTACGGCCGAAACCACGGAACTGGCTGAGGGAAGATGATATTTGTGGACGAACTTGCCGCCGGAGATGTTTTTCACCTGACCTTCCGCTGCGATGGCCAAAAACACGTTGCGCTGCTTTTCTGGCATCTGGCGCAGCAGTTCGCCGTAATAGGCTGATGACAATTGCAGATAGGTGTCAATGGCCCTGTCAATCATCTCCAGCGTACATGTCTCGCCTTTCGGTGTCAGCATGTAGAGCATGTTCATGATACGCTGCACGTTGGCTGTAATCCCCTCAAAGCGCTGGTAGACCGACGCTACAACCTCGTAGGATATTCGTCTGTCACCATTCTTGGCAAACTGTGGCTCGGCAAAAGCCCAGTAGCGGTCCAGAGGTATTGTCCCAAGACTCATGGGCACCACCGACTGGTAGAAAGGGCGTGAGGGCGACAGGAACATCTCGCTCATCAAGTGGCGCTGTGAACCGGCAAAGACGAAGTTGGCATTCGGGCATTGCTGAATCTGGGTGCGCAGTGCAGCCTCTACGTTCTGGTTGTCATTATAATAAAGAATCTGCTGAAACTCGTCTATAGCAACGAAGCAGTGTTTCTCTGCCGTGCGCAGATAGGCGAAGATCTCGTCGAGCGTTGTTTGCGGTGGAACCATCGCCCCTACGCCCAAGCCCCATTGGGGATTGCCGTTGATGTCGAAGGATATTTCAGAACGTATCGACAGCAGCGTATTCAGAAAGCCCTCCCAGACCTTTCTGCCTTTGGGCTTCAATGCGTCGAGGATGGATTTCCCGAACATGCTGACGAAGTCGCGGAATGAGTTGGTGGCATAGATGTCGATGACGAAACAATAAAACTCCTCTTTGATTCCTGTCTGTTGGAAGCAGTGTTTTATCAAGTCGGTCTTACCCACGCGGCGTGGCGACATCAGGGCAATATTATTTCCATTGGTCAGGAGGCTGGTAAGCATCGCCGTTTCGTCCACACGGTCACAGAAGTACTCTGGTCCGGCGTAGCCATTTGTTACAAAAGGATTGTCAATCATATATTCCGCTGTTTTTTGTGCAAAGATAGTACTTTTGCCGTAATTATCAAAAAATAATTATCAAAAAAATGATAATTTCTTGGATTGTAGGCAGAATACCTTTGGGAAGGCTTCGCTATGGCTGTCCAGCCTCGCTCTCACGAAATATTTATTTTGTAGAGTGCCTACACTGCTTACACTAAGCCGTAACCTGCTGACTGTCAGCTGCTAACTTTGTGTAGGCAATTTGGTTTAGTGTAGGCAACGACCTTCTCAACGACTATTTTCTCTATTTTTCGGAAAGAAATTGGGGGAAATTATGGATAATGATTTTGATTCCTCGACAACGACGACAAGAGGGGTTAAATTAATCATCATTTCCCATAATTTCTTTCCCAAGACACCGAGATGATTTCCTGTGGGCGGCGGTCGTGGTTGTAGCCCAGGGTGGGGGCCGCATAAACTGCCGCTCATCATTAGCAGGTTCAGGTGGCCCAAACCTGCTGATAACATGGTTCTGCGGGGTGTCTTTGGATAGCCATCAATGGGTAATACCCATTATTATAAATAGGAGAATAATTGTCAATAGGCGAAAATTACCCTTATTACGGCAATTATTGCCCAATGGGGTAACCATTTTCTTGTACTTTTGCATTTGAAATCATTGCATTACTAACTAAAAACTACAAAAGTATGAAAAAAATGTTTTTACGTTCAATGAAAACTATTGCATTGGCAGCTGCACTGCTTGCTACCGCAGCTGCAACAGCTGCCAATGAGATTGGGCAGCCCGTAACCGAATTCACCGATGCCTCATGGATGAAGCTCGACTGGCCCTACAAGTTGGAAGGTGCCACGCGCACGTTGCTTCGCACGCCGTTGCTGTCGTTTAAGATCAATGCCCCTGCCGATGGCAAATATGCTGTGGAGTATTTGGTCAATGTTACGGGCAACAACGTGCAGCTTGGCGCCATAGCTACAGACTCGGAAACAGCCTTGACAGAGCCGGAGTTCGACAGCTTTGCCCACTCCATCTGCAAGACCGACGAGGATCTGCAGGAACCTGTTGCCGCTGAAGAATCAGAAGAGGGAACTGCTGCTGAACTGGGTACTCCTGTCTACATGTTTTCTGCCGTAGAACTGAAAGCCGGTATTAACTATGTACACGTCTTTATGCACGTCTACTGGCGCAACGATGCGCTGGCTCCCCAAAAGGTGCAGTTCAGGAGTATCCGCGTGCTAGGCGAAGGCTCGGGAAATGTGGGTGAACTTGCCGCCCGTGCCAGCCAAAAGGCTTTCCGCGTAAAATACTTTACCAGCCTACAGGATGCCACCACGATTAGAATGGTGAGCGACTATGAAGCCCTGTTGCAGGCTATCCGCACCGACTACACGACAGCATCTACAGCTGCCGTAGAGGCCGATATGCGGGCTGTCGAACTGAAGGAGGCCGATGTGCGCCATGGTAAAGGTGTCATTGTCGGAGAGGACAGCACCCGCATCGACCTGTTGCTCTACCACAACGAGTACAACGACCCCGCAACGATGGCTCCTTTGGGCGGCTACGACGAGAGCGGGTCTTACGAGATGGAGAATGGACTGGAGGACACGCCTGCGCAGTTGGAGTTCACCCAGAACAACTATTTCACTTATAAGTTCACTGCCAGCGATGACCTGCCGAAGGATGGGGCATGGTACATTCAGTATCTGGCCAGCTCGCAAAACTCCGGAGGCATCGAAATGACTATTCTGGCCGATGATAGCGCCACTGTTGTCATGCAGAAATACCTGCTGCCCACCAACAACGGTGCCTGGCAGAACTACGAGTTGATGAGCAACTCTGAGATAGCCAAGTTCCAGATGGAAGCAGGCAAGACCTACTTCCTCCACATGTACTATCGTCAGTATACGAATGTGCGCAATATTCTGTTGCGCTACCTGCCAAAGGAGTATCACACTTCCGAACAATTGGAGGCACTCATGGAGGAGGCACAGGCAAAACTATGGGTCTACCGTGAAGGCACCGACGAATACTACGCCGTGGAAGACCGTACGCTGTTGGACCGCCTGGAGGAGACCGTCGACTTGGCCGAAAAGGTCTTATACGAGGAGATTCCCGAAAAGGTGGATGAAGCTTACGAAAACCTGAACGACGCCATCTTGGCCCTCGCCAACTTGAAGGTGCTGAACATATTTCCCACTTCTGGTGAGTTCGATGTGGTGGCCTATGACGATAGCAAAAACTGTTCCTACAAGTCGGACGGCGGCATTATGCAGCTCGATAATTTCCGCTCCGAGGGCTATATGCTCTATAAAGTCTACAACCGCTTTGATGCCGAATACGAGGTAGAGTTTGAGTTTGCTCATGCCAATGACGGTGCCCAGATGGAGTTCCAGATACTAGTCGACGACGAGGAAGCCGGCACCCGGCTTCTGGTGACCGACGCCCTGTCTGAGGAGTTCACCAGCACGGGCGGATGGCAGATGTTCGAACCCAAGTCGATGAAGGTTGGTGCTGTTCCCGCCGGCTACGTTTACCTGAAGATTACCGGCACCGGCCCCAGCTACGTAGGCAATCCCCGCCTGTTCAAGTTCACCAAGATTGACGGAACGGAGGGTGCTGGAGCCAAGGCCGTGGAAGACGCCCGTAAGGCTTGGTACGCACAGTTCACCCCGGAGAGTGTGCAGGAGAAAGCCGATGAAGCCCAGGCGGCTATCGACGAATACGGTGTAGGCAGTCGCTACGAGAACCGTATTGCTGACCGTACCCCCATTGAAAAGGTTGAGGAGGCTATCCGGCTTGCCAAGGAGGCTATTGCCAGTGGCGACGGCAAATTGCTGCATGCAGCCTACGATTCCCTGACCGTGAGCACCAGCGGACTGAAGAACCTGTTTATTATCAACGTCATACCCTCTACCGACGAAGACCCCTTCAAACTGGCTCAGGGCACATTCGACCAGTGGCGTACTGAAGGTGCCGGCAACATTGGCTTCGGCTACGAAGGGGGCAGTGTCACCTACGATGTATTCGTCGCTCAGACCGATGCCTACGACATGACGCTGCTGCTGTCGAATGCCGCTCCTGGCGGTGTGATGCGTGTGACGATTACTGAGGACGAGACTGTCGTAACAGATGCCACGGTCGATGTTCCCGGCAACGGTTGGGGTGCACAGGAAGACGTCATCGTTCGCGGCATCAACCTGACGGAAGGCCGTGCTACGGTAAGGATTTACGGCGAGACTGCCGCAGGCTCATGGGTAGGCAACATCTACGCCATCAGTTTTGTCAAGGCCGACCCGACAGGGATTGACAATGTACAGTTCAGCGTTCCGTGTTCTACATTCAATGTTTATGACCTTCAGGGCCGCAAGGTCAATGCAGCAAAAAAGGGTCTTTACATTGTTGACGGCAAGAAAGTAATAGTAAAGTAAGTCAGATAAAAAAGTAGTCTTTCAGGCCTTGCGCTCACGGTATTCCGAGGGTGTGAGGCCTGTTTGTTTCTTGAAGCATTTGCCAAAGTAGTGGGTGTCGCTGAAACCCACGGCGTAGGCAATCTGCGAAAACGGCTCCTGCGACTTTGCCACCATGTCCTCGGCGTGACGTATGCGGATGTGGCGCAGCAGTTCCACAGGGCTGATACCCACGAGCGCCTTCACCTTGTTGTAGAACGCGGTACGACCTAAGCAGACGGCCTGAGCCAAGTCCTCGACTTTCAGGTCTGGGTTTGACAGATTCTCCTCAATATAGGCCAACAGCTGTTCCATCATCAGTTTGTCGCTGTCAACGATGTCGGTGGGACGGAGTCGCAGTATGTTGTTATCATCTTCCTTTGATTCCTGCTCAGGCTTTTTTGAGGTTGTTTCGTAATCTTGATGCTGGTTCATCTCCTCCAGCAGAAGTGAAAGCATGCGGCTTTTCTGGCGTTCCTGTTCAGCACGGTTACGGAGCAGGTAAATCCATACACCGACGGCCACAACTCCTGTCAGCAGCATGACGTATAGCAGTTTGGCCCACCATGTCTCCCAGAACGTGGGATGGACGTTGAGCATGAGTGCCTGCTCGTTGTCGGCCCATGAACCATATTGGCTGGTGCTGCGTACCAGCAGCCGGTGGTGGCCATGGGGCAGGTTGCTGAACGATATACTGTGTTCCGTGCCTAAGTAATTCCAGTCGTTGTCAATGCCCTCTAACTTATAGGCATAGCGTATCATGTAGTTATCCTGGTAATCGAGTGCGGCAAAGTGGATGGTCAGATTGCGTTGTGTGGCAGGCACGTCGAGCATATCGTCTTTCATCAGGTGTACCGACTCCTGTGTGCCGTGGAAATAGACGCTTTTGAACACCAGTGGCGGTACGAAGTTTTCCTGTCCTATCTGCTCGGGCTGGAAACTGACGTATCCGTTGGTTGTGGCAAAGGCTATCTGTCCCGTCTGGGGGTCGAAAGCTGGTTTGGCTTCCGTTAGTTCTGTTTGCTCGCCTAAATGGCCAGGGCCGAAGAGCCACAACCGCCCCGTCTCATATTCATGCATGGCAATACTGCTCTCGCGCCCTATCCAGAGGTTGCCCCTGCGGTCTTCGAGCATGTTAAGGATGGTGCTGTAGTCTCCGTCCATGCGTCCCGACGTGGTCAGCTTGAGTTTGTCGCGCAACAACTGGCGGTCGGCCACCTGTTGCAAGCCTCCGCCAACAGTAGCCACGAAGATGCGACCATCATGATCGACACAGGCCTGCATCACGTCGCTTGTCAGCAGCGATGTGGTATCACCGGGCACATGCTTATGGGCATAGAACCTGATGTCGGCTGTTTGCGTGAATTGCTCTGAGAAGACCACCAGTCCGTTCGAGGCCGCCACAATGATGATGCCGCTGGGCGTCTCAGTAATTCGGCGCACCTTGAAAAAGTCTTTCACGGGATATTGCTTCAGCTGATTACCGGCATGAATGAACCGCTGACCGTCCATCAGACAGATGCCCTGCTCGAAGGTGCCTATCCACAGCCGGTGCTGATGGTCCTCGTGTACATCGTATATCTGGTCGCTGGGTAACGACCAGCTGTCGCCGTCGTCGTGACGGTAGTGACTGACCTGGCCATCGGCGGTTACACTGTAGAGGCCGTCACCTTTAGTACCTATCCAGAGACGCCGTTGACTGTCCTCATACAGGCAGTAGATGTGGTCGGAGAAGATAGTTGGCTGCTGATGTAGCCGTCCGTCGTTGCCTAAGTAGCTGACGTTGTGGCCCTCTGTGACAGCCACATGACCTGCAATGTCGCCCAACCATAACCGTCCACGACTGTCGTAGCAGATGCTACGCACTTGTTGCATCTGTTCCATAGTCGTCGTGTTGAACACACGCTGTCCGAAGTTGATGACAGCCATGTCGTGCTCGCCTGAGAACCAGAGGTCACCACGGCTGTCGGCATACCAGCGGTCGATGGTAGGCTGTGCTGCGTTTGTCCTGACGAGGTATGGCACCAGATGATGCGCCTGTTCGTCGTAGTAGCCGAAAAATCCCCGTTCAGTGCCTACCCATACAGTGCCGTAGTGGTCTTCATGCACTAATTGGCGTGTACACTGGTGCAGAGTGGGCATTGTACCCATCACGGTTATTTGCTGCATCTGCCTGTCGGCGGTACCAAGCAGCACGCCGCCATGGGCCGTCAGCGCCCAGATGCGCTGACGGCTGTCAATGCTGATTTCATTGATGTCGCCGTCGGTGCCGTCGAGCAGTCGTGACTGTCGGCTTTTTGTGTCGTAAACAAGCAGTCCGATATCAGTAGGAGCAGCCAAATAGCGGTCGCCGACAGACTCCATTCCCCTGACACTACCTATATTTTCGGGCAGGTTTCTCAACGGTGTTATGGTTTTGCCGTCATAACAGCCGAATCGTCCGTCCAAAGTGGCCAGATAGACCTGTCTGCCTAACTGTCTTACAAACGTGTAGGGAGTCTTTGTGTCTAACTCCATACCAACAATGCACGCACCACCGTCGGTACACAACCACTCACGTCCATCGTCGTCCAGTTCGACACCGTAAACCGTCTTTCCATGCAGTCTCCCATTCTCGCGACTAAATATATGGATAGAATCTGTGGTCAGTTCCTGCCGTTCGTCAATACAGATGCAGAGACCTTCCTCGCCACGGCTGAACAGCCATGCATGGCCATTTCGCAAGGATATTATACGCTGGCAGACGAACGCTCTCCCCAACAGATTGTCGATGATTGCCGACACATTGAGAAAGCGGCACGTACTGCGGTCGAATAGAAACACCTGACGGTCGTAGGTCAGGCACCAGATACTGCCACTACTTGCCGACGGTGTAATCTTTAGCAGCCGGTTTGTGGTCAGTGTGCGCTCATGCCCCGTATGGTCGTTAAAAGTGGTGAATGCGTAGCCGTCGTAACAGTTCAGGCCGTTCCATGACGAGAACCACATCAACTGGTCCTGCGTCTGCTCCATGCTTGATATGACATTTGACGCCAGTCCGTCTCTCAGGCTGAATCTACGAACGTTGCAAAAAGGTTGGGCAACAACACTTGTGAGTGCTATAATCAGTAGAATGGTCAGTATAGCTCTTTTCATCATGATTTGTTCAGTTTGCGTGCAAAGGTACAACAAATTTGCTAAAAACGTCAGTTTTTGGACGGGAAAATATTATCAGAATTGGTGGAATAATTGCCAAAGAAACGAATTGACATAAAGATTACCCTTTTGAATAAGCAAAAGTGCCTATCTTTGCAGCAAACTTAAAGATCACAACGACATGAAACAATCAAAATTATTGCAGTTTATGGGCCTCGCCATCGGAATGGTCACGGCGTTCACAACAGGGCTGAAGGCCGCAACGGTAGACATACCTACCAAGACTGGAACCTACATTTCCTGGAACAATGCCACGGGTACGGGCTTCCAAGTGGAAAACAATGGTGCCAACGTAGGCAGCACGGGAAAGAACACACAGCTACAGTTCAGCATAAGCAACACGGTACAGCAGGACTACCTGCTCACCTTCAAGACTGGTACGAAGAGTGCTGCAAAGATGAAGGTGACACTCACCAACGCTTCAGGAGAGGAGGTGTTTGGACGTAGCGTGGAGATTGAGAATACCAACAGTTGGACTCCCAGTGTCGCACATAACTATACGTTGAAACAACTGCCCGAAGGAGCATACACGATGAAGTTTAACGTCACTCAGGCCAGCGGTTATGCTGGCAACTGGGGCGACTTGGCTTTCTACACCCTCGATGGCGTTCCCGCCATTCCTGGCAGCATCGACCTGACGGTAGGAAGCTACGGCGGAGGTATGGTGAACGAAGGTGAAAACGCCGGTTACATCAAGGATGGCGCTGTGGCGAGCTACAACGTGCGCTGCCAGCAGGCTGGTGTCTATACATTCAAGTTCGACCTGGCACGTTACGGCACAGGCGGCATACTCAACATCTGCGTGAGGGATGCCGAGACCGGCCATGTTGAGGCCACCGCCCAGCACGTCATCACAAGCAGTGCCCCCGGTAGCTACACAGCCAACGCCATCGTGTTGCAGGGTGAACTGGAAGAGGGGCTGAAGACCCTCACCCTACAGTTTACCGGCGGCTCGGGCTACATCTGCAACTATCGTAACCTGCAGATGGACTACTATGCCGCCCATCTGGCCACAATCCGCGGTATCAGCATCAGCGGGCAAACGGTCACCAACGGCGACGACACCGATTGGCTGTGCAATCTGCCCGCTGAGTATGCACCTGCGGAGACCTCCTTCAGCGTTGATCATGTCAACGGCACTGTGACAGCCACTGCTACCGATGCAGCCGGACAGTCCGTCGGCATAACGGCACTGGATGACGGCACATTCTCGCTGCCTACGCCGCAACAGGGACAGGCGGTCATCGTCAGTCTGCACATAACCCCCGACAGCGAAACCGGGGCTGCAGCGTCACGCCAGGACTACACGCTGCGTATCTTCCGCATCGGTGAAATCTCTCTCACCCGCCTTACCATCGACGGCGTGGATGCCGACGTCGTAGCAGCCCTGAACGAAGCTCCCTACGAGGCAACCTTCTCGGGCAGCATCTATACCAGCATACCCACGGTGGAAGCCCGGCTTATCGACGGTTCCACCATGCAGGGGCAGGGACAGCCTGAGGGCAACAGCGTCGTCTATGTCATCAGCGCCAAGATGGGCAGCCAGACACGCAACTACCGACTCACGGTCGAGGGCGTACATATTTATAATAAGGTGGAGGGCGACGAGACCGTTAGCTTGAAGTACACTGGTGCCGGCGTCAAAAAGGGCAGTTGGACGGATGGACTCTACTCGCTTTCGGGCATCGGCGACGGATGGGAGAACAGCAGCTTCAAGATGGGCGAGGGCACCTACACCCTCGACGTGCCCACCGACGTGCAGGTGAAACAGGTGGTGCTGAAGGATTTCAATGCCAATTACAACGGCGGACAACTGACCGCCTGCAGCAGTAACGGAGCCACCGTGTGGATTCCCACGAAGCACGACTATCAGGAACCCGATGCTACGATGTACGACCTCATCATCAATCTCGAACACCATCAGGCCGGACAGCCTGTCAGTTTCACGCTGAAGGGCGGTGGCCAGCCGGTGGCCTGGTTCCAGCTTACCATAGGGAAAGTGGCCGTAACCACTGAGCCTGTGCTGAAGAGCATTAGCGCCACAGCCACCGACCACAGGAACCACTGCGTGGTGGAGCTGGCTTTCGACCGCGAGATGCAGGATGCAGTGGCCACCATCGGCGGACAGACCATCACTGCCCGGGGTGGACAGTCGGTACTGAGTTTCCCCGTGTGGAACATGGCTTATAACAGCCGAAACACCTTCCGTCTGGCCGCCGGAGCTGCCAAAGACAACTACGGCAATGCCAACACCGAAGACATTACACTCGACATCATCGTAGGCAGCAAACCCGTCGTCGGGAAGGCTACCTACGACTATATAGTAAGCACCGTGGATGAATGGAAGCAGGCACTGAGTGCCGTCAACAGTACAAATGGTAATGCTTCGGCCCGGCGTCGCGTTATCTTTGTCCGCAACGGTGACTATGACTTCGGTGCCGCCGAGCAGACTATCAAGGCCTACAACGTGAGCATCGTCGGCGAGAGCCGCGACGGTGTGGTGCTCCATGGCAATCGTGATGGCATCAGTAACCCAGTCCTCAATCTGGGCAACACTGGGGGTGTCTATCTGCAGGATCTGACTGTGCGTAACGACAAGGACTTCGGACGTACTCGCTCCGGCGTGGGCGTGGCCATTAGTGGCGGCCGCCGTGTGGTGATGAAGAACGTGGCCATGCAGAGCCAGCAGGACACGCAGGTCACCGGCGAGAGCGGCTACTACGTGGGCTGCAAGATCTATGGAGCCGTGGACTATATCTGCGGCGGGGGCGACCACTTCTACGACAGTTGCGAACTGATTATGACCAACCCCGGCCCAATTACCGCTCCGGCCACCAGCCCACTTCTCCGCTGGGGTTATGTGTTCCAGCACTGCACGGTGAATGCCTATCCGGGCTTTAACGCCGATAATAACTACGACTTAGGGCGTCCCTGGCAGAACGAGCCACGTGCCTATTTCCTGAATACGACGATGAATGTCAGACCCAGTGAAGCCGGGTGGCGCTCGATGAGTACGTTGAAGACTCACTTCTATGAGTATAACTCCACCGATAAGAATGGAAATAAAATTGACCTGAGCAAACGTCAGAATTCGCCCACCAGTACCAACAAATATACGCCAGTACTCAGCGACGAGGAGGCTTCGCACTTTACTGTCGAGAACGTCTTAGGCGGCTCCGACAGTTGGCTACCCACCGAGGAGACTGTTACCACAGCAGCACCGCAGGTCAGCGTCAACGGCACAACACTCTCATGGCCTGAGGTGGAGGATGCCCGCTGCTACGTCATCATGCGTGACGGTCAGTATGTGACTAATCAAACTACTACTACATATAATGCTAATGAGGCAGGATGCTACACCGTACGCTCCTGCAACCTGAATGGCGGCATGGGCGGCGAGAGCCAACCCCTCAACGTTCAACATTCAACGTTCAACGTAAAGGAGAAGACTCCCGCCTTCCCTGGCGCCGAGGGCTATGGACGCTATGTGACGGGCGGCCGGGGCGGGCAGGTGTACCACGTGACCAACCTGAACGACTCGGGTAAAGGCTCCCTGAGGTGGGCCTGTGAGCAGAGCGGCACGCGCACCATTGTCTTCGATGTCAGCGGCACCATCCACCTGAAGTCGCAACTGAAACTGCGCAACGGCAATGTCACCATCGCGGGACAGACGGCTCCCGGCGACGGCATCTGCGTGGCAGACTGGGACTTTACGATTGCCGCTCCGAACGTCATCATACGTTACCTGCGATTCCGCCCCGGAGAGACTTCGCAGGGTGAGCCTGACGGCCTGAGCGGCATGGACGGACGAAACGTCATCATCGACCACTGTTCCATCAGCTGGTCAGTGGACGAGTGCTGCTCGGTCTATGGCAACGAGCACATGACCGTGCAGTGGTGCATCGTCAGCCAGAGCCTGCGCAACTCGACCCATGCCAAGAGTGCCCACGGCTACGGCGGCAACTGGGGCGGCAAAGGAGCCACCTACCACCACAACCTCGTGGCACACCACGACTCGCGCACACCCCGCTTCGGCAACCGCCCGACGTTTGTGCAGCAGGACACCACCGACTACCGCTGCAACGTCATCTATAACTGGGCGGGAAATGGCTGCTACGGCGGCGAGGGCATGAAGGTGAATATGGTGAACAACTATTATAAGCCCGGTCCTGCCACCGACGGACGGGCTTCAGGCAGCCGAAAGCCGCTGGCCTATCGCATCTGTGGCTTGGGGGTCACCTCGAAGGAAGGCGACGGCAGCTACCACATCTGGGGCAAATACTTTGTCGACGGCAACGAGAACCCCGACTATCCCGCCCTGAAGACGCAAAACTGGGAGATGGGCATCTACCCCCAAATCTCCACCGACAACTGGGGCTATACCGCCACGACCAAGGACACCATGCGGCTACGTGAGCCTCTCCCTTTCATTCACGTTACTACACATACGCCTCAACTGGCCTACGAACGGGTGCTTCAGTACGCTGGAGCCTCGCTCCGCCGTGATGCCCTCGACGAGGTGATTGTCAGCGACACACGCCAGCGCAAGGCCACCTATACCGGCGACACGAGCAAGGGCGACTGGCCGGGCATTATCGATTCGCCTTTCGACATAAAGCCAGCCGGAGCTGCCGATGACTGGAGCCCCTGGCCGGAACTGACCGCAACTGCTGCACAGAAGGACACCGACGGCGACGGCATGCCCGACGAGTGGGAGACGGCCAACGGCCTGAATCCCAACGACAAGGCTGACGGCACTCTGCGCAACGATGAGGGATACACCAATCTGGAACTATACTTGAACGCCATCGTGGCCCATATCACCAAAGCCCAGAACGAGGGCGGCACACCTGAGGGCTACATAGAGTATGCCACCGAGGAGGATGTGACGGGAGCCATCAACATTCCCAGCGATGAACTGAACCCTGACAAGGCAGAAATCATCATCAATCAGAGCGGTAAGCGGGCCGCCAAGGTGCTGGCTGGCTCGTTCGACAGTTTCAGCCATGGCGACGAGGCCGTCTTCTTGCTGAACTGCAAGGAACAGGGTGTCTATACCATCAGCCTCGATGCCGCCACTATCCGCAGCGACTTCAAGCTGAAGCTGCTGCTGACTGATGTCCACACAGGGCGCATAGAAGCCAGCAAGACACTCAGCATCAGCAACACCAGCGACTGGCAGAAGTATAAGACCTATACACTCTACACCGAAGAAATGACCGAAGGCACGAAGCGCCTGACGATGACGTGGCAGAGTGCAGCGGGCCAATACACCGGCAACGTTAAGAACATCGCTGTCACCCTCAGTCAGTCTACGGGGATTCCCCAATCCACAATGCATCATGTACAATCAATAACCTACGACCTGCAAGGTCGCCAAGTCTCGGCATTAAAGAAAGGATTATATATAAAGAACGGTAAGAAAATAATCATCAGATAATCTATGAACGCTAAAAGTATATGCTTCAGCGCAGCACTGCTGTTGACTACCAACTTGGCAGCACAGCAGCTGCCCTACCAAAACCCCGACCTGACAGCTGCAGAGCGGGCAGAAGACCTGTTGGGACGATTGACGCTTGAAGAGAAAACCCGGCTGATGCGTAACGGGTCGCCCGCCATCCCACGCTTAGGTATTCCCGCCTTCGACTGGTGGAGTGAGGCTCTGCATGGCGTAGGACGCAACGGTATCAGTACCACCTTCCCCTCGTGCATCGGCATGGCCTGCTCGTTCGACGACGACCTTATTGAGCGCATCTTCACTGCTGTCAGCGACGAGGCCCGTGCCAAGAACACCATAGCCCGCCAAGAGGGTAAAGTCGGCAAGTACAGATGCCTGTCGTTCTGGACGCCTACCATCAACATCTTCCGTGACCCCCGATGGGGACGAGGCCAGGAGAGCTACGGCGAAGACCCCTTCATGAACGGTCAGATGGGACTCCGTGTGGTACGCGGCCTGCAAGGGGCTGGAGGTAAGTACTACAAGCTCCTGGCCTGTGCCAAGCACTTCGCCGTACACAGTGGCCCCGAGAAACTTCGTCACTCGATGAATATCGAGGAACTTTCGCCCCGTGACCTGTGGGAAACCTATCTGCCGGCCTTCAAGACGCTCGTGCAGCAGGGTGGTGTCAAGGAGGTGATGTGTGCCTACCAGCGCTTCGACGGAGATCCCTGTTGCGGGTCGAACCGCCTGTTGCAGCAGATACTCCGCAACGAGTGGGGATTCCAGGGATTGGTGGTCAGCGACTGCGGAGCCATCGGTGACTTCTGGCAACCCAACCGTCATGGCGTGTCGCCCGACCAGCCTGCCGCTTCGGCAAAAGCCGTACTCAGCGGAACCGATGTAGAATGCGGTGCCCATTATGGCAGCCTGCCGGAGGCTGTGCGCCGTGGTGACATCTCCGAGGAACAAATAAACGTCAGCGTGCGCCGACTACTGAAAGGACGCTTCGAACTGGGCGACATGGACCCCGATTCTATTGTGCCGTGGACGCAGATTCCATCCTCTGTCATCGCCTGTGAGGAGCATAAGCAATTGGCCCGCCAGATGGCCCGTGAACAGATGGTGCTACTTAAGAACAACGGCATCCTGCCTTTAAAAACTGAAAAGACAAAAACAGCTCGCTCTTCAATTATGGTGATGGGGCCCAACGCCGCCGACTCCACCATGCTCTGGGGAATCTACTTTGGCATGCCCTCACACACGGTAACACCATTGGAGGGCATCCGTGCAAAAATAGGCGATGTGCCTTACCTGACGGCCTGTGGCATCACTGGCATGACCGTCAAGGAAATGGCCGTCGGCAAGGCTGTTGAGGCCGCTGACGGCAGCACCACGTTGCAGATGGTGGAGAAAGGCAAGAAAACCTATACTATCGCTGAAATACTCGATGCCACCCGCCAGTCGGATACCGTCATCTTCGTTGGAGGCATCTCACCTAACTTGGAGCGAGAGCAGACCAGCGCTAAGGACATCGGCTTCGACGGCGGCGACCGTACCACCATTGAGCTGCCCCAGGTACAACGCAACATCCTGAAAGCACTACACGAGGCCGGTAAGCGGGTGGTCTTCGTCAATTGTAGTGGTTCGGCAGTCGCACTGGTGCCCGAGATGGAGACCTGTGATGCCATTGTCCAGGCCTGGTATGCCGGCGAACAGGGTGGCCATGCCTTGGCCGACGTCCTCTTCGGCGACTACAACCCTTCAGGCAAACTGGCCGTCACATTCTACCGTGACGACTCACAACTGCCCCCGTTCGAGGACTACTCCATGAAGAACCGTACCTACCGCTACTTCCGTGGCGAGCCGCTCTTCCCCTTCGGCTACGGACTGAGCTACACGACATTTGAAATGCACAATGCCCATTGCACCAAGCAAAAGGACGGCAGCGTGATGGTATCGGTTGAAGTGGCGAATACGGGACAACGCGATGGCATTGAAACGGTTCAAGTCTACATGCGTCGCCCTGCCGATGAGGAAGGCCCCATTAAGTCACTCCGAGGCTATGCCCGTGTCGATCTGAAGGCTGGTGAGCGGAAGGCGGTTAATATTGTCCTGCCCCGTGAACGTTTCGAAAATTGGGATGCGGTAACACAAACCATACGCGTGGTTCCCGGTCACTACGAACTCTTAGTAGGCTCAAGCAGTGCCGACAACAACCTGCAACGGTTAGATATCTTCATCGACAATTGAAGAAGTAAAATGAGCTATAGGTCAAAAAAAATGTTCACCAGCCTGGAAGATTTATTCCATGCTGGTGAACATTTGTAAAGCGCCGCCTTTCGGGTTGTATAGCGCCGCTTTTCGGGTTGTAAAGCGCCGCTTTTCGGGTCGTAAACCGCCGCCTTTCGGGTCGTAAACCGCCGCTTTTTCGTCAAGCGGCGCCGCCCATCGTCAGGTGCAGCCTCGTCAGAGTTATTTCCGGTCGGCATACCACTTGCTGATGATGTCGCCCACCAGCTTAAAGTCATAGAAACTGCTGTAGTCGAGGGTTCCATCCTCAGTCGTACCGACGGTGATGGGCACGTTGGGCTCAATGCCGCCGTCGATGTTCTGCCAGCGGTCGTTGGTCAGGCGTCCACGGTACGAGGATATCTGGTACTGCATGCCTTCGGGCGTGCAGAAGTTCTGAACGGCACAGGCACCACCGCCCGAGCGCTCGCCGATGATGAGGAAGCCCATGTCCTTCATGAGCGACGGCAGCAGATTGCCGCACGAGAAGGAGGTCCTGCTGGTCAGTATGGCCACGTTCAGTCCGTCGAAGCTGACGTCCTCGTCGGCAGCGTCTACCCGGCCGTCGAAGTTGCGGTCCATGTCGTAGTAGATAATCTGCTGCTGGCCTGTCAGCGTGTTCTCGCTGTAGAATTTGCATTGGTTGCCAATCAGCGAAGTGATGGCCATTACGACGTCGAGCGAACCGCCGCTGTTGCAGCTCAGGTCAATCACCAGATTCTCGACTTCAGGGTCGGTGCTGGCGCGCTTCAGGGCGTCGAGCACGACAACCAGTTCGCCTTGGTACTTCTTGGTGACCGAGGGCATGGGGGCCTTACCCTCGTAGTAGGCGTGCCAGCCATCAAAGTCGGTATAGCCGAACTGGTCGTACAGGCAGTAGGCCGTATTGCCGCTCTTGCGATAGTAGTCGTCGCCCTCAGGCATCAGCTCGCTGCGGAGCGTTGAACGTTCTTCAGCTATCGAGCCTCTGGACAGGATTCCGATATACCATGCCTCTTGGAGCATAGCGAGTTCGGGGAACTTCTCGTCATACTGGCCTTTCACTTCAGAGAGGGGGTCTTCCACCTCGCCATTTCCGGCAATACTGAGCAGGAGCGAGGGCGAGAGGATGGTGTGGCCGTCGTCGTCGAGCAGCATGTGGAGGCAGGTCAGACCGTAGAGGTAGTCGTTGGTAACGGTCGACTGCAGCAGGCGCTTGACGTCGGGACCGTTCTGAATGGCGTCGAGTGTAGCGTCGAGGCCGTTGGCCTTGATGCTGCTCTCGAGCGACGAGCGTCCGGGCATGCCGTAGAAGTGGTCGATGACGAAGCAGAGCTCGCCGTAGCTGTAGGCGGCCTGCTGGGCCGAGCGTTTCTCAGCAGAGAAAGCCTTTTGAGTGAAGTCGGGGTCGACCTCTACGATAGAGCTGTGGCTGTTGTCGGTGATGATGAACACCCGCTCGCCGTTGAATGCAGCCAAGTGGTAGTAAAGGTCGCTGTAGAGGTCAGCCAGTGTGGTGAAGGGGAAGTAGACGGCCCCGTCGTCGCCGCGCAGGTCGATGCCGTAGCCCTTCATGTCGAAGGTCACGGTCGATGTCTCCGGCGTGAGTTGCATGCTGCTGTAGTGGATATAGGGCGCACCGTCATAGTAGACGTTGGCCATGCCGGGCCACAGCTGGCTCATGACGTTAGTAAAGGCCATGAAGTCGGTCGAGGTGAAAGTCTCGTCGGTGGTGTTCACCGTGGCCGTGGCCTTGCCGTTGTCCAGCAGGTAAGTGTCCTCGCCGGTCTTCAGCACGTTCATGCTGCTGCCCGGCAGGATCATCTTCTGGAAGTCGGCAGCTGAGATGTAGGCCACCCCGTTCATGTCGTCGTAGAAGCGCAGGGTAACGGTGCCGCTGTTGTTGCCGCCACGGCTGACGGGTACTTGTCTGACGGTAAAGCTGCCGTCGTCGCCGCCGCTGGGCTGCGGGTTCACTGTGGGGTTGTCTACGACGTCGCTACACGATGAAAGCGACAGGCTGGTCACCGTCATGACGGCGACCAGCAGGAGTGATGATTGCTTGATTCTCATATACTATAGTTATTTGAGTTCGGGCCAGCCGTCGGCCGTCCATGTGATGTTGCGCTGTATGAGCATGGCGGCACCGTTCTGCGTGGCACTGTAGCCGTGGCAGATGAAGACATCCTCGCCGTCGAAGGTGTAGGCGGCACAGTGGCCGGCAGCCTCCCATTGCTGCTTGTCGCCCTCGAGGAAGAGGGTGCCGCCGCCCTTGCCCATGTCGCGCCCCTGGCGGTCGAGGTAGGGCCCGCCGACGGTCTTGCTGCGGCCTACGGCTACGCGGTAGTTGCTCTTGGCACCACGGCAGCAGTAGTCCCACGACACGAAGAGGTAGTACCAGCCGCCGTGCTTGAAGATGAAGGGCGCCTCGATGGCGTTAGTGCCGGCAAACTTCGACGTGGGGTTAGGCTCCGTGGGCTTGTAGTCGGGGTCGTAGCGGCGGGCAATGGTGCGGGGCTGCTCGCCCTTGGCAATATGCATGGAGGAGTCGAGGCGGGCTATCTGTATGCCGTCCCAGAACGAGCCCCAGGTGAGCCACGGCGTGCCGGTCTGGTCGTCGATGACGAAGTTCGGGTCGATGGCGTTCCAGTTGTCGCCGGTCATCCGACCGTTGGCATCGCGCTTCCGTTCGTGCGAGGTGACGATGCAGCCCTCGTCGCGCCAGACGCCGCCGCGCAGCGTGCGGTTGCTCAGCAGGCCGATAGCCGACCCGTTGCGGCCGAACGTCGAACAGCTGTAGGCCAGCCACCAGCGGCCGTTCCAGTGAATGACGTCGGGCGCCCAGACGTGGGTGCCGAAGCCCGGCACGGAGTCGGTGGTCCAGCCCGGCATGACGGTCATCACGGGCTGGGGCAGCACCGTCCACGTGCGGCGGTCCTTCGAGGTCATCTGCTGTATGCCGTTACCCGTGGCATAGATGTAGTAGGTGTCGCCGTCGCGGGCCATGACGGGGTCGTGAACCATGGGCGTCTCGGTGGTGAAGGCTTCACGCTGGAATCGGCGCGGCCCCTGGGCGGTGGCTGCCAGGCTGACGGCCGCGAGCGTCATTGTTAAGAAAACAGTTCTCTTCATTGTATCTTAATGTTTTGTCGTTGGTATCTATTTTGTTGCTGGTTCTATAAATCCGTCCATGATGACGGTTGGTGCTGCGTGGCTGTCGAAGGCGCCGAGCTTGTAGCCACCAGGCAGGCACTGCGGTTCCCAGTAGAACACACCGCGGCAGTGGCCGTCGGTCTCGTTGCGGGCCTCGCTGACGATGCGTGCCAGCTGTCGGCGGCCTTCCTCCATCACCTCAGGGTGCTGCTCGTCCACCTCGAAGCCCGTCTCGACAATCATCACGTCGCACTTGTACTTACGGCTGACGTGGCGGATGTTGCGTATGCAGTCGGTGATGATGCTGTCGGGGTTCAGTTCCGGATGGTCCTTCCGTGCCCAGTAGGGGTAGAGCGACATGCCCACCATGTCCCACCGTCCGCCGTACTTCAGCAGCGTGTCGAGGTGCTTGTCGTAGAGGCTCTGGCGGTGGCCGCGGTCCAGGTGTACGATGACCTGTGCACGGGGGAACACCTCCTTGACGGCGTCGTAGCCCGTGCGAATGAAGCCGGCGTACTGTTGCGGTTCAGTCTTGAAGTGCCCCATGGAGTGGGTAATGATGGTGTGGCCCAGCGAGTCCTTCACCTCCCAGCCGCGCTCGTCGGTCTTGACGCTCCAGAGCATGCCGTTCGTCGTCTCGTTGCCCACCTGCACCCATCGTGGCTCGATGCCGTTCTGCTTCAGCAGTGTCAGCACGTCGATGGTGTGGGCCCTGAGGTCCTGCTTCATCTGCTCGTAGCTGTGGCCGAGCCACGCCTTGGGAATAGGCTGCTTGGCAGGGTCGGCCCAGGAGTCGCTGTAGTGGAAGTCTACCATGAGGTCCATGCCTAACGCTTTTACGCGGCGGGCCATGGTCAGCAGGGCGTGCTTGTCGCAGTCGCCACCCCGGGGGTCTACCCAGACACGCATGCGGATGGCCGACATCTGGTAGTCGTTCCGCAGCAGTTCCAGGCACTCGCGCTCACGTCCCTGCCGGTCGTGGAACTTGACGCCACGCCGCTCCTGACCCAGGAGGAAGCCTACGTCGGCCCCCTTCACGAAGTCCTTCTCTGTCGTGGCCGTCTGAGCCGTGGCCGTCAGGGCCGTCAGCGTCAGCAGCAGTGCTGTCATTGTCTTTCTCATTTTCGGTGCAAAGATAATAATATTTTTTGAAATAGAATCGTCTTATTGATTTTTCTTTTACTCGGCCTTAATGCGCATGATGGTGAACGACATGGGCTTGAACTCATAGCTGAACTGCCGTCCGAACTTGCCGTAGCGCGTCTCAACGGGCGCCAGCTTCGTGGGCTGTTCGAAGGTGTTCTCGTCCTGCGCACTGCCGCTGAGGGTGATGACGCGGCCGGTAGGTATGACGTTCTTCGCGCCGTTGATGCTGAACGAGCGGCTGTAGGGCTTGTCGGTGCCGTTCACCACCTTGACGATGATTTCGCCCGTCTGCTCGTCGTAGCCCGTCTGGCAGAAGTGGCGCGTGGTGGCGGCGGGCTTGGCCACGGTCATCTCCTGGCCGTCGACATAGAGCGTGACGGCTGTCGGCGTCACCTGTAGCTTCACGTCGTACCACTTGCCGGTCTCAACCGATTGGCGGGCGCGCCGGCCCAGGACGTCGTTCACCCGGCCGCGGTTCATGGGCTGTATGGCCGTGGTGCGGTTGTTCCAGCCGGCTATGTTGGCGGCGTAGCCGTTGCGGCCGCTCTCGTCGAGGCCGTAATAGACGAAGAAGCCTTCGAGTCCGCCCAGCTTCCGGGCCTTCAGCTCTAAGGTGTAGGTGTCGGCACTGAAGGCGGGCAGCTGCGCCATCGTGACCTGCTCGTCAGAGGTCTGCCGCAGCAGGTCGCCCTCGACTTTCCATTCGCCCTTCTTGGTCTGCAGTTGACTGACGCTGACGTTCTGCACCTTGCCGTCAGCCGTGGTGATCTTCAGGTCCTTATACTCGCACTGCGTGGCATAGCTGCCAACGCCGATGCCGCCCGTGCGGAAAGGCTGCACCTGTTCCGGCGTGGTGGGCTCGCTTACATATATATTATAGGTTGCGCGATGCTCGGCGGCCATCTGCTGGACGTAGTAGGAGGCGCGGCCGAAGACGTCGGTGCTGTTGATGTGGATGAGGTTCGTGGGCCAGTCGCGGTGGTTCTCGTTCTCGAAGAGCGGCGCGTACGACGTCATCTTCACCACGTCGCTGTTGCGCTCCATGCCCATGATGAAGGCGGCCTCGCTGAGGGCTGCCAGCAGGTTGCCGGCGCCCACGCCGCCATTGCAGGCATATTCGCCCACATAGATGTCGTGGGTGCGGGGGGCGTCGTCAAAGAGGTGGTTGTTGTTGAAGAAGAAGTCCGGGTTGCGATACCAGTGAGGGTCTACCATGTAGTCACCGGGAATACGGTCGAGCAGTGCGTCGGTATGGCCGAGCGTGTTGATGAAGGTGATCTGCGGGTACTCGGCCTTCAGGCGCTTGAAGATGTAGTTGAAGTGGGTGACGTACTCCGGACCGACGTTCTCGTTGCCTATCTCCACATACTTCAGCGGGAATGGCTTGGGGTGGCCGGCGTCGGCACGCATCTTGGCCCACTTGTTCCTGGCGGGGTCGCCAAAGGCGTAGTCGATGGCGTCGCGGAAGTCCTGGACGACGGCGTCCATGTCCTGGTCGCTGCTCACGAAGTCGCCGTTACGCACCGAGCACGACATGCCGGCGTTGTTCACAAACATGGCGTCCATTCCGAGGTCCTCGCAGAACTGCAGGAACTCGTGATAGCCCATGCCCCAGGTGGCGCGGTAGCCCCAGAGGTCCCACTCGCCACGTCGTGTCATGGGGTCGCCCAGTGTCTCCTTCCACTTCACGCGGTTCTCGTAGGTGGCACCCTCGACGATACAGCCGCCAGGCCAGCGCATGAAGCGTGGGTGCAGGTCGACGAGCATCTGGGCCACGTCGGCGCGCTGTCCGTTCTTGCGCCCTTTGAAGGTGGCTTGCGGGAAGAGCGACACATAGTCGACAAGCACCGTGCCCGCCTTGTCGAACTCTATCCAGAGTTCACCCTTGGCGGCCGTAGCGTCGGCGGTGAGGGTGGCGGTCAGTTCCGTCCAGTCCTTTATCGGCTTCTTGGCCAGGACGGTCTTGCCGAGCGTTTTCCCCGCGCCGTCGGTCAGCCGGGCGGTGATGGTGCCTTTGTAGTTGCTGCTCTTGACGTAGAGGCGCAGGTCGTAGCGCTCGCCCTGCTTCAGTCCGATGCCCCAGTAGCCGGTGTTGGCCAGGATGGCACGGCCGCCCTTCTTCACCTTCGTGATATCGAGCTGCATGGCGTTGGGCGTGTTCTTGTGCAGCGGCGTCTGGGGGACGACCACGCTGCCTGCGACCGTGGCATTCTCGCCACTGACGCGCCAGCCCGTCATCTTCTTCTCCTCCAGGTTCCAGGGTATGTTCCACTTGCGGTTCGTGCGGTGCTCATAGTTCATGGCGTCAGGGGCCCACGCCTTGCCGTCCTTGTAGGTCATGCCCGACGGCAGCACATGCTCCTCGAAGCCGCGGTTCTGCACCAGTTCGGCGTAGAGTCCGCCGTCGCCGGCATGGTTGATCTCCTCGAAGAAGATGCCGAAGAGGTTTGGCGACACTACAGCTCCTTTTTGCTGGAGGTCTATACTGATGGGTTCTGTTTGCGCCGTTGCTGTCAGGGCGCATGTCAGCAGCATGGCTGCTGAGAGGCTTTTCTTGTTCATTGTCTTGATGTTATAGTTTTAGTTTGTAGTCGTTTTACCAGATGCTGCGGCTCAGCTTCATCAGCTCGCGGTCGTGGTGCTTCACGGGCTGACACTTGTTGTCGAGCAGCATCGTCACGCCCGTCTCTTCAGTGTAGGGCTCCCACCGTGGCAGTCCCTTGACGTTGGGGTTGCCGGTCTTGATGAACTGCAGCCAGATGCTGCTGATGAGCTTCTCGAACTTGTAGGCGGCAGCCGACGCACCGGTCATCTCGCGCTGCAGGCTGACGTTGTGGAGCATGAAGGGCAGCTCCATGCCGTGCGAGGCGCCGAGGGCGTTGCTCTCGGGTTTCCACATAAACAGGTATAGGTATGCTGGCGCTCCGCCCTGGGCGGCCTTGGCAGCTGCCTGGCGCACGGCTCCGGCACGGAAGCCCGTGTCCACATAGGTCATCTCCTTAGGCTGGGCATTGGGGTAGGCCGCCTTGAAGGCTGCTATAAACTGGTCGGCTCTGTCGCCCTGACGCTGGCGGACGGTGGCCTCGGCCTCCTGCCACGTCATGTCGCGGCTGATGTCGAAGGTGAACTCGTTGAAGTCGGTGCCTATCAGCATGGGCACGTCCTTTGCCGTCGGTGCGGCAGGCTCAAACGGGTGCTGGGGCAGGATGGTGCCGTCGACCACCGGCGACAGTCCGCCGCGTATGCCTCGCTGCGAGAGCCGGGTGATGGCGTGGTTCAGTTCGTCGTAGGTGAATTTCGAGAAGTCGGCCTGACCCGTGGCGGGCTGACCTAACTCCTGGGCGAAAGCGCGGCCGAAGGCCTGCGTCTGCTCAGGCAGAGCCTGGCGCAGCGTGGAGCCGCTCTGCACAATGGCCCGCTTGAAGAGCCCCTTGGCCGAGGGCATGGCCAGCAGTGTAGACACCTTGCCGCCGCCACCCGACTGTCCGCCGATGGTCACCTCCTGCGGGTTGCCGCCAAAACGGGCAATGTTGTCGCGCACCCACTCCAGGGCTTTCACGATGTCCTGCTGGCCGAGGTTGACGCTCTGTGCGTACTTGCCGCCGAGTCCTGTCAAGTCGATGTAGCCCAGGACGTTCAGACGGTGGTTGAGGTTCACCACCACGATGTCGCCCGCCTCGGCCAGGGCGCGCCCCTCGTAGCAGGGCAGGTCGTGACCGGAACCGCCGGCATAGCCACCGCCATGAATCCAGACAAAGACGGGGCGCTGGCGGCCGTCGTTGATGCCGGGTGTCCAGACGTTGAGCACCAGACAGTTTTGCTCGTCCATCGGTTCGGTGACAAACTGGTTGCCGAAGCCGTAGTCGGTCTGGCTGTTACGGTCGTTCCACCTCAGGCTCTCGCCCTGAGGGGCCTGCGGACCGTAGACCTTGCACTGCCGCAGCTCGGTATGCTTGTCGGGCTTCTGCGGGGGCATAAACCGCTCGGCCTTGGCGTAGCGTATGCCTTTGAAGGTGAAGATTCTGCCGTCCTGATAGCCTTCGATGGGGCCGTAGACGGTCTCGACGCGGGTGTGCTTGCCAGCCGTTATGGGCTGGGCCTGCGTGGTGACGGCTGTCAGTGCCAGTACCACGAGAGTTAAGATGTTCTTGTACATAGTAGTGTTGTTAGGTTTCGTTTTTCGACGGCAAAAGTACGAAAATAACTTAAAACAACGTTGTACTCTTTTTTCTTTACGTTTAAATTATGTAACTTTGTGGCACTTTTCGGTAAGAATAATGAAAAAACACGGCATTTTGCTAATGATATATACCCTGCTGTCGGCTGTCGTAACAGTTCAGAGCCAGACAACACTGCACCTGCCTAATCAGGAGCAGTTGTCGTCGGGCAAGGTGAACCATGTCGTACAGGACGGCGAGGGGGCCCTGTGGTATGCCACCGAGGGCGGCGGCCTGTGCCGCGACAACGGTCGCCAAGTTGACATCTTCAGGAGCGACGCCGAGACACCCGACCTGCTGGGCAGCAACAAGGTGGCGTGCCTGGCAGAGGCGGGGCATCTGATCATCGTCGGGACCTATCACGGCGCCTACGTCCTGGACAAGGGGGACTTCGCCATACGCCGGCTGAGCGAGGTCGACGACAAGCGCGTAGACGACATCCTCGTGCTCCGCAGCGGCGACGTGCTGCTGACGGCCAATCAGAAGATTTTCTGCTTCAGTCCAGACATGCGGCTGAAGCAGACCTACGCGTCGCCCGGCAAGTACGTGGCCCACCTCTTCGAGGACGCCACGGGCCGCCTCTGGGCTACACAGTGGAGTGGGGGCTTGCTGAGGCTGAAAGGCAGTGCGTTTGAAGCGGCACCCTGGCCGCTCGACGTTTCGCCTACCGACATGGCCGACGCCGGCGACGGTCGTCTCTGGATAGGCACTGTGGGGCGTGGCGTAGTGGGTTATGACCCTGACGGCGGCACGATTGAGGAGCAACCTGACATGATCAGAACGGTCTGCATCGACCTGCAGCCGACCGCCGACGGCAGGCAACTCTGGGTGAGCACCACCGGCGGGCTGCAGCTCTATGCCGCCAACGGCCAATTGCAGCCGCTGCCTACCGACGGGATGCCCGTGTCGCCAGGTCGCCTGTCGCTCGACCGCCAGGGCTGCCTGCTCGTGGCCAGCAGTCAGGGGGAGCCTGTGGCTGTAGGCAGCATGGTGAACTGGCCGCCGCTGGCCCCTCTGTCAGTCGTCACGGCCGACTCTCTGCGGCAGGCAAGGGGGCTCTCGGCCCGCCCGACAGCTTATGCCATGGCTGACGCTTTCTGGTACAGCACCGGGCAGGACATCAGGCGGCAACAGCAGCCCAAAGGGCAGGAGAAGGTGGTGTTGCCGGCAAAAGACGTGTCGGCCATGGCCTTTGCGCCCGACGGCACCCTGTGGCTCGGAACCATCTTCGGCGTAGTCTATACCTATCGTGACGGCAAGCTGCTGACCGACGACTATGCCAGCAACGAGTATGGCGATGCCATCGTGGCCATGAGTGCTGACACGGTGGGACGGCTGATGATAGCCTATGACCGCTACGCTCGCCGCTACGACCCTGACAGGCATACCCTGCGGCAGCAGAGTGTCGAGGGCGACGGCATCTACCGCATAGAACTGGCTGAGACGCACCCCGGCGAGCGGTGGAGCATGCCCGACCACGGGCAGGTCGTTGAGCGGCTGCCCTGGTGGGTGTGGTGGGTGCTGGCTGTCCTGGGTGTCGGCCTGCTGGTGCTCGCCGGTTACGTCTGGCTGCTGTATCGTCAGCGCAAGCACTTCCTTGCAGCGATGAAGCAGTCTACGTTTGTGAAACAGGCGCCTGCCGAAGAGGAACACCCGGCGCAAAAGCCTGAAAGCACCTCGCCTGTGGTGAACAGCGAGTGGCTCAACAAGGCCATAACCCTGGTCGGCGAGCACCTCGCCGACGACGGCTATTCCGTCGAGCAGCTGAGCAGCGACCTCTGCATGAGCCGCATGACCCTCTACCGCAAGATACAGCAGTCTACCGGCCAGAAGCCTACGGAGTTTATGCGTACGATTCGACTGAGACGTGCCGCGGAACTACTGGCCGAGGGACAGATGACGGTGACTGAGGTGAGCTATGCCACGGGCTTCTCGTCGGTGAGCTACTTTAGCCGCTGCTTCCGCACGATGTACGGCGTGCCGCCTACGCAGTTTATCACGCAGGGGCGTCCGTCCCAACCATAGGGCACGCCCGCCTCGCCGGCTGTCGTCCGCCGCAGCAGGACGCCCGTCAGGCTGTAGACTTCTACCGGTTCGTTGCCGTCAGCGGGCAGCAGTGCCGCCGTGCTCTCGATGGCAGTGATGTCTGCCTCGTCGTCAAGTCTGAAGATGCGCAGTTCCTGTATGTCAGGCAGCCCCGACGTGGAGGTTGCCGACAGTCTGACGGTCGTCTTGCCGCCCTGGCTGACCTCCCCATCCTTTTTAATATAATAATTGTGGTTCTTGGTGAAGTAGATTCGCCCTATGGAGTCGTTGCCCACGTTGAGGTCACACGCATGCAGGGTACTGCCGCTGTAGAGGAAGTAGAACGCGTAGCTGCCTGCCGATGGCAGGTCGACAGTCCATTCGGCTGTACCGCCCTTGGCGTTTTGATTGGTCAGCGTGGGAGCATTGGCCACCATCGACTCTCCGACGAAGAACACTACGGTGTCCGTCGTCAGCGTGTTGCCGGCATCGTCGGCGACGTCGGACCACACTCTGTGGATGCCGCGCTTCAGCCCGCTGACTTCCAGGCTGTGCGCTGTCCCCGTCACCTTACCCTTTGGCGTGCCGTCGATATAGAACGTCGCCGTCGTCGGGCGGTTTTTGCGTATGTGCGTCACGGCAGCCTCTAATGTCAGCGGTTCGTCGCTGCTGACTGTCTGGCCGTTAGTGGGAGCCTTCATGCTGCCTCTCAGCACCCAGCTCACCTCGGTATGCTTGATGCCGAGGAAGGCGTCCATCATCACCGTCGGGCGCATCGTGGCAGCATCCCAGGCGCCCATGTCGTAGCCCTGGAACGATTCCGGCTCCCAGTAGAAGCAGCCCAGGTCGCCGTTCCTGATCATGCGGTCCATCAGTCCCACCAGGTACTGATTGCCGACGACCGCCTCGCGGGGGTAGTGGCCGGTCTCTACCACCATGCAGGGCGTTTTGTAGCGGCTCTTCAGGTCGTTGATGTTGGCCATGACGCGGCTGATCATCGTCGGACCGTCGAGGTGCGACCACCGTGGGTAGGCTGACAGACCAATGATGTCCCACTTGGCGCCGTTCTTCTTCAGACCGTCGAAGATGCTGCGGTAGAGCGAGTTGTCGTGGCCGTCGGGCAGGTGGACGATGACCTGCATCGTAGAGTCGACGGCCTTCACGGCGTCGTAGCCGCTCTTGACGAACTTGGCAAAGGCTACGCTGCCGCCCTTGTTGGTCTGCCCGACGGGGTAGAGCATGCCCCGCTTCGTCTCGTTGCCCACCTGCACCCACTTGATGTTGGCTCCCGTGGCCTTGACGGCTTTCAGCACGTCGTAGGTGTGGTCGTAGATGTTCTTGGCCAGCGCCTCCACGCTGTGGTCTTTCCATGCCGAGGGGATGGTCTGGTTGCCCGGGTCAGCCCACGTGTCGCTGTAGTGGAAGTCAATCATCACGCCCATGCCGCGCTGCCTGGCGCGCTGGCACATGCTGACGACCTCCTGCTTGCTGCTGGCACCGCTGCCAACGGTCCACACGCGCAGACGGATGTTGTTGATGCCTTGTTCCTTCAGGATGAGCAGGATGTCCTTCTGCCGCCCGTTCTTGTCGAGCCAGCGGGTGCTAGCCATCATGGGTACGAAACTAACGTCGGCACCGAAGGCAAAATCCTCGTGGGCGGCGCGGGTGAAGATGGTGTCGGTCACGGTGGCGGCTTGCAGGGCCATCGCCGTGGCGGCCATCAGGAGTGTCAGTAGTTGTCTTTTCATTGAATGACGTTGTTTGATAAATGGTACGAAAAAAAACTGCTGCAAAGGTAAGCAAATCCTTTGCAGCAGCCTTTCACTGTTGTAACTTTGGCTTGCAGCCATGTCACAATCCTTACATGATCTCTATCGTCTTCGACACTGTAGCCTCCTTCTGCACCTTCGGCAGCGTCACGGTCAGTATGCCGTCGGCCACGCTGGCCGTAATCTTGTCCTTCACCACGTCGTCAGGCAGGGCGTAGCTCTGCTGGTAGTTGGTGTACGAGAACTCGCGGCGCAGGTAGTGCTGCTTCTTGTCCTCCTCCTTGTGCTCCATCTTGTTCTCGATAGAGATGTTCAGGTTGCCCTCCTCGTTCAGGCTCACACGGCAGTACTCCTTCTTGATGCCTGGGGCGGCCACCTCCATGGTGTAGGCCTTGTCGTCCTCCTTCACGTTCACGGCCGGAGCGGTCTTGCTGGCACGCGGCGTCAGGTCGCTGTTCATAAACTCGTCAAACACGGTAGGAAACCAACTGTTCATTACTGGTAGCATAATTATTACCTCCTAATTCTATTGTTTTTAATTGTTACACTTTGTTTTCGTTCTCCGGCCTCAGTCCCCTTCGGGCTTCGGCCTTCACTGAGCTAAGTGCAACATACGTGCCAGCAGTAATCAGTCTGTCAAGTTGGCAGCTGTGAATGTCATTCTGTCGTACGGCTACGCTAAGAACTCATACCTGACGCCCGACCGCTTGCCACAGACGTAGGCCTATCATCCCTCCGCTACCATGACCTGAGCCGTCGCTTTGTGATGTGGCCGTTCCTACTTTTTTGACGGTTTTAATGCTAAATGTTCAATGGAGAGAAGGAATGTCCTGCACTTTGCCGGCGCATAACCCGCCACTTTTCACCTACTATCCGCTACTTATCATAAGTGCAGGTTCGGGTTTAGGTTCAGTGCAGGGAGCCGGTAGACGTTAGAGCTGGAACTTGTAGCCGATGGTGATGGTGGCGCCGATGTCGGACAGGGTCTTGCCGTCGAGGGGGGTGCCGTCAATATTGTCGTTCTTGTTCAGCTTGCTCACGCCGATGTTGTAGCGGAGGTCGAGGACGATGGGCAGCTTGAACTCATAGCTCAGGCCCACGGGAATGCTGATGTCGAACTTGTTGAAGTCGTCCTTGACGCTCTTCTCGGCCGTCAGCGTGATGTCGATGCCCTCGGCAGTGCCTTCACCGCGCATGTACTCCTTGGCGCTGGTGAGGAAGCCGAACTGCACGCCGGCCTTCAGGGCGAAGCCTTTCAGTACGTACCAGTTGGCGGTGATGGGGATGTTGATGTAGTTGGTCTTCCAGGCCTGCTCCTTCACGTCCAGCTTGCCGTAGTCATCGTCGACCACTTCGTAGTCCTTCCAGCCGTTACCGGCAGCGGCGTAGTTGACGCCGGCGGCAATGGTGAATCGGCGGCTGACGTGGTACTCGGCGTCGATACCGATAAACTCGCCGCCCGTGGCGGTTGTCTCGATGGTCTTGCCGTCTACTTTCATGTCGGGGGCGTTGACGAACATGGAGCCTGTTCCGCCGAGGCGGGGCTGCAGTGTGAACGAGCCGGCATCGAAGCGCGACTGTGCGCCTGCCGTGAGGCTTGCTACCATTATGGCGGTCATGAATAAGATTTTCTTCATTGTCTTTTGTTTTTAGAGTTTAACATTGATTATCCTGTTTAGATTTTGTCGAGGGCCTGATGGATGTCGTCAAGGATGTCGTCGACGTCCTCGATGCCTACAGAGAGGCGGATGAGGTCGGGGGCGACGCCGGCCTGGCGCAGTTGTTCGTCGCTGAGCTGGCGGTGGGTGTGGCTGGCGGGGTGTAGCACGCAGGTGCGGGCGTCGGCCACATGGGTGACGATGTTGATCATCTCGAGCGAGTCCATCCAGCGGATGGCCGTCTCGCGCGTGCCTTTCAGTCCGAAGGCGATGACGCCGCACGAGCCGCCGGGCAGGTACTTCTGTCCCAGCTCGTAGTAGGGGTCGTCCTTCAGTCCGCAGTAGTGTACCCAGGCCACCTTCGGGCAGTCGTGCAGGAACTCAGCCACGCGCTGGGCGTTGCGGCAGTGCTGCGCCATGCGCAGGTGGAGCGTCTGCAGGCCGAGGTGCAGCAGGAACGAGTTCTGCGGGGCGGGTATGGAGCCGAGGTCGCGCATGAGCTGTGCCACGAGCTTCGTGGTGTAGCCCATACGTCCGAAGGCCTTGACGTAGGTCAGTCCGTGGTACGACTCGTCGGGTGTGCAGAGGCCGGGGAACTTGTCGGCGTGGGCGAGCCAGTCGAAGTTGCCGCTGTCGACCACGACGCCGCCCACCTGTGTGGCCAGGCCGTCCATGTACTTCGTGGTGGAGTGGGTGACGATGTCGGCTCCCCACTCGAAGGGGCGGCAGTTGATGGGCGTGGCAAACGTGTTGTCGATGATGAACGGCACGCCGTTCCGGTGGGCAATGCGTGCAAACTTCTCGATGTCGAGTACGGCGCAGCCGGGGTTGGTGATGGTCTCGCCGAATAGTGCCTTCGTGTTGGGGCGGAAGGCGGCCTGGATTTCCTCCTCCGAAGCCTCGGGACTGATGAAGGTGCAGTCGATGCCGAGCTTCTTGAGCGTCACGCCGAAGAGGTTGTACGTGCCGCCGTAGATTTCGTTTGAGGTGACGAAGTGGTCGCCGGCCTGGCAGATGTTGAACAGGGCGTAGAAGTTGGCGGCCTGTCCTGACGAGGTGAGCACGGCCCCCACGCCCCCTTCGAGGGCGGCAATCTTGGCCGCCGCGGCGTCGTTGGTGGGGTTCTGCAGGCGGGTGTAGAAGTAGCCCTCCTTCTCGAGGTCAAACAACTTTGCCATCTCGTCGGAGTCGTCATACTTGAACGTTGTCGACTGTATGATGGGCAGTTCTATCGGTTCGCCGTTTTTAGCCTTGTATCCGGCCTGTACGCAGAGCGTGCCCTGCTTAAGTTTCTTGTCCATTGTGTTACTGATTCGTTCTTTTCTTATGCTATTCGCGTGCAAAGGTACGAAAAGTCGTGGTAACTACCAAATTTATTTTGCTTTTTACGCAGGGTAACCTTTGCAAAGTTCAACACCCGGCATCCCCAGAAGCGCACTGGTCGGCCAGGAGGTTATTGATGATGCAGCCGAAGACAATGGCCAAGATGTAAAGTAGGAAAAGTCCGTCCATAATAGTAATGCTTTTTAGTAAAATATTCAGTTTGTCGGGTGCAAAGGTAGGCCGAGGGTGCACCAAAACGCGGTGCACCCTCGGAAAATTTTTGTTAAAAGATGTGAACGGACGGGGTTGGTACTACAAGAAGAAGTGCTGGAACTCGCTCTCGAAGTTGGGCGTCAGGATGTTGCGCCCCAGAGCGTGGCGAATCTCGTCGAGCGTCCAGAAACGGCCGCCGTCGAGCTCCTCGGCCGAGGGACTGACGGGACCGTCGTAAACCGTACTGTTGACGTAGACCAGTTCGCGCTCGCGGCGGCTGTCGAAGACGTAAAGGCCCTCGCGCCGGGGCTTGAAGTCGGTGATGCCCAGCTCCTCGCGCACCTCGCGAGCCAGGGCCTGTTCGGGCGTCTCGCCGTAATCCATGTGGCCGCCGACGCTGGTGTCCCACTTTCCGGGCTGAATGTCCTTCCACTCGGGACGCTTCTGCAGGTAGAC
This sequence comes from uncultured Prevotellaceae bacterium, assembly GCA_946617675.1. Classification (GTDB taxonomy): domain Bacteria; phylum Bacteroidota; class Bacteroidia; order Bacteroidales; family Bacteroidaceae; genus Prevotella. Next base: position 8,221 of record CAMOKH010000079.1, on the reverse strand, counting down.
CTCGCCGCGCGAGTTGAACACGTGCAGATGGACCACGGGGTGGAGCAGTCGCGAGCCGTTGTGGCACTCGCCGCGTGTGGCCGAGCCGACGACGCGGCCCTGCTCGTCGACGATGGGGAATCGTTCGTCTTTGTTGTCGTGTGTCATTGTCCTGTTGGCGTTACAGTCCGCGGGCTTTCAGCAGGCTCGTGGCGTCGGGCTGCTGCATGCCGGTGAAGTCAGTGAACATCTGCATGAGGTCGCCGGTGTTGCCGCGGCTCAGTATCTTGTCGCGCATGTCCTGTCCCGTCTCAGGCTTCAGTGCTCCTCGGCGGGCAAAGACGTCGGCAATGTTGACGGCCAGCACCTCGGTCCACAGGTAGCTGTAGTAGCCGGCAGCATAGCCGCCGCCCCAGACGTGGTTGAAGTAGCTCGTCGAGTAGCGTGGCGGAATCTGCGTGTCGAGCAGTCCTACCTGGCGCAGGGCCTCGGTCTCAAACTGCATGGCCTTCTCGGGTGTAGGCACGTCGCCAGGGGCGAGCATGTGCCAGGCCAGGTCGACACAGGTGGCGGCGAGGTTCTCGCCCAGGGCGTAGCAGGGCTGGAAGTTGATGCTGCCCAGCATGCGCTCCTTCAGGTCGGCTGGCATCGGCTGGCCCGTCTGGTAGTGGCGGGCGTAGTGGTCGAAGACCTCGGGGATTGATGCAAACGACTCGTTGAACTGCGATGGCATCTCGACGAAGTCGCGGGCCACCGACGTGCCGCTCAGCCGGTTGTACTGGCAGTCGGAGAGAATGCCGTGCAGGGCGTGGCCGAACTCATGGAACATCGTCGTCACCTCGTCCCATGTCAGCAGCGAGGGCTGCCCGTCGGGCGCCTTGGCATTGTTGCAGACATTGAAGATGATGGGCAGCTGGTTCCACTGCCGGCACTGCTTCTGGAATCCGTCCATCCAGGCTCCGCCGCGCTTCGTGGGGCGGCGGAAGTAGTCGGTGTAGAAGAGTGCGCGTGGCTTTCCGTCCTTATCGGCCACCTCGAAGACGCGCATGTCGGGGTTGTAGGTGGGAATGTCGCTGCGCTCGCTGAACGTCAGGCCGTAGACGCGGCTGGCGGCGTAGAAGACACCGTTGATGAGCACACTGTCGACGTTGAAGTAGGGCTTCACCTCGTCGTCGCTGACGTTGAGCAGCTGCTTCTTCATCTTGGCCGAGTAGTAGAAGCGGTCATAGGGCTGAAGCTGGAAGGCGGCGTCGCCCGATGTCTGGCGGGCAAAGTCCTCGATGGCCTTCGTCTCGGCGTCGGCCTTCGGGCGGTACTGTGCTATCAGGCTCTTCAGGAAGCTGTAGACGGCCTCGGGCGTCTTGGCCATCGTCTTCTCCAGCGAGTAGGCGGCGTAGTTGGGGTAGCCCATCAGCTCGGCCTGCTCGGCGCGCAGCTTAGCCATCTCGCAGACGATGCTGAAGGTGTTGAAGTTAGGGTTGGTGCCGTCGGCACGGTGGATGCTGGCTTCGTAGACACGGCGGCGCAGGTCGCGGTTGTCGAGGCTGGCCAGCAGCGGCTGTTGCGTGGTGTTGACGATGACGATGGCGTAGGGCGCCTTGCTTCCGCGGCTCTTGGCGTCGTTCTCACACTGTGCGATGTCGGCCTGGCTGAGTCCGGCCAGCTCTTCAGCCTTGTCGACCCAGACGACGGCCTCGTTGGTGGCGCTGGGCAGCAGGTCGCCCCACTGCTGCTGCAGGTCGGCTATGCGGCGGTTAATCTGCTTCATGCGTTCCATCTTGTCGTCGGTGAGCAGTGCCCCCTTGCGCACGAATTCCTTATAGGTCTCTTCCAGCAGCTTCAGCTCCTCGCCCTGCAGCGTGTCGTGCTGGCGTTCGTAGACCTGCCTGATGCGCCCGAAGAGCTGCTTGTTGAACATAATCTCGTTCTCGAGGTCAGTCAGCATGGGCTGCACCTTCTTCTCAATCTCGCCGATCTCAGGCGTCTTGTCGGCTTCTACCAGTGCGAAGAATGTCCGGCTGGCGCGGTCGAGCAGCCGTCCGCTCTCCTCGAAAGCCAGGATGGTGTTTTCGAATGTGGCCGAGTCCTGGCAGTCAACAATCTTCTGGATGTTCTCGCGCTGCTGTCGTATGCCCTCCTCGATGGCGGGCAGGTAGTCGGCGGTCTGAATCTTGCTGAAGTCAGGTGCGCCGAAGGGCAGCGTGCTCTCCTGCGTGAGTGGGTTCTCGCGTTGTGCCTGCTGGCAGGCCGTGAACGGCATCATTACGGCCGTTGTCAGTCCAATGGTCATAAGGGCTGCGGCACCGCCGCAGCACAGCGGACAAACTTTTGTCAGTTTCATACTTTTCCTTTAGGTTTGGGTTTTCGTTATCGTTATCTCATGATGTCGTCCTTCTTCAGTTCCACCACACGGCCGTAGCTGGCCAGCCGCTGCATGTCGAGCTGCCGCTTGTTGCCGATGATGAAGTAGGCGCGTGGCTTGGGCTGGATTTCGTGCTGGTAGAAGTCGTACATGTCGCGGGCCGTCAGCGTGGGTACAACGCTGGCCGTGACGGTCTGCGGGACCTGGGTGTAGCCGGCCGAGCGGTAGGAGGCGACGACGTCGGGCAGCAGTCTGAACGTCGGGTAGGTGTTGTTGATGTCGTTCAGAATCTCCTGCTTGGCCGAGGCCACGTTCTGTTCGACCAGCGGCATGTTGACCATCAGCGAGTCGAGCACGCTGAGGGCCTGCATCGTCTTGTCGCCCTGCGTGCCGAGGTAGGCGATGTAGCCCGCCGGGTGGTCGCTGTGGCGTGCGCGGTTGGGGATGATGTCGCGTCCGGCGGTAGAGTAGGCCATGGCGCGGAACTCGCGTATCTCCTGGAACAGCAGCGACGACATGCCGCCGCCCATGTACTGGCTCCACAGCCGCAGCAGCGCCGTCTCGCGGTCAGTGAGGCTTGGCTTCACCGAGCCGTAGACGCCGACGTAGGTCTGGCGCGTGTCGGGCATGTCGTAGACGTAGACCGTCGGCTCGCTGACTTCCGTCAGTCTGACGGTGTTGTCGGGTGCGGCGAGCCGGGCCTCGGCGGGCGCGAGGTGGCGTCGGCAGACTGCGGCCACCGTTGCCGACGACTCGCGGCCGGCGTAGAGTACGTCGCAGTCGTACTGCCGCAGTTCACGGAACAGGTTCAGCAGTTCGTCGCCACTGGTGTTCTTCACCTCGCTGACGGTAGGCTGAGTCAGGTAGTCGGAGTGCTCGCCGCGCGCCAGTTTGCTGACCACCATCTGCAGCACCGACGAGTTCTCACGCGTCAGCTGTCGGTGGCTGGTCTTGTATTCGCTGGCCAGTTCGCTCGTGGCCTTCTTGTCGGGCGTCAGCCTGTTGATCATGTGGCTCAGCAGGGCAATGGCGGGTGCCAGTTGCTGCTCCGGCCCCCTGAGGGTCAGCTTGAAGTAGTTCTTCGAGGCGTCGGTCTCGACGGTCGTGCCCAACTGCTGCCAGGCTTCGCGCAGCTGGTGAGCCGTCAGCGAGTCGGTGCCCAGTTCGCCGATGTAGCTGCCTACGAGCTCCAACCTGGGCTCGCTGCGGGTGCCCCTGTTCCACTTCACCGCCAGCGTGAAGATGTCGTTGAAGGGGTTGGCCACCCGGTAGAGCCGGGCATGGTCGCCTAAGGTCGTCAGTTCGGCGTCGGTGTCGAGGTTGACGAGCCGCGGACCGTCGCCGCTGACGGGCAGCTTCTCCAGCTCCCGGGCGTAGGCTGACTGCTCGCCGGTGTGCTTCGGCACCACGGGCTTATAGTCGGGCTGCGACACCTTGTCCTTGGGGTAGGAGCCGAAGCGCTTGACGCCGCGTAGGTAGTGGTCGCTGAGCAGGTAGCGGTTGGCCACGGCGATGACGTCGGCCCTGGTGATGCGGTTCACGCCGGCCAGCTGGCGCAGGTAGTCGTCCCACGTCCTGCCCTGTGCGAAGACCGAGGCCATCAGTGCGGCTCGGCTGTCAATCGTCTCCAGCTCGCCCTCGGCGTTGCGCGTCAGTTCCTGCTTCAGCTGCTCCAGCTTCTCGTCGCTGAAGTCGCCCCGCTTGAGGCGCTCTATCTGTTGCCAGCAGAGCCGCTCGGCCTTACGCTTCGAGCCGAAAGGCAGGCGGGGAATGACGAGCACCCCCACGGCGCCGGCGTCGTTGAAGGCGAAGTTCTCGCCGAAGGCCGCCATCACCTTGTGGGCCGTACTCAGCGAGTCGAGCATGCCCGTCTCGTTGTCGTTTGACAGCAGGCTCATGGCTATCTGTAGCTTGAGGTAATCGTCAGACTTCTCTATCGGTCCGCGGAAGAGCAGGCCGACGGCCTTCAGCAGCGGGATGTTGATCTTGATGTCGATGGTCTCGCCGTTGAAGGGCTGTAGGGTGGTGGGTGAGGGTTGTTGGGCGGTGGGCGATGGGTGTAGGGTGGAGGAGGGCAGGCGTCCGAAGGTGCGCTCCAGGAGCGGGCCGATAGTGTCGGCCTTGAAGTCGCCGCAGAGTATCAGCCCCATGTTGTCGGCCACGTAGTAACGGCGGAAGAAGTCCTCCATGTCCTGCAGTCGCGGGTTCTTCAGGCTCTCCGTGCTGCCGATGATGGGATATTGGTAGGGATGCCCCTTGAAGGTTGCCTCCATGACCCGCTCAATGGCGCTCGTCACGAGGTTGTCGGCCGCGCGGTTCTTCTCCTCGTAGACCGTTTCGAGCTCGCCTTGGAACAGCCGGAACACGGGCTTGAGCATACGCTCGGAGTTGAGCCAGCACCACTGCTCGATGAACTGTGGCGCGAAGGTGTTGTGAAACTCCGTCACGTCGTACGACGTCGAGGCGTTCAGTCCCGACCCGCCGTAGCGCGAGATCAGGCGGTCGAACTCGTTGGGAATGGCGTAGTCGGCGGCCCGCTGGCTCAGTCGGCTGATGTCGCGCTGAATCAGCAGGCGCTGAGCGTCGTCCTTGGTCACCGACAGCGCGTCGTACTTCGCGGCGATGGAGTCGAGCCAGGGTCGCTCGGCGTCGTAGTCGGTGGTGCCTATTTTCTGCGTGCCCTTGAAGAGCACGTGCTCCAGGTAGTGAGCAATGCCCGTGTTGGGGCAGTCCTTGGCGCCGGCCTTGACGATGAGCTCGCCGAAGACCTTCGGCTGCGAGTGGTCCTCGTTGAGCCAGACGGTCAGTCCGTTGCTGAGTTTCATTTCCCTGACGTCGAGCCCGCCGGCCTGTGCGCCTGTTGTCAGGGCGGCTCCGACGACGATGAGCAAAAATTTGTGCATGGTGGTCTTTCAGTTTTCCTGCAAAGTTACGGTTTATCCGATATAAACCCAAGGAAACGGCGGCCTTTTAACTTTCTTTATCGTATTTTCCGTAGCATAAAAGCCAAAAACCTTTGCTCGTCTGACGGAAAAGTCGTAACTTTGCGCACAATATATCTAAAACTACAAAACAATTATGGACAACAGACACCTTAAACTAAATGCCAACCCCATCGTGGCTGCATTGCAGAAACCTGCGGCCGAACTGACCAAGGCCGACATCATTGACTACATCGTGAACAACGACATCCGGATGGTGAACTTCATGTACCCCGGCGGCGACGGACGGCTGAAGACGCTGAACTTCGTCATCAACGACCTGGCCTACCTCGACACCATCCTCACCTGCGGCGAGCGCGTCGACGGTTCAAGCCTCTTCTCGTTCATACAGGCCGGCTCGAGCGACCTCTACGTGCTGCCCCGCTTCCGCACCGCCTTTGTCGACCCTTTTGCCGAGATTCCTACGGTGACGATGCTCTGCTCGTACTTCGACAAGGACGGCCACCCGCTGGAGTCGTCGCCCGAGCACACCCTGCACAAGGCCGCCGAGGCTTTCCACCAGGTGACGGGCATGGAGTTCCAGGCCATGGGCGAGCTTGAATACTACGTCATCAGCGACGACGAGGGCGTCTTCCCCGCCCAGGACCAGCGCGGCTACCACGAGTCGGCCCCCTACGCCAAGGCCAACGAGTTCCGCCAGCAGTGCATGCAGTTCATTGCGCAGGCCGGCGGCCAGATTAAGTACGGCCACTCCGAGGTGGGCAACTTCTCGCTCGACGGGAAGAACTACGAGCAGAACGAGATCGAGTTCCTGCCCGTGCCCGTAGAGCAGGCCGCCGACCAGCTGATGGTGGCCAAGTGGATTATCCGTAACCTCGGCTACCAGCTGGGCTACGACGTCACCTTCGCACCGAAGATTACCACCGGCAAGGCTGGCTCGGGGCTGCATATCCACATGCGCATGATGAAGGACGGGAAGAACCAGATGCTCGACGGCGGCGTGCTGTCAGAGTCGGCCCGGCGGATGATTGCCGGCATGATGGACCTCGCCCCGTCTATCACCGCCTTCGGCAACAAGAACCCGACGAGCTACTTCCGGCTGGTGCCCCATCAGGAGGCGCCGACAAACGTCTGCTGGGGCGACCGCAACCGCTCGGTGCTCGTCCGCGTGCCCTTAGGCTGGGCTGCCGACGTTGATATGTGCCACGGTGCCAACCCGCTGGAGCCCGTCAGCCAATACGACACCAGTCAGAAGCAGACCGTCGAGATGCGCTCGCCCGACGGTTCGGCCGACCTCTATCAGCTGCTGGCCGGCCTCTGTGTGGCCTGCCGCCACGGCTTCGAGATGGAGAATGCCCTGGAGGTGGCCGAGAAGACCTATGTCAACGTGAACATCCACGCCGCCGAGAATGCCGACCGTCTGGCCACCCTGGCCCAGCTGCCTGACTCGTGCGTGGCCTCGGCCGACTGTCTCGACCGCCAGCGCAAGGTGTTCGAGGAGCACGGCGTCTTCTCGCCGGCCATGATTGACGGTATTATTGCCCAGCTGCGCGCCTTCGACGATGCCACGCTGCGCCAGAATATCGAGGGCTACCAGGAGGAGATTCAGAAACTTGTCAACCAGTACTTCCACTGCGGATGAGGACGGCTGCGCAACTCTTGACGCTCGGCCTGCTGCTGTCGCTGGTCGGCTACCTGCAGGCCCGCCCCGCTGCCGGCGACTACTTCGGCCGTAGGGTGACGTGGGATGCCGTCAGTCTGATGGTCGACGGCGAGCGCGTCTGTCCCGTGATGGGCGAGATTCACTACTCGCGAATCCCTGCCGACGAGTGGCAGCAGGAAATCCGCAAGATGAAGGCCGGCGGCGTGACCATCGCTGCCACCTACGTCTTCTGGAACCACATTGAAGAGCAGGAGGGCGTCTTCCGCTGGGACGGCCAGCGCTCGCTGCGCCGCTTCCTTGAGGCGTGCCGCGCCGAGCAGATGCCCGTGGTGCTGCGCTTAGGCCCGTTCTGCCACGGCGAGGTGCGCAACGGCGGCATTCCCGACTGGCTGTTCACGAAAGGCTGCAAGCTGCGCGAGCAGAACCCCGTGTTCATGCACTACGTCGAGGCCCTCTACCGCCAGATTTTCACCCAGGTGCAAGGCCTGCAGTGGAAGGATGGCGGTCCCGTCGTGGCCGCACAGTTCGACAACGAATACCGCGGGCGGGGCGAGTACCTGATGGCACTGAAACAGACGGCACTCGACATCGGCTTCGACCTGCCCTTCTACACCCGCACCGGCTGGCCTGAGCTGCGCACACCGGTGCCCTACGGCGAGCTGCTGCCCCTCTATGGCGACTATGCCGACGGCTTCTGGGACAAGGAGACGACCGAGGGCTGCGGCAACTACTACAAGGCGTTCAACTTCAAGGCGTTCCGCTCGTCGACGGCCATCGGCACCGACCTGCTGGGCAAGCAGGAGGCAAAGACCAATGCCGGCGACGACGAGTACCCGTACTTCACCTGCGAGCTTGGCGGCGGCATGGCCACCGCTTACCACCGCCGGCCGTACGTCTATCCTGAGGATGCCTACGCCATGGCCCTGGTGAAGCTGGGCAGCGGCTCCAACCTGCTGGGCTACTATATGTACCACGGCGGCACCAACCCCGAGGGCGTGATGACGACGCTGAACGAGTGTCAGACGTCGCCGGCTACGGCCAACAACGACCTGCCAGTCTGCACCTACGACTTCCAGGCGCCGCTGGGCGAGTTCGGACAGCCCTATCCGCAGTACTACATGCTGCGCCCGCTGCATCTGTTTATGCGCGACTGGGGCGGCGTGCTGGCGCCGATGCAGGCCTCGTTCCCGTCGCCCCAGGACTTGAAGCAGGGCGACGACGGCAGTCTCAGGTGGGCCGTCCGGTCGGATGGTAAGAGCGGCTTTATCTTCGTCA
>CAMOKH010000078.1 GCA_946617675.1 uncultured Prevotellaceae bacterium | reverse complement strand
GAGGTGCTGCAGAACTGCGTCATCTTCAACGACCACTGCCACGACATCGTCTACAACAACGAGGGCCGCAAGAAGAACGCCATCTACGTGCGCCACGGCGAGAAGCTGGTGTTCGGCGAGAACAACGAGTTCGGGCTGGTGCAGCAGGGCTTCGGCCTGAAGGTGGTGGAGATCGGCAAGGACGGCTACACGCTCGACGATGTGCTTACCCACGACGCCCACTGCGAGGACAACACCCTGCAGCTGAAGCTGGCCCTGATGACCCCCGAGGATGGTTTCCCCATCGCCCTGGGCGTCATCCGCGACGTGGAGGCTCCGACGTACAACGACGCCGTCTATGCACAGATTGCCGAGGTCTCGGCACAGAAGAAGTACCACAATTTCGAGGAACTGCTCGAGACTAACGACACCTGGGAGGTGAAATAACCGCTGACAGCCATGCTTAGTACATACAGAGACCTGCACATCGTTGATGCTGCACGGCGTTTCCGCCATGAGCATAAATACCATCCGTCGGACACGCTGAAGCGCTTCGTCAAGATTTCCATTGTGGCCATCGTCACGCTGCTGCTGTGGAACATGCCGTCAGAGTGGTTCGGCATCGAGGGCCTGACCGTCGTCCAGCAGCGCATCATCGCCATCTTCGCCTTTGCCACGCTGATGTGGATACTCGAGATCGTGTCGTCGTGGGCCACGTCGGTGGCCATCATCGTGCTGATGCTGCTGTTCACCACCGACAGCGGCATCCTGCCCATGGTCAACGAACAGGAGGTGGGCAAGCTGCTCTCCTACAAGGGCGTCATGGCCACCTTTGCCGACCCCGTCATCATGCTCTTCATCGGCGGCTTCGTGCTGGCCATCGCCGCCACGAAGACCGGCCTCGACGCCCAGTTGGCCAAGGTGCTTCTCAGGCCCTTCGGCACGCGCAGCGAGATGGTGCTGCTGGGCTTCCTGCTCATCACGGGCCTGTTCTCGATGTTCGTCTCGAACACCGCCACGGCGGCCATGATGCTGACGTTCCTCACGCCCGTGTTCCGCCAGCTGCCCCCCGAGGGCAAGGGGCGCATCGCCCTGGCCATGTCGATACCCGTGGCCGCCAACCTCGGCGGCATGGGCACGCCTATCGGTACGCCGCCGAACACCATCGCCCTGAAATACCTGAACGACCCCGAGGGCCTGAACCTCGGCCTGGGCTTCGGCCAGTGGATGATGTTCATGTTCCCGCTGGTGCTCGTGCTGCTGTTCATCAGCTGGCGCATACTGCTCAAGACGTTCCCCTTCACGCAGAAGACCATCGAGCTGAAGATCGACGGCGGCATGAAGCACGGCTTCCACGCCAACGTCGTCATCGTCACGTTCTTCGTCACCGTGGCACTCTGGCTCTTAGACCGCGTGACCGGCATCAACTCCTACACCGTGGCCATGATACCGTTTGCCGTGTTCGCCCTGACGGGCGTCATCACCAAGCGCGACCTGGAGCAGATCAACTGGAGCGTCATCTGGATGGTGGCCGGCGGCTTCGCCCTCGGCTACGGCCTGAATGCCTCGGGACTGGCTGAGAATGCCGTTAAGAGCATTCCCTTTGGCGAGTTCTCGCCACTGCTCATCCTGCTGCTCGGCGGCGCCATCTGCTACGCCCTGTCGAACTTCATCTCTAACTCGGCCACGGCGGCGCTGCTGATGCCCATCCTGGCCATCGTCTGCGGTGCCATGGGCGACAAGCTCGCCCCCATCGGTGGCACCCCGACGGTGCTCATCGGCGTGGCCATCGCCGCCTCCAGCGCCATGATCCTGCCCATCTCGACGCCGCCCAACGCCCTGGCCTTCGCCACGGGCTTCGTCCAGCAGAAGGACATGGCCCGCATGGGCATCATCATGGGTGTCGTCTCGATGGTGCTCGGCTTCGGCCTGGTCTACCTCATGGGAACGCTACACGTCATCTAACAAATAGGAACGCACATGAAACACTGCATCATCCTGGCTGCCGCCTGCTGCCTGCTGACCGTCAGCTGCAGCGAGAAGAAAGACAACACCGCCAAGGCCCCGACACGTGTGAAGACCATCCTCGTGTCGCCGGCCGTCGTGTCGGGAACCACTCGCTATGTGGGCATCGTCGAGGAGAACGAGGGCACGGCCGTCAGCTTCACCTCGATGGGCGTCGTGCGCCGCGTGCTGGTCAGCGAGGGCCAGTCCGTCAGCCGCGGACAGCTCATCGCCGTGATGGACGACACGCAGGCCCGCAACCTTCTCAGCGGGGCCGAGGCGCAGATGGCCCAGGCCAACGACGCCCTGAGCCGCTACCAGATGCTGCACGACAACGGCTCGCTGCCCGAGGTGCAGTGGGTCGAGATTCAGAGCAAGGTGGCCCAGGCCCGCTCGCAGCTCGAGGTGGCCCGTAAGAACCTCAGCGACTGCCGTCTCGTGGCGCCCGTCAGCGGTGTCGTCGGGCGACAGACGGTGAAGGCCGGCGAGACGGCCATGCCCTCGCAGGCCGTGGTCACCATACTCGACATCTCGACGGTGAAGGTGAAGGTGGCCGTGCCCGAGGCTGAGGTGGCCAGCATCACGCCGCAGACGCCCTCGACCATCGCCGTCGAGGCCGCCGGCGTCGAGGTGCAGGGCGGCCGCATAGAGAAGGGCGTGGTGGCCGACGCGCTGACCCACACTTACGACGTCCACATCCGCGTGGCCAACGCCGGCCGCAAGCTGTTGCCGGGCATGGTGGCCAACGTCAGCTTCAGCACCGCCGGCTCTAACTACGTCAACCTGCGCCAGGTGCCCGTGACGGCCGTCCAGAAGGCTGCCGACGGCTCGCTCTTCGTCTGGACCGTGGCCGCCGACAAGACTGCCCACCGCGCCAAGGTGAGCGTCGGCAGCGTGTCGGGCAACCACATCGGCATCACCGACGGCATCGACGTCGGCCAGCGTGTCGTCACCGAGGGCTACCAGAAACTGAGTGAAGGGACGCGAGTGACGTTCTAATTGAGAATTGACAATTGAGAATTGACAATTGAGAATTGAGAATTGAGGATTGAGAATTGAGGATTGAGAATTAAGAATTAAGATGAAAGAGACGTCCTGGCTGCGCTGGCCGCTGGAGCACTATTCGATAACGCTCGTCATCATCGGCATACTCTTCGTGATGGGCATCTACGGCATGTACGTCATGCCCAAGGACGAGTTTCCTCACGCCACCATCCGCCAGGGCGTGGTCGTTGCCGTCTGCCCCGGCGCCACCACCGAGGAGGTGGAGCAGCAGGTGGCACGCCCGCTGGAGCGCTACCTCTTCACCTACGGCGAGGTGAACCGCGTGAAGACGACCACCACGTCGCAGAACGGCATGTGCATCGTCATGGTGAAGCTGGGCGACGACGTGAACAACAAGGACGAGGTGTGGTCGAAAATCAAGCACGGCCTGAACGACTTCAAGGCGCAACTGCCCGCCGGCGTGCTGGCCATCGTCGTCAACGACGACTTCGGCAACACCTCGGCGCTGCTCATCGCCATCGAGAGTCCGAACCGCAGCTACCGCGAACTGAAGACCTACAGCGACGAGCTGAGCGACCGTCTGCGCCGCATTCCCTCGGTGGCCAACGTCAAGCTCTTCGGCGAGCAGAAGGAGCAGATTACGCTCTACGTCGACCGCCAGCGGCTGCAGGCCTACGGCGTCGGCCAGCAGATGCTCTTCAGCCAGCTGCAGGCGGCCGGCATCACCACCATGAGCGGCAGTATCAGCGACCAGGACCAGCAGGTGCCCATCCACGTCGAGGCTACCGAGAACTCCGAGCAGGAGATTGCCGACCAGATTATCTTCTCTGACCCGGCCACCGGCAAGGTGGTGCGCGTCCGCGACGTGGCCCGCGTCGTCCGCGAGTACGAGCCGACGGCGAGCCGCATCGAGCAAGACGGTCACCCCTGCATACTGCTGTCGATGGAGATGACGCCCGGCAACAACGTCGTCGAGTATGGCGACGAGGTCGACCACGTGCTCAGCACCTTTGCCGCTGAGAGCCTGCCCGACGACGTCAACGTGACGCGCATCGCCGACAAGCCGAAGGTGGTGGCCAAGAGCGTCAGCGACTTCCTGCGCGACCTGCTCATCTCGATGGCCATCATCATCCTCGTCATGATGGTGCTCTTCCCCCTGCGCTCGGCCATCGTCGCCGCCATCACCATCCCCCTGAGCACCTTCGTCTCGGTGGCCATCATGTACATGGCGGGCATCGAGCTGAACATCGTCACGCTGGCGGCGCTCATCGTCGTGCTCGGCATGATTGTCGACAACAGCATCGTCGTCATCGACGGCTACCTCGAGTACGTCGGCCGGGGCTACGCGCCAAGGGAGGCCGCCGTGGAGTCGGCCCGACAGTACTTCATGCCCATGATGCTGGCCACGGTCTGCATCTGCGCCATCTTCTACCCCTTCCTCATCACGATGAAGGGCATGTTCCGCGACTGTCTGCAGGACTTCCCCGTCACCATCACCATCAACCTCATGGTGTCGCTGCTGCTCGCCGTGACGGTCATCCCGTTCCTCGAAGTCAAAATCATCAAGCCCGGAAAGGTCACCACGGGCGGCAACGCCATCACCCGCTGGGTGCAGACCACCTACGACCGCGTGCTCGACTGGACCTTCGCCCACCCCTGGCTCACCATGGCCGCCGGCCTGGGCGTCATCCTGCTCTCGCTGCTCATCCTGCCCACGCTCAAGATACGCCTGTTCCCCTACGCCGACCGCGACCAGTTCGCCGTCGAGATATTCCTGCCTGAGGGCAAGGGCATGGCCGAGACCGAGCTCGTGGCCGACTCCGTACACCACGTTTTGCAGGGCGACGACCGCATCACGGGCATCACGGCCTTCCTCGGCTGCTCGTCGCCGCGCTTCATGGATGCCTACGCCCCGCAGATGGCCGGCAAGAACTACGCTCAGTTCATCGTCAACACCAAGTCTGACAAGGCTACGCTACAACTGCTGGCCGACTACCAGCCGCGGCTCAGCGAGGCCTTCCCCAACGCCTACGTCAAGTTCAAGCGGCTCGACTACCTCGAGGTCAACGAGCTGGAGTACCGCTTCTACGGCAGCGACATCGACTCGCTGCAGGCCGTCGCCGAGCGCATGATGGAGCGCATGCGACAGATGCCCGAGCTGGAGTGGGTACACACCGACTACCTGCTGCCCTACCCCATCGTCAACGTCAGGCTCGACCCCGTAGCCGCCGCGCAGCTCGGCATCAACCGCACCTCGGCACAGCTGGCCCTCAGCGCCACGTCGGGCGACCTGCGCGTCGGTCAGTTCTGGGAGGGCGACTACGAGCTGCCCATCGTCGTCAAGGACGCCGCCGACATGCAGTTCTCTGACATTGCCAACCTCGGCGTCACGTCGCCCATGACCATCGCCTCGGCCGGACTGAACAATACGAACAGCACCGTGCCGCTCAGACAGGTGGCCAGCGTCGAGCCGCTGTGGAGCCAGAGCCGCATCACACACCGCGGCGGCGAGCGCTGCATCACCGTCACGGCGCAGTTTGCACAGGGCGTCTACACCGCCCCCGTGGAGCAGCGCCTGGCCGACATCATGCAGAACGAGATTAGCCTGCCCGAGGGCGTGCGCTGTGAGGTCGGCGGCGAGATTGAGTACGGCGACGAGGCCCTGCCGCAGATCATCGGCGGCATCGTCATCGCCATGATCATCGTCTTCTTCTTCCTGCTGTTCAACTTCAAGAAGTACGGCATCACCACCGTCTGCATGGCCGCACTGGGACTCATGATTCCGGGCGCACTCATCGGACTGGGACTGATGAACCGCGCCCTCGGTCTGACCTCCATCTTCGGGCTCATCACCCTCATGGGCATGATCATGCGCAACGAAATACTCATCTTCGAGCACGCCATCGGCCTCATCAAGAAGTACGTGGCCGAGCATGGCGACTGGACCGTCGACCGCCAGGCCTACAACGAGGCCGTCCGCCAGGCCGCCTACGAGGCCGGCAAGCGCCGCATGGTGCCCATCTTCCTGACCACGGCCACGACGGCCGTCGGCGTCGTGCCGATGATCATCGCCCAGTCGTCGTTCTGGATGCCCGTCGGCGTCACCATCTTTGCCGGCGGCATCGGCTCGCTCATCATGGTGGTCACCATGCTCCCCGTCGTCTACTGGAAAGTAAACCTGAAGTAAACACCTATGAAACACCTCATCGCCACCACCCTCTGTTCGCTGTGCTGCGGCGCCGCCGCAGCACAACCCGCATACACCCTGAGCCAGCTCAAGGACTCGGCCCTGGCCAACAACGCCGCCATGCACACAGCCCGCCTCGCCGCAGACGCCGCCGCCGAGCAGCGCCGCGAGGCTTTCACCAAATACTTCCCTAACGTCAGCGCTACGGGACTCTGGTTCAACGCCAACCGCGGCATGGCCAAGATGGACGTCAACCCTGCCGAGGTCGTGCCCGCACCGCTGGCAGCCACCCTGGCCCAGACGTTCCCGCCCGAGGCCCTGGCCGCCCTGGCCAACCCCGTCAGCGTGGCCATGATGAAGAGCGGTACCATCGGCTCCGTCACGGCCACGCAGCCCGTCTTCGCCGGCGGACAGATTGTAAACGGCAACCGCCTGGCCCGCGTCGGCGAGGAGGTCAGCCGCCTGCAGATGGAGCTCTCCGAGAACGAGGTGGAGCGCACCACCGAGCAGTACTACTGGCAGCTGGTCAGCCTCAACGAGAAGAAGCGCACCCTCGACGCCGTCGACTCGCTGCTGACGGCCATTGCCCGCGACGTCGACGTCGCCGTACGGGCCGGCGTCGCCATGCGCAACGACCTGCTGCAGGTGCAGCTGCGCCAGAACGACATCGCCAGCCAGCGCCTGAAGCTGAACAACGGCATCAGTCTCGTCAGCCTGCTCATCAAGCAGTACTGCGGGCTAAGAGGCCCCTCAAGACCCACAAGACCCTCCCCCGACCCCTCCCTGTCAAGGGAGGGGAGTGATTACTCCATCGACATCGTCATGCCCGACATTGACGGCCAGAGCTATCTGCTCCCCTCCCTTGGTAGGGAGGGGTCGGGGGTGAGTCTCCTCCCCGAATACCGCCTCCTTGAGAAACAGGTGGAGGCGGCCAGCCTGCAGAAGAAGCTCGCCGTGGGCAAGAACCTGCCCACCGTCGCCGTCGGTGCCGGCTACAACTATCATAATCTTTTGGAGAACGACCGCACCTTCGCCATGGTCTTTGCCACCGTCAGCGTGCCCATCAGCGACTGGTGGGGCGGTTCACACGCCGTCAAGCGGCAGAAGCTGGAACTACAGAAGGCTGAGGAGCAGCTGGCCGACAACGCCCAGAAGCTCAGCATACGCGCACAGAAGGCCTACAACGACGTCGCCGAGGCCCAGCAGCAACTGCAGCTGGCCCAGCGCAGCATCGAGCAGGCCGAGGAGAACCTGCGCCTGAACCGTAACTACTACGAGGCGGGCACGTCGCGCATGGCCGACCTCCTTGAGGCTCAGCTGCTCTACCAGCAGGCCCGCGACCGCCGCACCGACGCCTTCGCCGACCTTCAGAACAAGCTCCTGGACTACCGGCAGGCCACCGCGCAGCAGTAATATAAACACTACGAATTATACGAATTAAACGAATTCTAACGGCTTCAATTCGTTTAATTCGTATAATTCGTAGTTGTCTCTCTGCTGCTCCAACAAACACTACAGTTTCTCGCCGAAACAGAGGTCGCCGCAGTCGCCAAAGCCGGGGACGATGTACTTCTGCTCGTTCATGCCCGGGTCGATGGCCGCACACCAGATGCAGGAGCCGTCGGGGAGCACGTCCTTCACCACCTCGATTCCCTCGGGCGTGGCAATGACACAGCAGATGTGGATGTGCCGCGGGCGCCCCGTCTTCAGCAGGGCCTCGATGCTCGCCGCCATCGAGCCGCCCGTGGCCAGCATCGGGTCGGTAATGACGAGCGTCTTGTTCTTCACGCTCGGGGCGGCCATATACTCCGTATGCACGCCCACCTCGGTGTGCTCGCGGTTGGTGTACATGCGGTAGGCCGAGACGAAGCCGTTGTCGGCGTGGTCGAACACCGAGAGGAAGCCCTCGTGGAAAGGCAGTCCGGCGCGCAGCACCGTGGCAATCACCAGTTCGTCGTGCGGCAGCATGATGTCAAGCGTCCCCAGCGGCGTCGTCACCGTCTTCGGTTTATACTCCAGTCTCTTCGACAGTTCGAAGGCCATTATCTGGCCTATGCGCATGATGTTATTACGAAACAGCAGCCGGTTCTGCTGATACTTCTTGTCGCGAATCTCTGCCATGAACTGGTTCATCACCGACCTCTGTTCCGAAAAATCAATAACTTCTACCATCTCTGTTATTTTTCGATTATTATGTTTTCTATTGTCTATTTCCTCCTCCCCTACAAGGGAGGCCGGGAGTGGGCTACAGCTGTCCCGACTCCACCAGCAGCACCACGCGCTCGGTCAGGCGGTCGGTGCCGTCGGGGTCGTACTCCTTCTTCAGACTGGCGCCAAAGGCCCAGGCAAAGGCTTGCCAGAAGCCCGCACGTATCGGTCCGAGGAAGGCCTGTATGGCCTCGTAGCTCGTCGAGTTACACTCGCGGTTTATCAGTTTGATGAGCAGCTTGCCCTGTGAGTACGTCAGCTTCTTCATCCGGGGCTTATACTCCCTGACGATGCTCTGCTCCACGCGCTTCATGTGCTCCTGCTTGGCGCGGTCGTCGGGCAGCGTCTCCAGGTACTCCGCCGTCTCTATCAGAATCTGTCGCACCTCCTTGGCCAGGGGCAGCGTCTTCTTCACGTTCTTCACCAGCCGCATGTAGGAGCCCTGCTGCCGCTTGCTGCTGAACGTCATCGTGGGGTACACGTAGACGTTCGACATCTCCATATACTGAATGCTGTCGCCGTCGACGAGCACCTTGCTCACCTTCACCGTAGGGACGAAGGTAGGGTCGCCGATGCCGGTCGTGTCCTGCTGGGCCCACGCCCCGAGCGTGCTCGCCAAGAATAGGATGAGGGTTATTACCTGTCGCATATCTGCTTGCAAATGAGTATTATTTCGTCCACCTTTCTATCTGGCAGGTGTGTCTCTTCGTCTCGCCATCGTAGTTGATGCCCACCAAGAGGATGTCGCCCGTATAGTCGGCCACCTGTTGCGGATATTTACGCTGCTTAATCTGGCTGATGGCCGCCTCGACGGTGCTGTCCTTCTTCAGCTCCACCACCAGTGCCGGCGACTCCACGTTCTTGCGCGGTATGAGCACCAGGTCGGCATAGCCGCAGCCCGTAGGATACTCGCGGTGGAAGTGATAGTCGTTGCGGGCGTAGTAGTAAGCCAGACTGACGACGCAGGCCAGCGAATTCTCGTCGTTGTACGACAGGATGCTGGTGTTCTCCGTATGGGCATCGTCCATCATGCGCGCCACGGTGTCAGCGTCGCCGCGCAGGGTAGCCTGCAGCAGCCGCTCCGACTGCTCCAGCGCGTTCACCACGTGCTCCCAGCGGTTCTCCTCGACGGCGTTTACCATTTCGCCTGCCACCTCGCGGTTGGGCACGTAACATTCGCTCCTGCGCCACTCGTAGCTCAGGTAGCCTAAGTGTATGAGCAGCGTGAGCACGTCGTCCTTGCTGCGCACTATCGACAGGTCGTTCTGAAACTTCGTCGGGTTCACCTTGACCCTGCCGCCGCCGAGCATGCAGATGATGTCGTCCTTCAGACCGTCGAAGTTCATGCGAATGTAACCCGTGATGGCGTCAAATGAGCCCGTGGCGGCCCAGAAGCTTCGGCAGCGCTGACTGCGCACGGCCTGCATTACTGAGTTAGGATTGAACATCGACCGCTCGTCGCCTATCTGGTAGCCGTCGTACCACTTCTCCAGTTCGTCGAAGTCCATGCCGTACTTCTCGGCCAGTCCGCGCACCTCGTCCTTGGTGAAGCCGAAGAACCGCCCCATATTTATGGGTTCAACCATAGAGTACTCCTGGAAGTTGTTCAGTGCCGACTGCGTCGCGTATTTCTTGATGGGCAGGATGCCCGTCATGTAGATGCCGGCAAAGACATCGGCTGCCGTCACGTCCTTGAACAGGCGGCGCAGCCAGCTCACGTAGCTGTCCTTCGTGTCGGGCTGCTGGGTAAACTCGCGCAGGATGGCATCCCACTCGTCGATGATGAAGACGAAGGCCTCGCCC
Organism: uncultured Prevotellaceae bacterium; assembly: GCA_946617675.1. Classification (GTDB taxonomy): domain Bacteria; phylum Bacteroidota; class Bacteroidia; order Bacteroidales; family Bacteroidaceae; genus Prevotella. Next base: position 7,837 of record CAMOKH010000078.1, on the reverse strand, counting down.
GTCTTGGCACAGATGCGCTGCAAGAGGCTCATCAGGTCGTCGTCCGGCTTCATCACCACGTCGGGATAGGCCTCGTGGATGTCGCCCATCACCTCCGCCTGCATCTTTACCACGATGTCTGGCTGAGCGCGGAAGCGGGTGATGAACGACGTCATGTCAACATAGATGACGGGGTACTTATTCAGATGCTCCTCGAACGAGGGGTCGGAGGCTATCTTCAGGTCGGCAAACAGCGGGCGCGACTGGCACGAATGGTCATAGTAGGCACAGAGCATCTCGGCCGCCATCGACTTGCCGAAGCGGCGGCCGCGGGTGACGCAGCTGAATTTCTGGCGGGTGAATAGTGTCTTGTTGACCACAGCTATCAGCTCCGACTTGTCTACGTACTCGCTGTTACGGCTCTGGCGAAACATTCTGTCGCCCTTGTTGATGTATATACCCATGACAGTCTCCTTTAACGCAATTTATTCCGCTGCAAAGATAGCACTTCTTTACGAAACGGCCAAACTTTTGGGCAATTTTGCAAAAAAAGCCGACAGAGGGTGCGCGGTTTTTATGCGTTTTTTGTATCTTTGCGCGGTGAAACAACACGACAGCAGACATGAGACAGAGTCGTTTTGCGGTCATAGCCGCCCTTTTCGTGCTCACGGCACTCCCGGCCAGCGGCCAGGGGGAGCGCCCGTGGGAGCAGCTGATGGCCGAGGTGATGACTGCCGACGACATGGAGTCGGCCGACTGGGAAGACACCTACGACCTGCTGAGCGAACTGGAGCAGCAGCCCGTAGACCTGAACACGGCCTCGCGCGAGCAGCTGGAGGCGCTGCCCTTCCTCTCGGACCGCCAGGTGGAGGCCATCATGGACTACCGCTACCACTACGGCCGGCTGAAGTCGATGAGCGAACTGAGGATGATCAGGGCGCTGGACGTGCAGCAGATTGAACTGCTGCGCTACTTTGCCACCGTCGGCGACGAGCCGACAGAGCCCCAAGGCCCCAGGCTGGCCGACATCTGGAAGCACGGGCGCCACGAGCTGATGGGCTACGCGCGCATACCGCTATATAAACGCCGGGGCGACGAGAACGGATACATGGGCTACCCCTACCGCCACTGGCTGCGCTACCAGATGAGCTACGGCGACCGCGTGAAGGCGGGCTTCGTGGGCTCGCAGGACGCCGGCGAACCCTTCTTCTCGGGGCGCAACGGCGCGGGCTACGACTTCTACTCGTTCTACGTGCAGGCGCGCCGGCTGGGGCCGGTCGACAACATCGTCGCCGGTCGCTACAAGCTGTCGGCGGGCATGGGGCTGGTGCTCAACAACAGCTTCGGCCTGGGCAAGCTGGCCATGCTGCAGCAGCTGGGCCGGGGCACCAACGGCGTGCGACCCCACTCGTCGCGCTCGCAGTCGGGCTACTTCCAGGGTGTCGCCGCCACCGTCAGCCTGTCGCCACGGTGGCAGCTGACGGCCTTCGCCTCGTACCGTCCGCTCGACGCCACGCTCAATGCCGACAGCACGATGAGCACCATCGTCGCCGACGGCTACCACCGCACGCCCACCGAGATGAACAAGAAGCACAACAGCCACTCAGCCGACGCCGGCGCCCACATCGGCTACCGACGGGGCGCACTTCACGCCGGCGTCACCGCCCTCTACACCCACCTGGACCGGCGGCTGCAGCCCGACACCGCGACCCTCTACCGCCGCTACAGCGCCCAGGGCACCGACTTCGTGAACGTCAGCGCCGACTACGGCTACCGCCACCCGCGCTTCGCCCTGAGCGGCGAGACGGCCATCAACGGCGACGGCGCACTGGCCACCACGAACAGCCTGACCCTGGAGGCGGCCGACGGGCTGACGGTGATGCTGCTGCAGCGATTCTTCAGCTACCGCTACACCGCGCTCTACGCGCGCACCATGACCGAGGGCGGACACGTGCAGAACGAGAGCGGCGCCTACCTCGGCGCCACCTGGCGCCCACGGCCCGGCCTGCTGTTGCAGGCCTACACCGACTATGCCTACTTCGCCTGGGCGCGCTACGGGGCGTCGCAGCCCTCGCGGGCCTGGGACAACCTGCTGGCGGCCACCTACAGCCACGACAGCTGGACCGTGGCGGCCCGCTACCGCCTGCACCTGCGCCAGCGCGACAACGAGACGAAAACGGCCCTCGACGACTACACCGAGCACCGCGGCAGGCTGAGCCTGACGACGGGCGGCCCACGGCTGACGGCCACCCTACAGGCCGACGCCACGGCCACGGGCAGCGACTGGGGCTACATGCTCAGCGCCACCGCAGGCCGACAGTGGCAGCGGCTGAAGGCCGGTGCCGCGGGCGGCTACTTCCGCACGACGGGCTACGCCGGCCGCATCTACGTCTACGAGCGGGGACTGCAGTACACGTTCTCGTTTCCGGCCTTCTACGGCGAGGGTATGCGCCTGATGCTGACGGCTCAGGCCAAGCCCACGGCCCGGCTGTCGCTGACGGCCAAACTGGGGCTGACCCACTACTTCGACCGCAGCACCATCGGTACGGGTCTGCAGACGATTGACGGCAGCTGGCAGTCGGAGGTTGATGTTCAAGTGAGGTGGAAATTCTAGATTTTCTAGAGGCTCTAGATAATCTAGATGTTCTAGATGTTCTAGATGATCTAGATATCGGCGGCGAGAACCCGCCGATAGACGCCGAGGACCTGGGCGGCGACATCGCTGCCCTCGAAACGGCGGACGTACTGGCGGCTGAGGCTGACGCGGGAGGCACGCTCAGCGGCACCGCGGAGCACACGGACGACAGCGGCGGCAAGGGCGTCGGGGGCGTCGGGCGAGACGTAGAGGCTGTCGGGACCTCCGGCCTCCTCAAGACAGGAGCCCGTGGCGGCCACGACGGGCAGTCCGCTGTGGATGGCCTCGATGACGGGAATGCCGAACCCCTCGTAGCGCGAAGGATAGACAAAGACCTCGGCCGTCTGATAAAGGGCGTGCAGGTCGGCATCGGTGACGCCCTGAAGCAGGTGGAGACGGGCGCCTACGCCCAGCTGGGCAGCCTCGCGCTCGACCAGACGGGCGTAGGGCGTGGGTCGGCCTACGGCCACGAGATGGAGCTCGGCGGGCAGCAGCGGCAGTGCGCGCACGGCGAGCAGCAGGTTCTTGCGCTCCTCGACGGTGCCGACGCTGAGCATGAAGCGGGCGGGCAGACGGTAGCGGCGGCACACCTCGGCGGCCTGATCTGCGGGCAGGGGTGCCGTGAAGCGCGGCGAGCAACTCTGGTAGACGACGTCGATGCGGTCAGGGGCGACGCCGCCCAGGCTGACGACGTCGCGCTTGGTGCAGTCGCTGATGGCAATGATGCGCGAGGCCTCGCGGCAGGCTACGCGGAACTTCCAGGCGTAGAAGTGGCGGTCGAGCCAGGGGTAGTACTCGGGATGACGCAGAAAGATGAGGTCGTGGATGGTGACGACGGCAGGAATGCCAGCACGGCTGATGCCCCAGGGCAGCTCGCCGCTGAGGCCGTGGTAGAGCTGTACGCCGTCGCGACGTAAGTCGCCGATGATGGCGCGCGTGCGCCACCAGGCCCGCTGCAGCGGCAGGCGACAGCCCTCAGGGCAGACCAGCTGCATACGCTCCGACGCGACCAGACGACAACGCAGCTCGTCGCGCCCGGCATCGGGAGCGTAGAGCCGTAGCTGCCAGTCGGGCGGCGCGCTGGCGGCCAGGTCGTTGACCAGTGTCCGGCAGTAGTTTCCCAGCCCCGTGGCATTGCGCACGATGCGCTTAGCGTCATAACCGACAATAGTTTTTGCCATTTCGGTTGCAAAGTTACGAAATAATTTGTAACTTTGCAACCGAAACAACGAAAAGAAGACATGAAGATAGCATTTTCACCCCCCTACATTGACGAGAGCGTCGTCAGCGAAGTGACCGACACACTGCTGTCGGGATGGATAACCACCGGTCCGAAGGTAAAGGCGCTGGAGAGCGAGATCAAGCAGCTCACCGGCAGCCAAGAGGTGCTCTGCGTGAACTCATGGACCACCGGCGCCGTCATGACGCTGCGCTGGCTCGGCGTGAAGCCCGGCGACGAGGTCATCATCCCAGCTTACACCTACTGCGCCACGGCCTTCGCCGTGATGTGGGCCGGCGCCAAGCCCGTGATGGTCGACTCCGGCGACGACCTGAACATCTCGGTCGACGCCGTCAGGCGGGCTATCACGCCCAGGACGAAGGCCATCCTGCCCGTCGACATCGCCGGATTCCCCTGCAACTACGCCCGGCTGATGGCCCTGGTCAACGAGCCCGAGGTCAAGGCCATGTTCCAGCCCACGTCGCCGGTGATGGAGCAGCTGGGCCGCATCATCGTCATCAACGACTCGGCCCACTCCATCGGCTCGCGCTACGGCGGCAAGGCCTCGGGCACGCAGACCGACATAGCCATATTCTCGCTGCACGCCGTGAAGAACATCACCACGGCCGAGGGCGGCGCCATCTGCCTGAACATGCCGGCACCGTTCGACAACGCCCAGCTCTACCAGCAGCTGAGGCTGATGTCGCTGAACTGCCAGACGAAGGACGCCTTCACCAAGACGAAGGCCGGCGGATGGCGATACGACATCGTGGGCATGGGCATGAAGGCCAACATGGCCGACGTGAACGCGGCCATCGGACTGGCCCAGATACGCCAGTACCCACGGCTGCTGGCCGAGCGCAAGCGCGTCTTCGCCCGCTACAGCGCGGCGTTCAGCCAGCTGCCCTGGGCCATCGTGCCGCCGACGGTCGGGGCCGACGGGCGCGAGACGTCGTACCACGTCTACGCCCTGCGCATCAGCGGCATCAGCGAGCAGCAGCGCGACGACATCATCAGCGAGGTGGCCCGTCATGAGGTGGCCGTCAACGTGCACTTCATTCCGCTGCCCATGCTGACCTTCTTCAGCGAGCAGGGCTACGACATCGGCGACTACCCGCAGGCCTACCGCAACTTTGCCCACGAGATATCGCTGCCCTGCTACCCGCAGCTGACCGACGAGCAGGCCGACTACGTGGCCAAGACCGTGGCCGAAGCCTACAACACCGTAGTTAACGCATAGCATGGCAAACAGGATGGAGGAGGGCAAGAACGGCATATCGGTGGTCATCAACACCTACAACGCCGAGCAACACCTGGCGAAGGTGCTCGACGCCGTGAAGGACTTCGACGAGACGGTGGTCTGCGACATGGAGAGCACCGACCGCACGACAGACATCGCCCGGCAGTACGGCTGCCGGGTGGTGACGTTCCCCAAGGCCGACCACAAGAGCGCCGAGCCGGCACGGACGTTCGCCATACAGTCGGCCCGTAACAAGTGGGTGCTGGTGGTCGACGCCGACGAGATTGTCACGCCCGAGCTGCGGCAGGTGCTCTACGAGCGGACGGGGCAGCCCGACTGTCCGGCGGGCTTCTTCATCCCGCGTCAGAATATGTTCATGGGCATGTTCGTGCGCGACTTCCGCTACGACTACCAGTTGCGTTTCTTCATACGCGAAGGCACCGAGTGGCCGCCCTACGTCCACACCTGGCCGACGGTGAAGGGGCGCGTGGAGCGGCTGAAGGCCTGCAAGCAGGCCCGGCTGCTGCACCTGATGGACGAGACGATGCACGAGTACATGGCGAAGATGAACGAGTACACCGACAACGAGGTGGAGAAGAAGTGGCAGAAGGGCTACGGCCTGGGCGCCCTGCTCTGGCGGCCGGCGTGGCGCTTCTTCAAGAGCTACGTGCTGAACGGCAGCTTCCGCATGGGCACGCGCGGACTGATACGGTCGCTGATGGCGGCCTACTACCAGTTTGTGCTGGTGGCGAAAATCATTGAGCGGCGCTATCGCGGCTGACGAAGGCTCGTCGGTCGTGATACTGCCGATAGGGCAGATTGTAGTCTAAATAGAAGAAGTTGTGCTGCCGCTGGTGATCGTGCGGCGGGACGACCATGTAGTCGCCGTACTTCTGGCGCAGATAGTCGTCGGCATGCTCAACCCCCATCACCGTGTGGCCCTCAAACTCGACAGGCTGCGGCGTGCCCAGCATGGTCTTGGGAATGACGCCCCTCACGCCGTCGTCGTAGTCGAGCACGTAGTCTGACTTGCCATAGTCGTAGGCCAGGTAGGCGGCCCGCAGCTGGCGGCGCGCCCAGGCGTGGGAGAAGCAGTGCTGGATGAGCAGCACCGGCCACGAGCTGGGTCCGTGCCCGTGCTTATAGGGGTCGCGGTGCAGGAAGTAGAGCAGCTTGTCGCAGGCCTTGTAGCGGGCCACGGCCAGCCGCTTGAGCAGCGGGTTGGTGGTCATGCCGTCGATGGGGAACACGTCGATATAGATGCCGGCCACGTAGTCGCTGTGCTCGCGCTCGATGAGCGTGGTGCTGCTGTCGACGATCTTCCCGAAGCCACCGGGGAAGGTGGGCGAGGTCTCGATGCAGAGGGCTTCGAGCGGCTGGGGCAGCCACTCGGCGGCGTGCGCCATGAAGCGGTCGTAGTCAGGGCGGGGCATGCAGATGTCCATATCGTCGTCCCAGGGAATGAAGCCCTTGTGGCGGACGGCGCCCAGCATGGTGCCCGCCCAACAGTAGTACCTGACGTCGTGCTCACGGCAGACGCGGTCGACGGTCAGCAGTATCTGCAGAATGTGCTGATGCAGTGTTTCTATATCGTATGATGCCATAATCAGGCTGCAAAGTTAGGACTTTTTTCAGACATAACGCCAAAAGAAGCAAAAAAACTTGCGCCCGTGTGTGCTTATGTCTGAAAAAATGCGTACTTTTGCAGCATGAAGATTTTCCATATCGTATCTAACAAGGAGTGGGGAGGCGGCGAGCAGTACGTCTACGACCTGGCCCGGAGACAGCGTGAAGACGGCCACGACGTGACCGTCGTGACGAAACCCGTCGAGGCCGTCGGCCGTAAGTACGAGGAGGCGGGCTTCCCCGTAGTGACACTGGCCCTCAGCGGCGCCCTCGACGTCGTCAGCGCCTGGCGCCTGGCGGCCGTCATCGGCCAGGCGGGGCCGTGCGTCGTCCACGCCCATAACTTCAAGGACGCCTTCACGGCCTGCTACGCCCGCAAGTTCAGCCCGAACAAGCAGGTGCGGGTGGTGATGTGCCGCCACCTGACGCGCACGGGGAAGGACTCGCTGCTCTACCGCTGGCTCTACCGCCAGTTAGACTGCCTCGTGTTCGACTCGCATATCTCGCAGGACATGTTTCTCAGTACACAGCCCACCATCGACCGCAGCAAGCTGCGCATCGTGCACACCAGCATCGTGGTGCCCGGACAGCTGCAGCCAGTTGACGTGCGCAGCGAGATGGGGCTCGACGGCGACAGCGTCATAGCCATGTTCCACGGCAGGCTCGACCCCGAGAAGGGACTCGACACGCTCATTGAGGCCACCGCCATGCTGAACGACTGCCCGCGGCTGAGGCTGGTGCTGGTGGGCCGCGGCAGCGACGACTATACGGCCCACCTCAGGCAGCTCATCGCCGAGAAGGGACTCGGCGACAAGGTGCTGCTGGCCGGTTTCCGCCACCCCATCCTGCCCTACGTGGCGGGCGCCGACTTCGGCGTGCTGGCATCGACCGTCAGGGAGGGCTGCCCCCTGTCGCCACAGGAGTACATGTCGCAGGGGCGGCCCGTGGTGGCCACGAACAACGGCGGCCAGCGCGAATACATCGACGACGGCAAGAACGGCCTGCTCGTCGAGCCGGGCGACGCCCGCCAGCTGGCCGACGCCATGCGCCGCCTCGCCGCCGACGCCGAACTGCGCCGCCGTCTGGGCCGCCAGGCCAAGGCCGACTACGACGCCCGTCTGAACTACGAACACTTCTA
>CAMOKH010000077.1 GCA_946617675.1 uncultured Prevotellaceae bacterium | reverse complement strand
ATGGCGGTCACGGTGTAGGTGTAGCCGCGATAGGTGTATGTGTCGGGGATGACGATGTCGCCCGTAAGCTGCTTCGTGTAGTCCTTGTCAAAACGGCCATACACCACACGAGCGGTCTTCGTATCCTTGTCGAGCAGCAGGGGAATGCCGTCGTCGGTCAGCACGTCGTAGGCGCCGTAGGTGATGTTGATGTCGGCGTCGTCGTAATAGTTGCCGAAAAGGCGCTTCAAGGCGGCATGACCGGAAAGGGTCGACGGCGCGTGGTCGCCGGCGGGTACATACAGACGCCCGGGGTTGAAGTGGAAATCCAATAGGTTGTTGTCGGTAAACGAATACGTGGCCTTGCCAAGGCTCACGGTCGCTTCGTGATGGCAGTTCGTGTCGTACGTGAAGAGGATGCCCTTCGGCTCTACGTAAGCCGTCGAGGGGGTCTTGATGTATTCAAAGAAGGGACTGTTGATGGCGTGCGAACGGATGTACTTCACGCCGAAGGGGATCTCCAGCACCTTCCACTTCGTGTTGCGGATGGCATACAGGGCGGAGTGCTTGATGTCCAGCAGCGTCTCGGGGAAGGTGGGGATGATGTCGATGTTGCTCGGACAAAACAGCATCATCGTCTTCGACTTGGTGTAGAGGATGTTGTCATGCGAACTGAACTCTGTGTTGCCGTCGGCCACCGTGACCTTCTTCAGGTTGGCCATCTCGCGCATACCGCCCCAGCTGTAGTAGCTCGCCAGGGGTTCGTCCACCCGGTAGCTCTTCAGTATCTTCAGTGAGGCGGGGAGGTGCAACTCCGTGACCGACGTGCAGTCGGAGAAGGCATAGCCGTCAATGCTTTCCACGCCTTCTCCTAGCGTCAGGTCGTCCAGACCGCTACAGTCCCAGAAGGCATAGTCGCCAATCTCGCGGGTGTTCACCGTCACTGTCTTCAGCTGAGGGCACTCGCAGAAGGCGCCCATGCCGATCACACCCTGTGGGGCGTCGATGTCAACGCTCTGCAAAGAAGCGCAGCGGCGGAAGGCGTCTTTGCCGATCTCCGTCAGCCTACTGCTGCTGCAGGTGAACGTGGTGGCGCCGCGCTGCAAGTAGGCGCCGGCCATCACACGCGTCACGTAGGTCTTCCTGCCGGTCACCTTGTAGTCGGCAAACATATAGCCGGTTTCGCCAACGCTCACCTCCACGGCCTTGCCGGCCTCTTCCTTGGTGCCGATCAGCATCATCTCGCCGTCAGTGGTCGCCGTCGAGGGCTTGGTCACCACGTAGCACTGCTTCTGCCCGCGGGTGTTCATGTAGTCCAGGCAATACTGCGGAGCGCTCTCCACCGATATATCGCCGAAGTTGTTGTAGTACTTGGAGTCCGAGGCAAACGCACTCCTGACGTCTTCGCAATAGGTGTAGAAGTGGCTCTTGGTCTTCGGAATGCCGCTCCAGGCACCGTCATGGGTGGTCGTCGCTGGACTTAGCGCACTATACACCGTCAGGCCGTTCTGAGCGGCGCCGTTCACCATCAGGGGGTACAGGGCGGTCAGACTGCTCGGCAACCGCAAGGTCTTCAGGCTCACACACAGGTTGAAGGCGTTGCTGAAGATCACGCGGCAGCCATAGCTCACCGTCACGTCGGTAAGCTGCGTGCAGCCCTTGAAGGCGTTAGGAGCGATAACGGTTAGATAGCTGACACCGTTGGTGTGCTCAATGGAACCGGGAATGGTGATGTTCGTCACCGACGAGGAGATGGTGCTCAGCCCCGTGATGTAGGCGTAAGTCTCGCTACCCAACTGGTTGAGCTCATAATTGAATTGGCCCGTCGAGTACGTCTGTCCGACAGCGCGGCCGCTGAGCATCGCAAGCAGGGCCACGAGAACGAGTAATGAATGAATCTTTTTCATCTGTTGTCTTATTTATTTTGTGTATAAATGGGTTTGTCCTTATCTGGCTGCAAATATACATAAAAAACTGGAATTAAAGACTATTCCGACAAAGAAAGTTTAGTTTTTATGTCTTTGCGCAGGCAAATGATGTTGCATGCACCACCTCAGCTCCCCTTTCCCGGAGATAGAAGGGGAGGGGCTGTGGGCGGTCGTCTTATCGCGTCAGTGAGAATTTCAGGCTGAGGCCGAAGTCCTGTGTGGTGGTGGGATAGCTGTTCGACGAGAGCAGGGGCGTGTTTGTCTGTCGGTCGAAATAGAAGCTCAGCGTGAGCAGCTTCGACAGGGTGTAGTCGGCCGAGAACGCCAGCTTGAAGGCATTGTTGCCGCTGTTGGCTGTGCTCGTCATCGAGGCGATGTCGCGAATGATGGAGGCCTGTTTGCGCAGGGAGACGTCCAGACGAAGGTTCAGGTCGTGGTTCACGCCGTTCTTGCGCTGCGACGTGTTGCTGTTGTTCCTGCCCTGGTCCTGGTCGTCGTCGTTGCCGCTGCCCTTCACCTTGCGGTGGTTCTTGCCGAGGCCAAAGAGCTTGAAGTCGTTGATCTTGTAGCCAAAGCCTACGACCCAGTCGCGCGAGAGGGCCTCGTTGAGCTGTACGCTGGTGGTAGACAGGGTGAGCACGCGCGTGGTGCGGTATTCCAGCTTCGTGGTGAGGTTGTTCAGGAACGTGACGTCGATGCCGAGCAGCGGACTGAACGACTCGTTGATGGAGGCCGTAGAGATGTTGTACATGCTCGAGGGCGTCGGGTTGCCGGTGGTGGCGTCGGTAACGAAGCCGAGTCCGTCCATGTATTCATGGTAGGTGGAGAACGAACTGTAGCTGCCAATGGCGAAGACGCTCTTGTAGGCGTGGTTCAGGTTCACACTCTTGAAATGCTCGCTGAACCAGGGCAGCTGCGACAGTCCGCTGTAGCGGATGGACCAGTTGGGCAGCATGCGCGCAAGGGCGGGGAAGAGGTCGAGCCGGCTGCCGCCACTCTTGGTGTAGGCCGACAGGAAGGCGGGAATGAGCACGTCGGAACTGTATTTGCTCACACTGCCGTTCTCGGGATTGAACTTCGCGCCGCCCATGCTGGTGCCGATGGGATAGACAGCGCCTTCATAGCGCGCCTCCACACGGTCGCGGAAACCGTCGAGCGAGCGGCAGAAGCGCTCGAACGATGCCGAGCGGTAGCCGTTGTTGGCGTTGCCCATGCCCTCGAAGGCGCTGCCGATGGAGATGGTGGTCATCGTCAGCGAACCGCTCGTCGTGGTGGGCATGCCGGCAAACATATACTGCACCTGGTGGGCCTGCTGGCGCGTGTGGGTGGCGTTCAGGTCGATCTTGAAGTTCTTGGCGGGCTCCAGCGTGACGCGCAGCTGCAGGTCGCGGGTGCTGTTGGTGATGGCTGGGCTGGCCACACTCTCGCTCAT
>CAMOKH010000076.1 GCA_946617675.1 uncultured Prevotellaceae bacterium | reverse complement strand
CTGTGCCGTCAAGGCATCACTTTCGGCCGCGGCATCCACGCCCAGGCCATTGTATCACCCTACGCAGAGATTGGCGAAGGCACAGTCGTCATGCCCGGAGCCATCGTCAACAGCGGGGCACGCATAGGGCGCCACTGCATCATCAACAGCGGTGCGGTGGTGGAGCACGACTGCCGGGTGGGCGATTTCGTGCATATTGCCTCACACGCCACACTCGGCGGCGGAGTCACTGCCCACGAGGGATGCCTGGTAAGCGCCGGAGCCACCGTCACTTTAGGACTCCACATCGGAGCATGGAGCACGGTGGGCGCAGGGGCAGTCGTCGTCAGGGACGTTCCTGACGGTGTCATTGCATACGGCATTCCCTGCCGAGTCATCAGAGAGTCAAATCATCATTAACCCAGCGGAAATGAAGAAACTAATCAGAGTGACGACCTCGGACATCAGCCTTGAACTGTTGCTGAAAGGCCAGCTGAGGTTCCTCAGCCAGTATTATGAGGTAGTAGGCGTATCGGCAAACACGGGGCTGCTTTCGGGAGTTGCCAAGCGCGAGGGTATAAGGACCATCGAGCTGAGCATGCGCCGCGAGATTTCGCTGCGGCGCGACCTGGCCTGCCTGCTGCACCTCATCTGGATGTTCAGGCGGGAGCGCCCCTTCATCGTTCACGCCAACACGCCGAAAGGCAGTCTGCTGGCCATGATGGCCGCCATGGTCTGCCGCGTGCCCCACCGCCTCTACACCGTCACCGGCCTGCGCTACCAAGGGGCCGAGGGCATGGGCCGCAAGTTGCTCAAGACGATGGAGCGCATCACCTGCTTCTGCGCCACGAAGGTCATACCCGAGGGAAAGGGTGTGCGCCATACGCTGCTTGCCGACCATATCACGAGCAAGCCACTCAAGGTTATACACTACGGTAACATCAACGGCATTGACACCAGCCACTTCTCCGAAGAGGCATGCCCGAAAAGCCGACAGGAAGTCAGACGTACGCTGGGCATTGACGACGACATCTTCACCTTTGTCTTCATAGGGCGCATCGTCAGGGACAAGGGCATGGACGAACTGGCCACTGCCATGATACGCCTGCTAAATGCAGGCTACCGCTGTTCGCTGATACTCGTCGGATGGTTTGAGAACGAGCAGGACCGCATCACCGAGGACCATGAGTACTTCTTCAAGTACAGCGAACACGTCAAGTACGTGGGGTACCAGAAGGATGTCCGACCCTATCTGGCTGCCGCCGACGCGCTGGTATTTCCCAGCTACCGTGAGGGATTCCCTCATGTGCCGTTGGAAGCGGGAGCCATGGGGCTGCCCGCCATCGTCACCGACATCAACGGCTGCAACGAGATTGTCATCGACGGCGTAAACGGCCGCATCATCCCACCACGGCAGGCTGAGGCCCTTTACGACATGATGGCACGCTTTATGGAGCACCCTGACGAGGTAGCTTCAATGGCCTCGAAGGCGCGGTCGATGATTACCGACCGCTACGAGCACGACGACGTCATGCAGGCCCTGCTCAAGATGTATCAGGAGTTAGGCTAAGCCCATCTGGCGGGCCTTCTCCATGAGCAGCTGCATGAGCGGTTCGCGCTCGTTCTCGACACGGTTGTCAAGAACGGCGTCCTTCAGGTACTGCTTCAGGGTGCCTACCTCGCGGCTGGGCTTGAGGTTGAAGAGCTGCATGATCTCATTACCATCGATGACGGGCTGCAGCAGTCGCTTGTAGTCCTTGGCCTTCAGGTCGGTCAGTTTCTCGCGGACCACACGGAAGTTCTCGAGGAACATCTTCTTGCGCCCTTCGTTCTTCGACGTGATGTCGGCCTCGCAGAGCGTCATCAGATCGTCTATGTCGTCGCCGGCATCGTTCAGCAGTCGGCGCACGGCTGAGTCGGTCACCTCGTTGTCGGCAATGACCTGTGGCCTCATGTGCAGGTCGACGAGCTTCTGCACGTACTTCATCTCGGCGCCCATGGGCAGCTTCAGCCGGCGGAAGATGTCGGGCACCATCCGTGCCCCGATATAATTATGGTTATGGAAGGTCCAGCCCACGCCCGGCTCCCACCGTTTCGAGCGCGTCTTGCCGATGTCGTGGAGCAGGGCGGCCCAGCGGAGCCAGAGGGAAGCCCCCTCCAACCTCCCCCCACTGGGGGAGGCTTTCTGCGCCAGAGCCGAACAAATCTTGGAGACGACGGTGTCGGGAGCAAATAAGACTTCTTCGTTGGTAAAACGGATTTCACTGTACCCCAACTTCCGGAGTTCTTCGGTTCGCAACCGGTCCTTTTCCTGCTGTTCTGGCGTGAGATGATAACCTCCATCAACCTCTATGACCAATTGGCGCTTAAGGCAGACAAAGTCGACGATATATTCACCTATTATGTGTTGACGACGGAATTTCTCGCCAATGTTTTTTCCTCGTAATAATTCCCATAATACAGATTCGGCTTCTGTAGGATTATCCCTATGCTCAGCTGCATGTTTCTTCAGCAAATCGTAGTCAACCACAGATGCCGTCTTGAAATAATCCTTGATGTCCTCTGAAGCCTCCCCCAGTGGGGGGAGGTTGGAGGGGGCTTTTACCACATTCTCCAGCACCTCCAGCGTATGGTAAAAGTTGTTCTTGTGGGCCTTGCCGTCCTTCTGTTCGACGATGTCGAGGGCGGCCAGTTCGGGCAGGATGAGCTGCAGAAGTCCTGAGCGCTGCAAGTCGACGAAGCCACGGCTGGGATGAGGCGCCATGATAATCTTGTTGAGCTCCACCTCAATGCGCTCGCCGCTGACAATTTTTATGCGCTGGGCCATGCGCTCGAGCGCCTCGAACGTCTCGTCCTCAACCTGGAAGTTCAGCTGCGTGGCGAAGCGTATGCAGCGCATCATGCGCAGCGGGTCGTCGCTGAAGGTCACCTCAGGGTCGAGGGGCGTGGCAATGATGCCGTCCTCGAGGTCGGCCAGGCCGTTGAAGGGGTCAACCAGTTCGCCGAAGCGGTCGTGGTTCAGACAGATGGCCATGGCGTTGATGGTGAAGTCGCGCCGGTTCTGGTCGTCCTCCAGCGTGCCGTCCTCGACGATGGGCTTTCGCGAGTCGTGGCTGTAGCTCTCGCGGCGTGCGCCGACAAACTCGACTTCGAGAGCCCCCCCTACGGCCCCCGAGGGGGCTTCATTACTATGCTTCCCCTCGGGAGACGATAGGGAGACTTTCACCTGCGCCGTGCCGAAGTTCTTGAACACCGAGAGGTGGGCACGGCGTCCAAGCATGCGCTTCAGCTCCTTCGCCACCGCGATGCCCACACTGACCGCGACTTCCCCCTCTCCAGTTGGAGAGGGGGTCAGGGGGTGAGGCTTTCCCACGACCACCACATCGATGTCGTTACTGGGCCGTTCGAGGAAAATGTCGCGCACATAGCCGCCCACGACATAGCATTCCAGGCCGAGGCGGTCGGCTGCTTCACTGATCTGATGGAATATCTCTTGGTCTAATATTTCTGCCAGTTCTTCGTCTGAATATAGCTTCATTTTGGTGTCCGTTTTACTGTGGTCGCTCAAAAAGTGGGCACAAAATTACAAAATAATCAGCAGGGAATGCAAAGAATTAAAAAAAATTAGTAACTTTGCCACCGAAATATTCAAAATTTAAAGAATCACGCACATGACTAAGAAACACTTGACACTGCTTGCAGGGTTAATATTGACCGTCCTGAGCGCAACAGCCAGCAACGTTTTTGACATGGCCCCGCTAAAGCTGGAAGTGCCAGAGATGAAGCCCGAACTGGTAGAAATAAGCACACGACCCGAACTCGACACCTACGGCACGACCGCCGGACTGGACTTTGACTTCTTCAAGTCGAAGACGAACCCCGACGTGAAACCGTTCAAAGTGATGGACGACCTGACCTTCGTCGGTGTGCCCCTGTTCGCGGCGGGCTGGGCCATCAAGGGCGACAAGGCCATGTTCCGCGTCAACAACAAGAACGGCAAGAAGAACACGCAGCTGCTGACCGACTTCAAGACGGGCATCGACGACTACACGCAGTTCTTCGGCCCCGTCATGACCGTAGGCCTGAAGCTGGGCGGCGTCGAGGGCCGCAGCGACTGGCCCCGGCTCATGGCCAGCGCAGCCATGTCGTACGGCATCATGGCCGCCTTCGTCAACGGCATCAAGTACACCGCCAAGGAGATGCGCCCCGACGGGTCGACGGCCAACTCCTGGCCCTCGGGCCACACGGCGACGTCGTTCGTGGGTGCCACGCTGCTGCATAAGGAGTACGGACTGACGCGCTCGCCCTGGTACTCAGTGGCAGGCTACGGCGTGGCGACGGCAACGGGCGTCATGCGCGTGCTGAACAACCGCCACTGGATCAGCGACGTCATGTCGGGAGCCGGCATCGGTATCATGTCCACAGAGCTGGGCTATGCCCTCAGCGACATCCTGTTCAAGGGCAAGGGACTGCTGCGCAACGACCTGGAACTCGACTCCGACAACCCCTCGTTCTTCAGCATCTCGATGGGCTTGGGCATCGGCGGCAAGGACATCGGCTTCAACATTCTCAGCGACTTGCAGGACAAGGAGATGCACGGCGTCACCCAAGAGATGGCCGACCTTCTCAAGGACGAGGAAGAACTTAACGTGAACATCGACTTCCGCGCCGCGACGGTGGTCGGTGCCGAGGGTGCCTACTTCTTTAACAAGTACGTGGGCGTGGGCGGACAGTTCCGCGTGCGCGCAATGTCGGCAAAATCGTTCGGACAGTATGCCGACATCTCGTCGGAGGATGCCAACGACCTCTGGAAGAACGAGATTACCTATCTGTACGAAGCAGCCAACTTCGACCTTACTGCCGAAGAAATCAACAACGGCGGCGCCCCCATCACGAAGCTGGAGGGAATCGTCAAGAGCGACCACCTGGCTGAGTTCACCGCCAGCCTCGGCCTCTACTTCAACCTGCCTATCACCAGCAGGCTGTCGCTGGGCTCGAAGCTGCTCATAGGCCGCTCGTTCACCCAGGAACTCGACATCGACGGCCACGCCGAGGGTAACGTGAAGGACATCAACTACGGCATGATTATCGAGGACGGAAAGATTCTGGACTACGAGGACGGCAGAAAGGCCCTGTTCCTCAGCACACCCGCCAGCACCGGCGAGACCTTCACCGACGACTGGGACTTCCTGACGCTGGGTTCGCGCAACGCCACGTCGTGGGGAACAGGACTCTCGGTGACCTACCGCTACAAGTCGAACTTCTCGTGGAAGCTCTTCGTCGACTACGACTACTCGAAGAAGGACTTCACCATGACCTACGACCCCTACCACTACCTGAAGAAGGGACTGACCAGCTCGGCCTACAGCCTCATCAGCAACCGCCTGCTCACCGACGCCGAGCTGTCGTTCCTGCCCAACTACCTGACACCCGAGGTGTACAAGAAGACCAAGAAGATGAACTACGTCACCATCGGGCTGTCGTTTGCCGTCAACTTCTAAAACGCCATCGACATGAGAAAAGCAACCATCATCATAACACTCCTGGCAGCCATCGTGCTGGCCGCCTGCCAAGACAACAAGCAGCAGGCCGCCGAGCAGATGCTGGAGAAGGCCAACCAGCTGTTCACCGACCAGAAGTACGACCGCGCACTCATCGTCATCGACTCGCTGCGCCAGGTGTACCCCAGCGCCATCGACACCCGCAAGCGGGCACTGCGGCTGCAGCAGGACATCGAACTGAAGCGCTCGCAGGAGGAACTGGCCATCGTCGACAGCGCCCTCCAGGCCGTCAGGCACGACTACGAATACCAGCGCCAGAAGGTAGAGAAAGACAAGCAGCAGCTGCGGGCCACGGCCGACGAGCTGACCATGCTGACCAAGACGCGCGTGCGGCGCGACTCGCTGCAGACGCGCTTCGACGTGCTCTGCGCCAAGATACGCTACATCCACAAAAAGCAGAAAGAACTGTAGGGAAAGATGAGAAAAAAGGCTGGCGGCAGCAAATTTTTCACTTTTCACTTCTCACTTTTCACTTTATTTTGTAACTTTGCACCCTGAAATGGATAAGTTCGAACAGACAAACGCCGAATTTGAGCAGGCCGTGGCCGAATGCCGGGCACTCTTCGAGAAGAAGCTGCACGACTACCGCGCCTCGTGGCGCATCTTGCGTCCCACGGCACTTACCGACCAGCTGTTCATCAAGGCCAAGCGCATACGCTCGCTGGAGGTGAAGAAGGTGAGCCGCGTGGGCGAGGGCATCAGGCCCGAGTTCATCGCGCTCGTCAACTACGGCATCGTGGGCCTCATCCAGCTGGCCAAGGGCTATGCCGACACCGTCGACGTCAGCAACGACGAGGCCATGACGCTCTACGACAAGTACGCCCACGAGGCCCTCGAGCTGATGAAGCGCAAGAACCACGACTACGACGAGGCCTGGCGCTCGATGCGCGTCAGTTCCTACACCGACCTCATCCTGACCAAGATCGAGCGCATCAAGGAGATTGAGGACCTCAGCGGCGAGACGCTCGTCTCTGAAGGCATCGACGCCAACTATATGGACATCATCAACTACGCCGTCTTCGGGCTCATTAAACTGCGTGCATAATGAAGAAGCTCTGCGTCAACATCTGCCGGTTCATACTCGCCGTCACGTTCATCCTCTCAGGGTTTGTCAAGGCGGTCGACCCGTTAGGCACGCAGTATAAGATCAACGACTACCTGGAAGCCATGCACCTGGGTGGACTGCTGCCCGGCTGGGCGACGCTCGCCGCGTCGGTATTCCAGGCGGGCCTCGAGTTCTGCCTCGGCATCTTCCTGCTCTTTGCCATCCAGCGGCGGCTGACGTCGCGGCTGATTCTGCTCATCATGCTGGTGATGACACCGCTGACGCTCTGGCTGGCCATTGCCAACCCCATCACCGACTGCGGTTGCTTCGGCGACGCCGTGGTGCTCACCAACTGGCAGACGTTCTGGAAGAACATCGTGCTGCTCGCCTGCGCCGTCGTCGTGGCCCTCTGGCCGAAGGAGATGTTCCGCTTCGTCAGCGAGTCAAACCAGTGGATCGTCATCAATTACTCGGCGCTCTTCATCCTGGCCATCTCGGCCTGGAGCCTCTACTACCTGCCGACGTTCGACTTCCGCCCCTACCACGTGGGCACCAACCTGCGCCAGCAGTGGCAGCGGACGATGGACGGTGAAGACCTGCCCTACGCCGACTTCTTCATCGAGCAGAACAGCGACGGCGAGGACATCACCGAGGCCGTGCTGGCCGACACGAGCTACGTCTTCCTGCTCGTCTCGCCACACCTCGAACAGGCCGACGACTCGCACCTCGACCTCATCAACCAGCTCTACGAGTATGCCACCGACCACGACTACGCCTTCTACTGCCTGACGGCCAGCACCGAGGAGAACATTACCAACTGGCGCAACCTGACAGGCGCCGAATACCCCTTCTGCCAGACCGACGACATCACGCTGAAGACCATCATCAGGAGCAATCCCGGCATGGTGCTGCTGAAGGACGGCACCATCATCCGCAAGTGGAGCCACAACGACCTGCCCGCCATCGACGATGCCGCCGCCACGCTGCCCCTGGAGCAGCAGCCCTTCGGACAGCTGCCCGACGACAGCGTAGCCCGGAAGATTACGCTGTTGCTGCTGTGGTTCGTGCTGCCGCTGGCCCTGCTCTCGCTGGCCGACCGCACGTGGATGTGGACCAAGTGGCTGCGCCGCAAGTCGCGCAACGCCCCCAAGGCCCAAGCGGCCCCCGACACCCAAGAAGCCCATTAAACAACCCAAATAAAACCAAGAAAAGAAAAAATGAGAAAGAAAATTGTTGCAGGAAACTGGAAGATGAACATGAATCTCCAGGACGGTATTGCTCTCGCAAAAGAGCTGAACGAAACATTGAAGGCTGACAAGCCCAACTGCGGTGTGGTCATCTGCACGCCGTTCATCCACCTCGCCTCTATCGCACAGTTCCTCGACCAGGACATCATCGGCCTGGGTGCCGAGAACTGCGCCGACAAGGAGAAGGGCGCCTTCACCGGCGAGGTGAGCGCCGAGATGGTCAAGTCGACCGGTGCACAGTACGTCATCCTCGGCCACAGCGAGCGCCGCGACTACTACAAGGAGACGCCCGAGGTGCTGAAGGAGAAGGTCATCCTGGCCCAGAAGCAGGGTCTGAAGGTCATCTTCTGCATCGGCGAGAGCAAGGACGAGCGCGAGGCCGGCAAGCAGAACGAGGTGGTGAAGGCCGAGCTCGAGGGCAGCGTCTTCAACCTCAGCGAGGAGGACTTCCGCAAGATCATCATCGCCTACGAGCCCATCTGGGCCATCGGTACCGGTCTGACCGCCACGGCTGAGCAGGCCGAGGAGATCCACGCCTATATCCGCTCCATCATTGCCGAGAAGTACGGCCAGGCCGTTGCCGACGACACCACCATCCTCTACGGTGGCTCATGCAAGGCCTCGAACGCTCCCGAACTCTTTGCCAAGCCCGATATCGACGGTGGCCTTATCGGTGGTGCCTCACTGAAGGCTGCTGACTTCAAGGGTATCATCGACGCCTGGAAATAATCGCATCGAGATGAGACGAATTGTCACCATAGCTACACTGTGCATTGGCTGTCTGCTGACGGCCAATGCACAGACTTTCACCCAGCGCATTCAGCAGAAAAGCCAGGCCGGTGAAGGAACGGTGACCGTCAGCCAGAGCAAGGAGATCGACGACCTTGTGAACGGCAAACTGACAGAGCGGCAACCGGAGAGGAAACCCGAACGGAAGACGGCCGACACGACCGACACCCACAAGCCCGCCTCAGTGAAGGCCCGCGAGGAGCTGGCCAAGATCCTCGAGCAGAAGGTCGATACGTCGGCCACCGAGGTCACCATCGACCGCAGCAAGAAGGTGATGCGCGGCGGCTACAAGGTCAACGGCTACCGCGTGCAGGCCTTTGCCGGCGGCAACCAGCGCAAGGACCGCCAGAAGGCCGAGCAGATAGGCAACACCATCAAGACCAACTTCCCCAACGAGCCTATCTACGTCCACTTCTACTCGCCCCGCTGGATATGCCGCGTGGGCAACTACCGTACATACGAGGAAGCGCGCCACATGCTGAACGCCATCCGCAAGCTGGGCATCAGCGGCGCCTCAATCGTGAAAGGAAAAATAACCGTCAGCAATTTATGAACCCAGAAACAGAGTACCGCGAGGGACTTGAAGAACTCGCATCGCACTACAAGCAGATCATCAACCTGCTCGGCGAAGACACCGAGCGCGACGGTCTGCTGAAGACCCCCATGCGCGTGGCAAAGGCCATGCAGGTGCTGACCCGTGGCTACACCATGGACGCCCGCAAGGTGCTTACCGACGCCCTCTTCAAGGAGGACTACTCGCACATGGTCATCGTCAAGGACATCGACTTCTTCTCGCTCTGCGAGCACCACATGCTGCCCTTCTACGGCAAGGTTCACGTGGCCTACATCCCCAACGGCTACATCACCGGCCTGTCGAAGATTGCCCGCGTGGTCGACATCTTCAGCCACCGCCTGCAGGTACAGGAGCGCATGACGATGCAGATACGCGAGTGCATCGACGAGACGCTCCACCCCCTGGGTGTCATGGTGGTGGTCGAGGCCAAGCACATGTGCATGCAGATGCGCGGCGTCGAGAAGCAGAACAGCATTACCACCACCAGCGAGTTCAGCGGAGCCTTCAACCAGGCCAAGACCCGCCAGGAGTTCATGAACCTCATCTCGCACACGAGTATCTGAACACCACTCACCCACCCCGTCAAACCTTTTATTATGAACAGACTACTACTAACCATCATGGCCGCATTGGCCCTCAACGCCGGCAATGCCGCCGACAAGACCGACGTCACGGCGCAGTACATCATGAATGCGTCGTTCGAGGACGACAACACGGCATCGCTCAGCCAGAAGACCGAGACCGCCGACGGACTGCGCGGCTACATCGTCAGCGCGCCGAAGGGCTGGACCGTCACGGGCTACAAGGACGTCAGCCTCATCGTGACCAGCGACTGCTATACCGACAACAACTTCGGTAAGGTCAGCTCGCTCGCCGACGGCCGGCAGGCCTACTACCTGCGCATGGGCTGGAGCACAGGCGCCACGGCCATACGCCAGACCGTCAGCCAGCTGCCCGCGGGCAAGTACGAGCTCTCGGCCAGCGTGCGCTCGGCCTACGTCAACAATGCCGTCTCAACGTTCGGGTTAGTAGCAGCCGGCAACAGCACCTCGGCCGCGTTCAACGCCGGTTCGACGGGCTACTTCACCACAGCCCCCTGGACCACACAGACGCTCAGCTTCGAGCAGACGGCCGACGGCAGCGCCACGCTGGGCTTCGACGTCGCGTGGCAGTCGGGCGGCTCGTGCGTCATGATCGACGACGTGCGCCTCTACCGCCTGCCCGACGACTACGAGGAGCCCGTGCCCGACGTCGCCAGCCCCACCGAGGGCATCGTGCTCGCCGACTTTGTCGCCGAGACCCAGATGAAGTCCGACCTGCTGCAGATGCTGGCCGACTTCGCCACCTACCTGAAGGCCGACTTCCAGACCACCAGCAACAACAGCGCCGGCGAGCAGACCGGCGTCTTCAAGGGCGAGAGCACCGGCAACAGCAACGAGCAGGGCGTGCGCACCAATGCCGACCTGTCGATGATCTGCGCCTTCCTCGTGAAATACGCCCGCAACAAGGTGACGCTGCCCGCTGGCGTCACCTGGACCGACCTCGAGACGATGGCCCGCAAGAGTCTCGTCTTCGCCTACTCCACCCACAAGGCCAACAAGCTGAAGACCTGCAACGACACCAAGTACTGGGGCTCGACATCCGCCAATGACTACGTCTGGGAGTCGTCGCTCTGGGCCATGTCCGTGGCTTACTCGGCCTTCTTCCAGTGGGACCAGCTCAGCGACGCCCAGAAGAACTACATCTACCAGCTGCTCAAGGCCGAGTGTAACTACGAGCTGCAGCGCACCATCCCCACCGCCTACAGCGGCGACACCAAGGCCGAGGAGAACGGCTGGGAGGCCGACGTGCTGGCCGTCACGCTCGGACTCTTCCCCAACGACCCGCTGGCACCGCAGTGGTTCCAGCGCCTGCGCGAGTTTGCCATCAACAGCTATTCGCAGAAGGATGACGCTACGGACAACACCGTCATCGACCCCGACTACGACCAGCAGACCGTCGCCAACCTCTACCGCGGCCAGAACCTCTACGACGACTACACGCTGCAGAACCATAACTACTTCCACACCTCCTACCAGAACGTGGTCATCCAGGAGCTCGGCGAGGCCGCCCTGGCCCTGAAGCTGTTCCAGCAGGGGCTGCACGGCACCGAACGCTGGAAGACCAACGCCCTGATGCACAACAACGACAAGGTGATGAGCGAGGTGCTCTACTGGCTGGCACTGGCCGACGGCGAGCTGGCCATGCCCAACGGCAACGACTGGAGCCTCTTCCTCTACGACCAGATCACCTCCTACTCGACCAACGCCTGCTTCCTGCGCGACCCACACGCCCTGATGCTCGAGAACCTGGCCTACAAGATGATCAAGGCCCGCCAGACGACCACCACCGACGGCTCATGGCTGCTGCGCCCCGACGTGGGCGCCCGCCGCATGGGCGTCGAGGCCCACCGCGTCATGATGACGTGGCTCATGCACGAGGTGCTCTCCACCGCCGACCTCACCCCCACCACCTGGGACGACTTCAACCGCACGTACAGCGCTGCGAAGGTTCTGCCTTCGCAGAACATCGTCCGCGCCGCCACCGACAGCCGCTTCACCTGCTTCTCGTGGAGCACGGGCCTGAAGAGCTACACCGGCTACATCGCCGCCAACTCGGTGGACAAGAACAAGATCATCGTGCCCTTCCGCGCCAACAACACCGGCAACTTCCTGGGCTGGTACGACGTCAGCGGCAAGCAGGCCAACGCCACGCCCGTCGTCAGCGGCATCTACCAGCTGCAGGGCAACGCCTACGCCATGAACGGCGAGCTGCAGACCAACGACGCCACGCTGAACAACCGCTTCGCCATCTACTCCACGCCGGGCAACGCCGTCGTATATATTGATTATGTACGCGCGAACCAGGCCGCCACCATCAGCGCCGAGAAGGGCGGACTGATGGCCATCAGCACCGACGAGCTGACCAAGACCAAGCGCACACTCTACACCGCCGGCGGCTGGAAGCAGCTCGACGGCTCGACGCTCACCACGCTCAGCGGTCCCTGGGTGAACATCGACAACGCACTGGGCATCGTCAACCTCGACCCCACCAAGCAGATAGCCTTCGGCGAGCGCGCCAACAACAACTCCGTCATGACCTCGAAGCTCTACACGTCGTACAGCCCCAAGAGCCGCACGGCTGGGGCCGGCGACGTCGTTGACCGCCGCGCCATCGTCTACTACTCGAACGTCGACGCCGAGACGACGGCCACCCTGGCCGACGCCTGCCAGCAGCTGAAGACCACCGACGGCTGGAACGGCGTCGTAGCCACCGACCCCGACCAGACGGCCTACCTGCTGCTGGCCAACTTTGCCAGCGACCAGCGGTGCCAGCTCGAGGGCGTCACCACGCCCCTGGGCCATCCCGTCTTCAGCGTGGCCACGACCGTCGGCGCCGAGGGTTCGTCGGCCCTGTTCACGGTCGAGGAGAACCACTCGTTGGCCAACACGCTGCGCATCTTCATCAAGGGCAGCAACATGCAGGCCGTGCAGGCTGCCGACGACCCGTCGGCCGTCTACCTGCTGAACCTCATCAAAGGCAGTAACAAGCTGACCGTCAATGCCGTCGACGGCGGGAGCGTGATATCAAAGGACGTGACACTGAGCACCAAGGTGCTGAAGGTCTCAATCGTGGGAGGCGGGCTTCTGGTCGAGGAAGCCAGTGGGTTTCCCGTCTCAGGCGAAGAAGCCCAGACGGCGGGCTACCGCAACGTTACGCCGGCACACCTGACGAACGCCTCGTTCGAGCAGGACGACACCTACGGCAAGCAGGGCGGCAGCCTGACGGTGAACGGCGTCAGCTACAACCCCTGCTACATCAACACCGTCAGCGCCGCCGACGCCAAGTGGCCCAACGTGCTGCCCGTCAAGGGCTGGACGGCGGCCAACACGCTGAGCGCCGGCTCAAAGTACTGCCGCATGTACTCCATGCCCTACAGCCAGAGCCAGTACTGCGTCAGCCCCTCAAGCGTGGGCAACTACGCCGCCCGCTGCTCGCGGCCCATCGCCGACGCCGACTGCGGCGACCGCGTGCTCACCGTGCTCAACTCGTGGGACGTCGGCAGCAACGCCGTCACCCAGGCCGTAGCCCTCTACCCCGGACGCTACCGCCTGCTCATCGACATGCGCTACGAGTGCCTGAACCAGACGTCGAACGACGGACGGACCGTCGCCACCAGCGGCGGCAACGTGAACACCTCGCTGACGGGCGTCAAGACCAAGGCCGGCAACGACTTCCGCTACCCCACGGCGCCTGACACGTGGCAGCAGATAGGCTACGACATCGACCTGGGCGCCAAGGAGACGGTGACCGTCTCGCTGGGCTTCAGCACCTCGGCCAGCCAGGGTGCCGCCAACAACACGCTGCTCTACATCGACAACGTGCGACTCTACGTGCTCAACGGCGACGCCGACGGCGACGGACTGGTAGGCAGCGCCGACGTCAGCACCATAGCCAGCCACATTACCGGCAGCGCGACAGCGCCCAACCCCGAAGCGGCCGACCTCAACGGCGACGGACAGATAGACATTGCCGACATTGCCGCCCTCATCAGAACCCTACACTCAGCCCAGTAATCGCCTATGCGGAGAACACTGCTACTCACGGCCACCCTGCTGACGATGGCCCTCGGCACCAGGGCGCAGTACGCGCGCAAGACCAACCTGCCCGCCGTCTACATCGAGACGTTCGACCGGGCGCCCGTCACCAGCAAGGACTTCTACAAGTACTGCCGCCTCTACTACGTCGACGAGAACGACCAGCTGACCGCCTACGACTCGGTGTCCATACGCGGCCGCGGCAACTCGACGTGGAACCTGGCAAAGAAGCCCTACAAGCTGAAGTTCAACAACAAGGAGAAGCTGCTCGGCAAGGGCTACGCCAAGGCCAAGAAGTGGACGCTGCTGGCCAACGCCGGCGACAAGACGATGATGCGCAACGCCGTCACCTCGGCCATGGGCGCCTTCACCTCGCTGAAGTTCAACCCCGCCGCCAAGTTTGTCGACCTGGTGCTCAACAACGCCTATCAGGGCACCTACCAGATCAGCGACCAGATCGACGTGCGGCCCCACCGCGTCGACATCGCCGAACAGCCCTACCCCTTAGCCTCTGAGGACGACATAACGGGCGGCTACCTGCTTGAGGTCGACGGATTCCGCGACGGCAACGTCGTCACCACCTCGCACTACCAGGCCCCCGTGCGCATACACTACCCCGACGAGGACGAGATCGTGGCCCGCCAGACCAACTACATACGCAACTACCTGAACAACTTCGAGAACCGACTGACGGCCATCGACTTCGCCGACCCCGAGAAGGGCTACCGCGCCGTGGTCGACACGGCCTCGCTCATCGACTGGTACATCTGCACCGAGGTCAGCGCCAACATCGACGGCTTCTTCTCCACCTATTTCTATAAGGACAAGCAGGACCCCAAGCTGTACTGGGGACCGCTCTGGGACTACGACATCGCCTACAACAACGACTACCGCGTCAGGTCTGAGCAGGGACTCAGCACCACCGCCGAGGCCATGATGGCCGACATCGGCTACAACGGCTCGAAGGCATGGGTCATGCGCATGTGGGAAGACCCCTGGTTCCAGCAGACCGTCAGCCGACGCTTTGACGAGCTGATGGACCGCGGTCTCGTAGACCACCTGCACCAGCACATCGACAGCCTGCACGCGCTGCTCGGCGAGTCGCAGCGGCTGAACTACAACCGCTGGGGCATCAACACCAGGGTGTACCACGAAATGGTGCTCTACTCGTCGTACGACCAGTACGTCGCCGACCTGAAGGACTTCATCGTCAGCCACTGCGACTACCTGCGCCAGGCGTTCGCCGACCGCCGGCCGCCCGAGCCCTTCGTGGCCGGCAACTTCTACTACCGCATCGTGAACGCCCGCACGGGCAAGGCCATTGACAGCAACGCCACGCAGCACACCGCCACCGCCGGCCGCGAGAGCCTGGACTGGCAGCTCGTCAACCTGGGCGAATACTACCAGATCATCAACCGCTCGACGGGTCTGGCGCTGAACGACCCCACCAGCGGCGTCGTGGGGCCCACCGTCAACGTCGGCACGACGCTGAACACCGTGGCCCCCAATGCCAACAGCCGCCGGCAGCAGTGGATGATCGTCGCGCAGCCGCAGAACCTGTTCAACCTCGTCAACGTCTACTCGCAGCACGTTGCCAACCTGCAAGGTGGCGCTCAGGCTGACGGCACGCCCGTCATGAGCTACACCAACGACAGCCGCAACAGCGTAAGCCAGAACCGGTTGTGGCGCATCGTCGAGGGCGACGCCCTGCCCGCCGAACTGACGGCGGTCAGCGCCCCCGAGCCTGAGGCGTACGCCCTGGCCTACGACGCCTCGACGCGCCGCCTCCACTTCGGATCGTCCACGCCCGAGGCGCTGACGTTCACCGTCAGCGTAGCCACGCTCAGCGGGGCCGCCGTGGCCACGTTCACGGCCGCCGACGGCTGTACGCTCCCTTCCGCTCCGTCTGGCGTCTACGTCGTCAGCTGGACCGTCGGCGGCAAGCGTCGCTCGGCGAAGCTCGTGGTGCGGTGACGGATGTGACGGATTCATTATAAAAAAAACTTTTGAGGGATTTTTTCACTCTTTCTTCTTTCGTCTCATGTTTTTGTGCTACCTTTGCACACATAAACTATAAATAGCACTACCCTATGGCAAAGATAACTGTTCAGAACACGGAAATAACGGTCTTGTCTTATAACGACAAGGATTATATATCACTTACAGATATGGCTAATGGCAAACAAAGCGAAAGCCGTGCTGCCGACATCATCAAGAACTGGATTCGCACTCGTTATACTATCGAGTTTCTTGGAACTTGGGAAATGATTCATAATCCCGATTTTAAAGTGGTCGAATTTGACCACTTTAGAATGCAGGCAGGTTTGCCAAGTTTCGTCATGAGCGTGAGTGAATGGGTTGAGAAAACCAATGCCATTGGAATCATTGTCAAAAAGGGACGATATGGTGGCACCTACGCATTTAAAGATATTGCTTTCGAGTTTGGAACCGCCATTAGTGTTACTTTCAAACTCTATTTGATTGAAGAGTTCCAAAGACTGAAAGAGGAGGAACAGAAACAATTAGGGTGGACTGCCAAAAGGGAACTCTCTAAGATTAACTACCGCATCCATACAGATGCCATCAAAAGCCATCTGATACCCGAAGAAGTCACTCCAACCCAAGCAAGTATCATCTACGCCGAGGAAGCAGACGTGCTGAATGTGGCTATGTTCGGAATGACAGCCAAACAATGGCGAGAGGCCAATCCCGATTTGAAAGGTAATATCCGTGACTATGCCACTATCAATGAATTGATATGCCTGTCGAATATGGAGAATATCAATGCTGTTCTTATTAACGACGGAATGCCACAAGGAGAAAGACTTATAAAGCTTAATCAAATAGCAATTCAGCAGATGCAGGTCTTAGAGGGGAATAACAAAAGGAATCTTCTGAAATAAAACACTCTCAAAGAATGAACTTTTTTGGGGGAAAGCTACTGACCCCAAGCGGAAACGTTTACGATGGAAAAAAAGCCGTAGCCGTTGCTGCTGTTTGTTTTTTTACGTACTTTTGCACCAAATAACAAAACAAACAATGCTACTATGACTAAGAAGTTTCTATCCTCATGCGTATTCATACTGTTCTGCGCCCTCACCGCCAGAGCAGTTTCCGTCAACATCACCGGCCAGCAGGGCTGGTTTGAGAGTGCCTACGTGACGTGGCAGAAGACCGACGGACTGCAGTATAACGTCTACGTCAGCCCCGCCTCGGCCAACCAGTGGACGAAGCTCGACGACGAGCTCGTGCGCGAATATCCCGACTACGGCCGCGCCGACGCCCTGGGACTGAAGGCCGGCAGCTACCAGCTGCGCGTGGTGCCCGTGAACAACGGCAGCGAGGTGACCGCCGACGCCGCCACGACACCGGCCATAGAGGTGCGCGCCCACGACCGCTCGGGCTTCGCCCACGTGGGCATGCCGGACGGCATCGGTGCCTACAAGAACGACGGCACGCTGAAGGCGGGCGCCAAAGTAATCTACGTCTGGGCCGACAATGCCAAGACCGTCACCCACGACGTCGTCACCAGCAGCAAGGGCACCAAGACCACCGGCAAGGGCTTGCAGGACATCGTCTACCTCTACCAGAAGGGCTACGACACCACGCCGCTGGCCATACGCATCATCGGCACCATCAAGGCCGGCGACATGGACCGCTTCGATTCCTCGGCCGAGGGCCTGCAGGTGAAGGGGAATGGGGCCTACAGCGAGATGCCCATCACATTTGAGGGCGTGGGCAATGATGCCGCCATCTGGGGCTTCGGCATACTCTGCCGCAACTGCAAGGGCACGGAGTTCCGCAACTTCGCCATCATGTACTGCATGGACGATGCGCTCTCGATTGATACCGACAACTCCAACTGCTGGATTCACAACATGGACCTCTTCTACGGCCAGCCCGGCAGTGACGCCGACCAGGCCAAGGGCGACGGCACCGTCGACGTGAAAGGCAAGTCGAAGAACATCACCGTGTCGTACAACCACTTCTACGACAGCGGCAAGTGCAGCCTCGGCGGCATGAAGTCCGAGACGACAGACTGCTGGATGTCGTACCACCACAACTGGTTCGACCACAGCGACTCGCGCCACCCGCGCATACGTACCGCCTTCTACCACGTCTACAACAACTACTTCGACGGCGTGTCGAAGTACGGCGTCGGCGTGACGATGGGCGGCTCGGCCTTCGTCGAGGCCAACGACTTCCGCAACACCAAGTACCCCATGCTCATCTCGAAGCAGGGCACCGACGCTGAGGGTGCAGGCACCTTCTCGGGCGAGGCAGGCGGCGTCATCAAGGCCTACAACAACAAGATTGAGGGCGCACGCAAGCTGCAGTACTGGAGCAGCAGCGTCGACGCCTCGGGACAGTGGGACGCCGTGCTCGTCAACAGCCGCGACGAGGCCGTCAGCGCCAAGGCCCTGACGGGCGCCACGCCCTATAACAGCGCGGCCGACCAGGCCGCCCGCACCACCTACATCGAGAAACGCATAGACGACCCCGCCAACGTGCGCGCCATCGTAAAGGGCGACTTCGGCGCCGGCCGCATGCAGCACGGCGACATCCAGTGGACGTTCAACAACGCCGTGCAGGACGCCAACTACGGCGTCATCGAGGAGCTGAAGTCGGCCATCGTGAACTATAAATCGACGCTCATCGGTTTTTTCGGAGGTGCCACCGTCAGTAACGGTGGCAACAACAGTACGGTAGAGGGCGGCGACGGACAGGGTATCAGCGACGAGGACAATGAGAACGCCGACCCCTCGTGGGGCAGCGGCGGCACGTCAGGCGGCAATACCGGATCGGGCGACTACATCATCGGGTCGTCGAACGAGTACTTCTGGCTGAACGAGGCCAACCAGGCGGCCTATAACGCCTACGTCGCCAACGGGACGTTTGCGACTACCGGCACTTTCAACAAGGACCGTGAAGTCACCAACACCAAAATAGGCTCTTGCTCTGACTACATCGGCTCTGTCCTCCTGAGCCCGAGCCAGTCATTCACAGTCCATTGTGCCGACGGTATCAGCTTTGTCAATTTCTACGTTTCATCGAACGGCTCGCAGAACTGGAAACTGGAAACGTCGGAAGACGGCACCAACTGGAAAGACTGTGGCACCGTCACAGGCAGTACCGGCGGCCATCCCGCCTGTGCCGTCAGCGGTACTGAGGCCACAAAGTATGCCCGCATCACCAACAACGCCTCTGGCACCCGCGACGTGCAGGGCATCAAGGTGGCCAAGCCCGGCGAGGGCACCGACCCCGACGTCGACCCCGCCGACGACGAGCCGACGCTGAGCAGCGACGCCACGGCCGACTTCCTGCTCAACGGCGACGACATCGCCATGTCGGGCAATGCCTACACGCTCAACGTGGCCTACGACGCCGACGACGCCAAGGGCTACACCGTCAGCATAACGCCCGCCGAGGGAGCCACCGTGGCTGCCGTCACCGGCGCTACTTCACTCCAGGAGGGGCTCTACACGATAGCTGCCCCCGCCGCCGGACAGACGCAGACGGCCACCTTCCGCATGCTGGCCGAGAACAAGGCCAACACGCGCACCTACACCATTAACATCGTCAAAGGCGTCGACCCAGCCACGATGCCCGTCACTGACGGCGAGTTCACCTACTTCCCCGAAAAGGATGCTGCCGGCACCAACAGTTTCTACACCATCAGCGGCAAGGTGGGCGACCCTAAGACGTACGGCTCGACAACCTACGTCCACAACGGCGAGACCATGCAGTGTACCTACTCGCTGAAGTTAGAGTCGGAGACCACCATCACCTTTACCCCGGCCAAAGACGGTATCCTGCAGATTGGCATGGCCACGACCTACAAGCAGAAAGACCTGAAGCTGAACGGCACGACACTGACGCCCAACGCCAACAACGTCGTTACGGCCGCCGTGAAGGGTGGCACCAAGTACACCATCAGCAAAGCCGGGACATCGGGCCTCTTCTACATCGACCTCGACTACGTGCTACGTGGCGACGCCGACGGTAACGGCACGGTGGAGCTGGCCGACCTGGCAGCCATGAGCGACCACCTCGTGGGCAAGAAGCCGGCTACCTTTGTCAGCGGCAACGCCGACATTGACGGCAACGGCAAGGTTGACATTGCCGACATCGCCGCCCTCATCAAGCTGCTGACCGGCAAATAACCGAGGGGCCACTGGAACTGAGGAAACGACAACAACACACACAGATGAGATGAGAAAGACGGCTATCGGACTGACGGCGTGCATCGCCCTGCTGCTGTCGTGCCAGACGAGGAGCGCACTGACGGAGACCATGCCGGCCGAGCCCGACTACCGGGACTCGACGCAATGGTACGTCAGCCAGCGAGGGGCCGAGGCCGACATCTTCTACATCATCTCTACCGAGACGGGAGACTACACGGCGGCCGACGGACTGACGTGCCACTATGCCGACACCTACGCCGACAGCCTCAGGGCACCCCTCTACGGCGAGATGCTGGGCGTCGACACGCTGATCAGCGGACGGCTGAACTTCTACTCGCCCTACTACCGGCAGTGCTCGCTGCAGAGCTTCGTGACCGACAACCTGAAGAACGCCCGCATAGCCACGCCGCTGGGCGACGTGCGCAGCGCCTTCAGCCACTACCTGAACCACCTGAACGGCGGACGACCCTTCATCCTGGCCGGCTACAGTCAGGGCGCAATGCTCATGCTGGAACTGCTGAAGGAGATGGACGACAGCACCTACGAGCGGATGATAGCGGCCTACGCCATCGGCATCACCATAGCACAGCCGGAGCGCCACATCGTCGCTGCACGCGGTGCCGACGACACGGGCGTCACCATCAGCTACAACTCCGTGCGCGACAGGAACAGCACCATGCCGGGCTGGACGAACAGCTGCATGGCAATCAATCCCGTGAACTGGCGCACCGACAGCACCCGAGCCACGCTCATCACCGAGCCCTCGCCGCTGCTGCCCGTCAGCGCGCAGAAGAAAGACACCATGACCGTCCACGTCGACACGACGTCGGGACTGCTCATCGTCGAGGGCTTCAGCGACCCTGACTACATCCTGCCGCTGATAGGCGTTGAGGGCTGCTACCACTCGCGCGAAATCTGGCTCTACCGCGAGCAGCTACGCGCCAACATCGCCCTCAGGACTGCGGCCTACCTCTCCGGCCGACCAAAGTAAAGACGAAAAAGCCCCGACTTGCAACTTGTGCAGGTCGGGGCTTACTTTTCGGCCAGACGGTCTCCCGGGGCGATATTACATCATGGCAGCTTCAATGCTTCTTCTTTAGTCATAGTTCTTTTTATTTAATCGTTATACAATTATTGTTTGTTAGATAATACGTCTATCAGATGGTCGAGCGTGGGATTCACCGCTGCGTACAGCTCTACATCCAGGCCACGCTCGCGCAGCACGGTTGTCATGCACTCGGGTATAGCCGCCGCCTGCTGCTCAAGGGCCCGCCCGTGCTCGGTCAGGGCGATGATGGTCTGGCGTCCGTCCTCCCTACCCTTCTTGCGCGTCACGATCTTCATGGCCTCCATGCGCTTGATGAGCGGCGTGAAATACTAAAGTCGTTTGCGACCAAAACGCTGCGGCTTTCCGGCGGACAGTTCCGTAGCGCATTCCTCCGTATCGCTTACGATATCTTCTAAGAAAGGCAGCTTCTCTATCGGCAGAGGCTCATGAGAGGCAAAGCAATCCATCTGTGTGACATCGGCCTTCATGATATCGGGTATCTTCCGACGGAAGGAGCCAAAGTTTTCCACCCTGCTCAGCTCTATTCTCCGCGCCTTACTGATAGCAGCAAATTCCGCCTCACGTTCTATACCAAGGAATCGGCGTCCCAGCAGATTAGCAGCGATGCCTGTAGTACTGCTGCCAGCAAAGGGGTCGAGAATCCAGGCTCCAGGCTTCGTCGACGCCATGATGATGCGACTCAACAATCCCAACGGCTTCTGTGTGGGATGCTTTCCGCACGTTTTCTCCCATGGCGCAATGGCCGGTAGGCGCCACACGTCGGTCATCTGCTTGTCATCGTTGATATGCTTCATCAGTTCGTAGTTATAGTAGTGAGCCACCTTCGCCGACCTCCTTGCCCAGATGATAAATTCCGTAGAATAAGTAAAATAACGACAAGAAATGTTTGGCGGTGGATTCGTCTTGGCCCAAGTGATGACGTTCAGTATCTTATAACCCAACTGTGTCAGGCAATTGGCTACGCTGAATATATTATGGTACGTCCCTGAAATCCATATCGTACCATTATCCTTCAATTTCTCACGACACAGCGTCAGCCATCTCATATTAAAGGCGTTGATGTCTTCCTGCGACATTGATTTGTCCCAGTCGCCCTTGTCCACGCACACCACCTTGCCGCTCTGTACTGATATGCCGCCACTTGAAAGGAAATAAGGCGGGTCAGCGAATATCATGTCGAACTTAAACGCGAACTGCGGCAACAATTCAAACGAATCGCCACAAAGCAGGTTAAAAGCGTGGTCGGATGATTTGTAATACGGACTAATCATTCTTGAGCAATGCAACGAAAGAATTGATGTTAGACAGGTTATAGACGCTCGGTATAGTATTATAAGCCTCTTCCAGCTTATTCTTGGCTGACTTCCAACCTATACCATCTGTAATCCACACAAATTCATAGCCATTGACAGAATTTACTTTTGGCGCCAGTTCTGTATAGGCACGCGCCACCTCGTTTAGTTTTGAGCCACCTCCGCTGTAAAAATTCACTTCAATCAGGTATCTCTTTTTTCGAGTTTTAACGTAGAAATCGAAGCGCTTCTCATCTGTCCCTAATACAGTCAATTCTGGGAACTCAGAAGAATATACCTCCTGGCGGAAAGGAATACCATTTTCTTTAAGTATGCGGGCCACCGTTCCTTCCATGATATGCCCGCTACGGTTCTTGCGAGCATTTGTGTCAAGGCCTGTTTCTATACCGAATACGTAATCTACAAGATTTTTTATACGCCGAGACTTAAAGACCTCAGCAAGGCCCGTTGCATTTAAGAACTCAACGACCTTGGCATCTGACTCAAAAAAACTTTTTAGCAGGACAACATTCCCGTTACTATCTACAACAGGTTTCTTACCTTCATCCCTCACGGCAATCAAAATCCCTAACACCTCGAACACCTTTGGGTCGCGCTTCCAAATATCAGCAACACCATCGGAGAGGTTTTCTCTACCGATGAGATAATTCAATGTATTCAGGCTCATTTCGACCTCAGCGACATTGGCTGCTATTTTATCGAAATCGCAGAAGAAATCAAGCGTCTGATTGGTCTCTTGCAGTTGAGACATAAACAATGTGAAATTCTTATTCATAGTTTTTGATTAATAGTTCAGTAAGTTTTCCACGCTTTAACGGGTTAGCATTGATGGAGCGCGAAGCTATGACTCGATAGATGTGGTAATCTTTGTAGAGTTCTTCGAAGAAAGTGTCTTCTTGATTTTTAGCCGAGCAGTCTGCATTGCTCTGCATCCACAAACAATTCTTGCCAGACAACTGGCGACAGAATTCGGCCAGTTTTCGCTGGTCATCGTCGTTGAAGTCTCCCTTTGCGTATGCCGTGAAGCTTGATGTCGCATCAAGTGGGCGATAAGGAGGGTCAAGATAGACAAACGCCGACCTGTCAACGTCATTCAAGGTCAGGGAGAAATCACCTTGACGGATCTCTACTTTGGCTGAATTTAACAACTGACTATCGGCCCTCAGGACAGAGGCATTACAAATCGTAGGATTGGCATATCTGCCAAAAGGCACATTGAATTTACCTTTTCCATTCACCCTGTAAAGCCCATTGAAGCAAGTCTTGTTCAGGAAAATCAGCTGCGCAGCACGCTCAGTTTCGTTGCCGATGTGCTGGTTGTAGCGTTCGCGAATATCGTAGAAGATCTCGCTACGTGCTTCTTGGCTTTTGTGAGAAAGGTAATCGGACTCCATCTGCACCAGACGAGCAATCAGCGACTCAACATCCGCCTTGACTGTTCGGTAGGTTAGGATTAAGTCTTCATTCACGTCATTGATGACAGCCTTTTTCATGTTGCCAAAACGCTGCAGCATAAAGAACAACATGGCGCCACCTCCCACAAAGGGCTCAATATAAGTAAATGGCTCTTCGCTGATTTGTCTTGGCAGATGCTCAGACAGTTGGCTTAATAGTTGTCCTTTGCCTCCTGCCCACTTCAAAAATGGTTTTGCTTCTATGCTCATTGCTCTTTTGTCTTTAGGCTGCGGACAAAAGAAAGCGTACCCTCCTCCTATTCACCACTTAACGAAGGCCGTCCACCACAGAAGCCCATACAGAGAGGTGAAAGGAAGGGGTACGCCTATACAACGACAGGCGTATCCTCATCCCCCAGAGACTCCCTGTAACTACTTTAGTTTGGTGGACTGTTTTCGTTAAAGTCTCTTAGGAATATAGATACTGCTATCTAATTCCACATATGTCATGCCAGCGCTCAAGACGATGAGCAATAAGCGAGTGCAAAGTTAATCAATTATCTCGATATAACTTGCATTTCACTCAGCTTTTTCATCTTTTTGCGCTGATTTTTGTTTCTACGTAATCTGAAGCATCCAGAACGATTTCGCTATTCTGGTACTTCTGCCGTACCGCCTTAACAGCATCTTCTTCTGATTCAGCTTCTGTCTCAACAATACGACTCAATACTTCTATGACCTCTATTCTGAACTTCTTCATACGCGATGCAAAAGTAAACAAAATCACGGACGATTCTGCCAATAGATCAAAACTTAACAAAAAAGATCAAAAAAGATCAAAGTCATTTGGTATAGTATCAGGGATCTCCGACCTTTGCCCCAAAAAAGACTATGGGACAGGTATGGATTAAGACTGAGCAGATGCTCGAAGCAAAGGGAGCCACGGGTGCTGAAAAACGTTCAGAAAAGTTTGGCTGTGTGGAATTAAATACCTACCTTTGTACCCGAAAGGACGGATTGTCGTAACTAAAAAGAAAGAAACTGAACATGGACAAAAAGATTTTAACAGGTGCAGCCATCGCACTGATCATGCTTGCAGGTTGTAACAGCAACAGCCAACCCGCAGCGAGCTCGTCGTCACCGTCGTTTGACGAAGTACTCACCTCGCGCCGTAGCATCCGTGCCTACGATGCCACGAAAAAGATTTCAGAGGCAGAAGTGCGGGAGTTGCTGCTGGCTACCCAGGAGGCGCCGTCGTGGGCAAACCAACAGCCCACGAAGTACTATGTGGCCATCAGCGAGGAGAAGGTGAAGGCCGTGCAGGACATGGTCGGCGGCAACAAGGAGCGCATCAAGGATGCTCCCGTGCTGATAGTCTCGACCTTCGAGCGCGGCAAGTCGGGCTTCTTCCAGGGCAACCAGACCAATGAGATTGGCGACGGATGGGGCGCCTACGACAACGGACTGAGCAACTGCTACCTCGTGCTGAAGGCCCGTGCCATGGGATTCGACACGCTGATTATGGGCATGCGCGACGCCGACGCACTCCGAGCCCTGTTCAGCATACCCGAGAGCGAGTCCGTCATGGCCGTCATCTCACTCGGCTACAGGGCTCAAGAGCCCAAACAACCGCAGCACAGGCCTTTGGACGACATCGTGAAGTTCTTCTGACAATGAAAAGACTATTTATCAGCACGGTCCTGACCTTATGCTTTGGCATCTCTCTGGCCCAAGGCGTATTTACCACACGGGATGCACAGTTGATAGACGCACTCCAGTTCTTCAAGAAGGAGGGATTCAACGGCGGACAGTTCAGTCTCGACGGTACCGACCCCACGGGCAACTACACCGAGGGCATGGCAGGAGCCAATGCCGTAGGGGCCTTTGCCCTGGCCGACAGCGACAACGAGGAAGACCGCGCCCTGGCCCGCGAATATGTGCAGCGTCTGTGGGATGTCGAGCCGCCGACGGGGAAATGGCGCTACTATGTAGGCATGGTTTACTTTCTCTCCATGCTCCATGTCTCAGGTAACTTCACGCTCTGAATTGCTGTACGGTGACGTTAAGGATGCCGACTGGCAGAGAGGCTACACGTCAAGAACCTCATTCTCTATCACACAGAGGACAGGACGCTCGAAACCCGGAAACAGAGGTACACAGCAGAGGCTGACTATCCCGTAACGGGTGCTATCTTTGCAGCAGACAAAGTTAGCACCCGTTACCGTTATGGCTTATTCCACAAAAAAAAGATAACCGTCTCATTACGAGACGGTTATCTTCCTTTGAGTCGGGATTACTGGACTCGAACCAGCGACCTCGCGCCCCCCAGACGTGTGCGCTACCAACTGCGCTAAATCCCGATCCTTTTTAGCTTAGCACCGACCCTTGTTTGTCGAATGCGGGTGCAAAAGTACGGACTTTTTTCGACATTTGCAAATTTTATGGGAACTTTTTTTGTTTTTTCTCGCATTTCGTGTAACTTTGCAGTCAAAATCTACAGAAAATCATGCAATACACAATAAAAGCACCCGCAAAACTGAACACAAACATATCGCTTCCAGCATCGAAGAGTATCTCAAATCGCGCCCTCATCATCTATGCACTGAGCGGCGGCGGACTGATGCCACAGAACCTTAGCGACTGCGACGACACGTCGGTCATGGTCAATGCCATCAGATACATGCCTGAGGTCATCGACATCGGAGCGGCCGGCACGGCCATGCGGTTCTTGACGGCCTACCTCAGCGTGATGCGCGGCACCCACACCATTACCGGTACGGAGCGCATGAGACACCGCCCCATCGGCGTGCTTGTCGACGCGCTGCGCCGCCTGGGAGCCGATATAGAGTACACGGGCGACGAGGGCTTCCCGCCGCTGCGCATCAAGGGCTGCCGGCTGACGGGCGGCATTCTCGACGTGCCGGGCAACATCAGTTCGCAGTATATCTCGGCCCTGCTCATGATCGGACCCGTGCTCGAGGAGGGGCTTGAGCTCCACCTGACGGGCGACATCATCTCGCGGCCCTACATCGACCTGACGCTGTGGATGATGCGCGAGTTCGGCGCTGACGCCGAGTGGAGCGCCGGCGACACCATCAGCGTGAAGCCGCAGCCCTACACCAACCGCGCCTACTTCATCGAGAACGACTGGAGCGGCGCCAGCTACTGGTACGAGATGGTGGCGCTTGCGAAGGACCGCGAAGCCAAGGTGCTGCTGGCCGGCCTGACCGACGGCTCGAAGCAGGGCGACTCGGTGGTGAAGTACATCTTCAGCCTGCTGGGCGTAAAGACCATCTTCCAGACGAAGGCCGAAGGCCGCCTGCAGATGGTGACGCTCAGGAAGAGCGGCCGCCGCGTGCCCCGCCTGGAGTACGACTTCGTCAACTCGCCCGACCTGGCCCAGACGGTCATCGCCACCTGCTGCGGGCTTGGCGTGCCATTCCACTTCCGCGGACTGTCGACCCTGAAGATTAAGGAGACTGACCGCATAGAGGCAATGAAGACCGAGCTCGGCAAGCTGGGCTACGTGCTGCGCGACGTCGGCGGCAGTGAGCTCATCTGGGACGGTACGCGCTGCGAGCCTCAGCCCGGCGCCGTCGTCCGCACCTACGAAGACCACCGCATAGCCCTCTCGTTTGCACCGCTCAGCCTGCGTCAGCCAATAACGATCAGCGAGCCGCAGGTGGTGACGAAATCGTACCCGCACTTCTGGGACGACATGAAAAAAGCAGGCTTTGACATCAGCGAGACATAATAAATCATGAGTTTTGCCGTTCTTTGTATAAGTGCTCTCGCCATACTGGGCATCGTGGCCGCCGTTGCCTCCCACTTCCAGGGAGGGAGCGACGACGTGGTGACGGCTGGGCACGACTGTGGCAGCTGCACGTCGGCCGGCGACGGCTCATGCAAGCTGCACTGCCTGATGGAGGAAAAGAAGAGAAAGGAATGCGCAGAACCACACACCTCTTTATAATAATAGCCGCCGCGCTGACGGTCGTGGCCTGCTCTACGAAGAAGAACACTTCGCAGACCAGGGCCTGGCACTCGTTTACCGCGCGCTACAATACCTATTTTAACGGGTCGCAGGCATTCATCGACGGCTCGTTAGAGAAGGAGAAGGGCAACAAGGACAACTACACCGAGATGCTGCCCCTCTACCCCGTGGGCAACAAGAACAGCCGCGAGATAGGCAAGAGCCACTTTGACCGTACCATCGAGAAGATGGAGAAGACCATCAAGCTGCACAGCATAAAGGCCAAGCCCGAGTGGAACAAGACGGGCCGCAAGACGGCCAAGGACCGCGAGTGGCTGGGCCGAAAGGAGTACAACCCGTTCCTCTGGAAGGCGTGGCTGCTCATGGGCAAGGCGCAGTTCCAGCAGGGGGCCTTCGACGAGGCCGCAGCCACCTTCTCGTACATGGCACGACTCTACCAGACGCAGCCCATGCAGAACGCCATAGCCCGG
Source organism: uncultured Prevotellaceae bacterium (assembly GCA_946617675.1). Lineage (GTDB taxonomy): Bacteria > Bacteroidota > Bacteroidia > Bacteroidales > Bacteroidaceae > Prevotella. The sequence continues at coordinate 6,414 of CAMOKH010000076.1, read as the reverse complement.
GCCTGGCTGGCCAAGTGCTACACCGAACTGGAGTGGCTGTACGACGCCGAGGACGTCATTCGCGGCATGAACCGCGACTCCATGCACTACCGCTCTGTGCGCGACTGGGACTACACCTACGCCGACTACTACCTGCGCAACGGCGAGTACGAGAAGGCCGTCGGCTACCTGCGGAAGGTCATCAAGCACGAGCGGCGCAAGACGCAGAAGGCCCGCTGCTGGTTCCTCATGGGCCAACTGCAGGCCCTGCTCGGCAACAAGCAGGAGGCCTACAACGCCTACAAGCGCGTCGTCCGTCAGAATCCGCCCTACGAGCTGGAGTTCAACGCCCGCATAGCCCAGACCGAGGTGATGGCCTCGCAGAACAGCCGCGGCATGATAAGCCGGCTGAAGCGCATGGCCCGCAACGACAACAACAAGGACTACCTCGACCAGGTGTACTACGCCATAGGCAACATCTATCTTTCGCAGAAAGACACCCTCCAGGCCATCAGCGCCTACGAGAAGGGCAACGAGAAGGCCACGCGCAGCGGCATCGAGAAGGGCGTGCTGCTGCTGAAGCTCGGCGGCCTGTACTGGGACCGCGAGAAATACGCCGACGCGCAGCGCTGCTACGGCGAGGCCATCGGACTGCTCGACAAGGACCGCCCCGACTACGAACAGCTGTCGAACCGCTCGAAGATGCTCGACGAGCTCGTGCCCTTCACCGAAGCCATCCACCTGCAGGACTCGCTGCAGCAGCTGGCCAAGATGCCCGAGAAGGAGCGGCTGGAGGCCATTGACCGCGTCATCGAGGCCCTGAAGAAGAAGGAGAAGGAGGAGCGCGACAAAGCCCTCGAGGCCGAGGTCGAGAAGACGCTGCAGCAGCGTGGTGCCGCCGGGGGCCGCAACAACACGCCCAACCGCCCAACCGTGCCATCGATGGCCCAGCAGGGCAACGGTCAGTGGTACTTCTACAACCCCACCGCCGTCAACCAGGGTAAGCAGACGTTCCAGCGGCAATGGGGCCGCCGCGAGAATGTAGACAACTGGCAGCGCGCCAACCAGACCGTGGTGGGCAGCCTGCCCAGTATGGACGCCCCCGGGGGTTCTGAGGCGGCAGACTCCCTGCAGGCCCTCGGCGAACTGCCCGCCGACAGCATCGACAGCAAGGACGCCGCCGCCGACACACTGGCCAACGACCCGCACAACCGCGAGTACTACCTGGCCCAGATTCCCTTCACCGACGAGCAGGTGGCCGCCTCGAACGACATCATCAAGGACGGACTGTTCCACGCCGGCATCATCTTCAAGGACAAGCTCGGCAACCTGCCCCTGAGCGAGAAGCAGCTGCTGCGACTCACCACCGACTACAGCGACTTCGCCCAGCTCGACGAGGCCTGGTATCACCTCTTCCTGCTCTACTCGCTGCAGGGCCGCACCGACAAGGCCGACGACTGTCTGGCCCACCTCAAGGCCGACTACCCTGAGAGCCAGTGGACCATACTGCTCTCCGACCCCAACTTCACCGAGAACCAGCGCTTCGGCGTACACATCGAGGACTCGCTCTACGCGGCCACCTACGACGCCTTCAAGGACAGCCGCTACCAGGAGGCCCAGGCCAACAGCCGTCTGGCCAACGAGCGCTTCCCCCTGGGCCAGAACCAGCCGAAGTTCCTCTTCATCAGCGGTCTGAGCAAGCTCAACGAGGGCGATGCCAACGGCTGTCTGGAACAGCTGAAACAGGTGGTCGAGAAATACCCGAAGAGCGAGGTCACCGAACTGGCGGGCATGATTGTCAAAGGCGTCCAGGAGGGACGGCGGCTCTATGGCGGCAAGTTCGACCTGGGCGATGTCTGGTCGCGCCGCGACATCACCATGGCCACCGTCAGCGACTCCACCGCCACCGACACCCTCTCGACCGAACGCAACACCGGCTTCCTCTACATCCTTGTCTACGAGCCTGACTCCGTCAACGAGAACCAGCTGCTGTTCGAGCTGGCCCGCTACAACTTCACCAACTTCCTCGTGCGCAACTTCGACCTCCAGGTCGAGGCCGAGGGCAGCCTACACCGCATGCTCGTCAGCGGATTCCTCAGCTACGACGAAGCCCTGCAGTACGCCCGCAAGCTGCACGCCACCGAGGCGATGAAGCCCGTGCTGGGCCACTGCCGCAGCCTCGTCATCAGCGAGCAGAACCTCGCCCTCATCGGCACCCGCTTCACCTACGACGACTACGAGAAGTTCTACGAACAGACGTTCACGCCGCTCAAGGTCAGCGCCGAGCAACTGCTTAACATCCCGGAGCGCGTAGAGCAGCCCGACATAGAGGACCTGGCCCCCGAGGAGGAAACCGAAGGCGAAGGCGAGGAGGAGGAGGAGCCTCAGACCGGCAACCTTGACTTCGGCGAGGACTTCTGGTAACGGCGAGACGTCATTCGGTAACACAGAAAATCGATAATCAGCAAATCAAGAATAACATGGCGACAAACGGAGTATTGCTTTGGGTTGACGACGAGATAGAGCAGTTGAAAGCCCACATCATGTTTCTCGAAAAGAAAGGCTACGAGGTGGCCACCGTCTCGAACGGCACCGACGCCATCGAGCTGTGCGGCGAACAGTCGTTCGACCTCGTACTGCTCGACGAGCAGATGCCCGGTCTCAGCGGTCTGGAGACGCTGCAGCGCATCAAGCAGCTGCAGCCGGCCCTGCCGGTGGTGATGGTCACCAAGAGCGAGGAGGAGAACATCATGGAACAGGCCATCGGCCAGAAGATTGCCGACTACCTCATCAAGCCCGTCAACCCCAACCAGATACTCCTGACGCTGAAGAAGAACATCCACCGCCGCGAGATTGAGACCGAGGTGACGCAGAGCCAGTACCAGCAGAACTTCCAGCAGATAGCCATGCAGATCATGGACTGCCGCTCGTGGCAGGACTGGACCGACGTCTACCGCCGGCTCGTACACTGGGAGCTGCAGCTCTCGGCCACCGACTCGCAGATGACCGACATGCTGCGCATGCAGAAGGAGGAGGCCAACCTGGGCTTTGCCAAGTTCGTGAAGAAGAACTACATGGACTGGATACGGGGCGACGGCAACCCGCCGCTGCTCTCGCCCGGCATCTTCAAGGAGAAGGTGTTCCCCCTGCTCAACGCCGGCCAGAAGGTGATGCTCGTCGTGCTCGACAACTTCCGCTACGACCAATGGCGCATGCTGGCCCAGCAGCTCGGCGACCAGTTCGACATCGACGAGCAGCTCTACTGCTCGATACTGCCCACGGCCACTCAGTATGCACGCAACGCCATCTTCTCAGGACTCATGCCCGACCAGATAGCCCGCATGTTTCCCGACCTGTGGGTCGACGAGGACGAAGAAGAGGGCAAGAACCTCAACGAGGCACCGCTCATACAGACACAGCTCGACCGCTACCGCCGACATAACACCTTCTCATACCACAAGGTGAACAACTCGCAGGACGCCGACCGACTGATGCAGCAGTTCGGCCAGCTCGACAAGAACGACCTCAACGTCGTCGTCTTCAACTTCATCGATATGCTCTCGCACGCCCGGACCGAGAGCCGCATGGTGCGCGAACTGGCCAACAGCGAGTCGGCCTACCGCAGCATCACCCTCAGCTGGTTCCGCCACTCCGTCATCGCCGACTTCTTCCGCCGCCTGGCTCAGACCGACTATCGCGTCGTCATCACCACCGACCACGGCTCCATTCGCTGCACGCGGCCCGTCAAGATTGTCGGCGACCGGAACACGAACACCAACCTGCGCTACAAGCTGGGCAAGAACCTCAGCTACGACTCGCGCGACCTCTTCGTCATACGCGAGCCCGCCAAGGCTCAGCTGCCCTCGCCCAACCTCTCGACCAGCTACGTCTTCGCCACGAGCGACTCCTTCTTCGCCTACCCTAACAACTACAACTACTACGTCTCCTACTATCGCGACACGTTCCAGCACGGCGGCATCTCGATGGAGGAGATGATCATACCGATTGTCACGCTGACGGGGAAGAAAAGATAACGTTATTTACGATTTACAGATTTTCGATTTATGGAGATAAAGATAACAGACATTGAGCATATCGGCGAGGCCGCTCGCCAGTTTATCGACACCATCGGCGACAGCCGCGTCTTCGCCTTCTACGGCAGCATGGGTGCCGGCAAGACCACGTTCATCAAGGCCGTCTGCGAGCAGTTGGGCGTCGAGGACGTCGTCACCTCGCCCACCTTCGCCATCGTCAACGAATATAGCCTCCCCTGCGGGGGGAGGTTGGAGGGGGCTGTCTACCACTTCGATTTCTACCGCATAAAGCGCCTTGACGAAGCCTACGACATGGGTTACGAGGACTACTTCTACAGTGGCTCCCTCTGCTTCGTCGAGTGGCCCGAACTCATCGAAGACCTCCTGCCCGCCGATGCCGTCCGCGTCACCATCGCCGAGCAGTCCGACGGCTCGCGCCTGGTGACCACGGCTTAATTTTCCTGCACTTCCTGCACTGACCACTGATTATCAATCAGTTAGGAGCCGTTTCGGCGGCTCAATCCTGCACTGACCTACACTGAAAAGCTGCACTGCTGCACCAAACTCGGTCAGCTTAGGGTGAAAAGTGGGCAGTCAGGATTTTTTTCGCGGCTTGAAAAACAATTTTTCATGGCTTGAAAATCAGATTTTCACAGTTTGTCGAAAAAGCTGACTGACTTTTTGAAATATATTTACAGCGCGTTTTTCAATTACCGCGGTGCGATGAAAGATAGTGAAAGCGCAGTGCAGGAAAATAGTTTAATCAGTGCAGGAAAAACAGGTACTTTAGGCGGTCTAACTACCTCATTATCAGCGGTCAGTGCAGGAAGTGCAGGAAAAACGTGGAAAGCTCACGTCGGCCGTGCTCCGGCACAAACTCACGCTCCAGAGCCTGAACGACAAAAAACAAAGAGCCGCCAAGCACTGAACTCCAGTAACTTAGCGGCTCTCATGTTGGGGTACTCGGACTCGAACCAAGAATGACAGGACCAGAATCTGTAGTGTTACCATTACACCATACCCCAATTTCCATTGTCACAAGCGGAACACCCTTGTTCCTGATTTGCGGGTGCAAAGGTACGACTTTTTCCCGAACTACCAAAACTTTTTGAAAGTTTTTTTTAAAAATACTCAAATTTTCTCTCATTATGCGGCGGAAACGAAGAAAAACAACTACCTTTGCAGAACATTTCACACATCATTAATATAAATGGAGCAAACAAAGGAATTAGTAGAAACCATTACCAAAGGGATTCAAGAGAAGAAAGGTACGGGCATCGTGGTGGCCGACCTCTCAGGCATCGACGGCACCATCTGCCACTATTTCGTCATCTGCCAGGGCAACTCGCCCAGTCAGGTGGAGGCCATCACCGAGTCGGTGGGCGACTTTGCCCGCAAGGAACTCAACGAGCGCCCGGCCCACGTCGTGGGACTGGAGAACGCCCAGTGGGTGGCCATGGACTATACCGACGTGCTGGTACACGTCTTCCTGCCCGACGTGCGCGAGTACTACGACCTGGAGCATCTCTGGGACGACGCCAAGCTGACATACATTCCCGATCTGGACTGAAAGGAATTGAGAATTGAGAATTGAGAATTGAGAATTGATAATTGATAATTGACAATTGATAATTGACAATTGATAATTGATGGAACAGAACAAACCGAATAACAACAACGGACCAAAGACGAATATGCCCAAGTTCAACATGAACTGGATATACATCTTGGTCATCCTGACACTCATCATGCTCTATGCCACAAGCTCGGGCGACGGTGTGGCCGCCGTACAGGCCCACACTGAGTCGACCTACAGCGACTTCAAGGCGTTCGTCGAGCGCGGCTATGCCGACAAGATTGTGGTGAACAAGAACCAGAGCACGCTGAAGATGTACGTCAAGGCAGAGCACATACGCGACGTCTTCAAGCAGGGACACAAGCAGACGGGCACGTCGCCCTACGTCGACGTCGAGATAGGCTCGGTTGACCAGGTGGAGCAGTTCGTCGAGAAGATGAAAGCCGAAGGCAAGTTCAAAGGCAAGCTGAGCTACGAGAACCGGTCGGGCGGCAGCGTCATCGGCGACCTCTTCATGAGTCTGCTGCCTATCCTGCTGCTCGTCGGCCTTTGGATGCTGCTCTTCCGCCGCGTGGGCAATGGCGCCGGTTTCGGCGCCGGCATGTTCTCGGTCGGCAAGTCGAAGGCGAAGATGTACGAGAAGGGCGGCGAACTGGGCATCACGTTCAAGGACGTGGCCGGACAGGCCGGTGCCAAGCAGGAGATGCAGGAGATCGTGGACTTCCTGAAGAACCCGCAGAAGTACACCGAACTGGGCGGCAAGATTCCCAAGGGCGCCCTGCTCGTAGGACCTCCGGGAACCGGTAAGACGCTGCTGGCCAAGGC
>CAMOKH010000075.1 GCA_946617675.1 uncultured Prevotellaceae bacterium | reverse complement strand
GTCACGTCGCCTGCCGAGACGGGCTTTCCGGCCTCGCGCATGGCTTGTAATACTTGCTCTTTCATAGTCTTTCTCCTTTATTTGTTAATGATAAACGGGCGTGAATCGCTTTAGTTCGTTTTGCTGACGATGTTGACATCCATGCGGTTGAAGGGGAACATGAATCCACGCGACTTCAGCTCCTGATAGACGGTCTCGTTCATAAACCCTGCGACGGTCCAGTAGTCGGCACTCCTGCACCACTGCCGGGTGGTGGCCACGACGCCGCTGTCGCCCAGTTTGGTCAGACCTATCCAAGGGGCCGTTACGTTGGGCGAATCGGCCGGTGGAGCCTGTACGATTTGCGGGCAGCGCTGCTGGATTTCAGCAATAGCCTGCTTCACGTCGTTGTAGTCGGTGCCGTAGGCAAACTGGAAGTCAAGGTCGACGCGGCGGTAGGGTTCAGTAGAGTAGTTCTTGAGCGAGCCTGTGGCCAGTCCGCCGTTGGGTACGATGATGGTCTGGGCATCGTTGGTGCGAATGATGGTGTTGAATATCTGTATCTCCTTCACCGTACCGGCATAGCCCTGTGCCTCGATGAAGTCGCCCACCTTGTAGGGTTTGAAGAGCAGCACCATGACGCCTCCGGCGAAGTTCTGCAGCGTGCCGCTGAGGGCCATGCCGATAGCCATGCCTGCCGACGCGAATAGCGCGATGAACGACGAGGTCTCGATGCCGAAGATTGAGATGATGATGATGGCGAGCACGAGCCACAGCGCGACGTTGACGATGCTGGTGAGGAAGCTGTATAACGAGCTGTCGACCTTGCTGCGTTCGAGCGCCTTGGTGACGAGTCGTGTGACGAGCTTGATGAGTCGGCTGCCGACGTAGAAGACGATGGCGGCCACGATGAGGTTTTTACAGAAACTGATGGCCCACTGTCCGATGAGCGAGTAGGTCTCTGGCGAGAGGAATTTTTCTATCATTTTTTGCTTTGTTTGTTTTTAATTAGGGTGCAAAGGTATGACAAATTACGAGAAAACAGAATGTTCCGATGGTTAATTATTTCTAAATCAGCCGCCTGGCCTTCTATTTGAACGTGAATTTGCAGCGGGCGGCGATGTCGGCCGCCGACGTGCCGACGAGTGCCTCGAAGGCTCCGGGGCTGATTGTCCACCGGCCGGTGCCGCCGTCGTAGTGGCTGAGGGCTTCCTTGCCGATGGTGAGTGAGACGAGGCGCGTTTCGCCGGGTTTGAGGAAAACCTTCTGGAAGGCTTTCAGCTCCTTGACGGGGCGCTCCCCCTTGGGCTGCTTCTCGCTGATGTAGAGCTGCACCGTTTCGGCCCCAGCCACCGAGCCCGTGTTGCTGACGGGGATGGTGAACGTCAGGCTGTCGGCGGCCCCCATCGACACCTTGTCGGCCGTCACCCTGCCGAGCTTGAAGGTGGTGTAGCTCAGTCCGTGGCCGAAGGGGAACAGCGGCTTGTCCTTCGCCTTCAGACGGTCTGTCCATCGGTAGCCGACGAAGATGTCTTCACGGTATTCCTCGTCGATCACCCTGTGGTCAGGGCGCCATGTGCCGGGATAGCTGCCGGTGGCGTGGGCGCCGCACTGGTTGAGCGAAGCATACCAAGTGAAGGGCAGTTTGCCAGAAGGGTTGACGTCGCCGGCGAGAACCGAGGCTATGGCCTCGCCAGCCTCGGAGCCGATGAACCATGCCTGCACCACGGCGGGCACCTTTGCCAGCCAGGGTAGTGCAATGCCGTTGCCAGAGATGTTGACGAACACCAGACGGGGATTCACTTTCAGGATAGCTTCGACGACTTCATTCTGTGCGTAGGGCATGTCGTAGTTTTTGCGGTCGTGGCCCTCACAGTCCTGATAGTCGCTCTTGTTGAGTCCGCCGATGAAGACGACGATGTCGGCGCGGCGTGCCTTGTCGACGGCCTCGGCCGTGAGTTCGGCCTGGCTGCGCGTCTCGTAGAGACTGCGGCCGACAGTGACGCCATTATAGCTCTGAATGGTATCGCCCACATACCCCCGGGCGTAGTCAACCGTGGCCGACTTGAAGCGGGCCTTGATGCCGTCGAGGGGCAGAATCTCGCGCTGTGCTTTGAGTGAAGAGGAGCCACCGCCGACGGTCATCATCTTGATGGCGTTCTCGCCGACCACGAGTATGGAGCGAGCCTCGGTGGGATTGATGGGCAGGAGGTTGCGCTTGCCCGACGGAGAACCGTCGGGAATGGTGGCGTTCTTCAGCAGCACGATGCCCTCCTGGGCAATCTTCAGGGCTGCTTCGTAGTGGGCGTCGGAGCAGAGGAAGCCGACGGGCTTGTTGCGGCGCATGGTAGTGCGGTAGAACAGTCGCAGCACGCGGCGCACCTTGTCGTCGAGCTCCTTCGTCGTGTAGCGGCCCTCGCGGATTCCCTGCTTGTAGGCGTCGGCCAGGTAGTAGGCGTCGTAGGCGTTGGTCTTGCCCATCGTCAGCCCGTCGGTCCACGTGCCGAATTCCAGGTCCAATCCGTTGCGGACGGCCTCATCGGTATCGTGGCAGCCGCCCCAGTCGCTGATGACGACGCCGTCGAATCCCCAGTCCTGTTTCAGAATCTTGTTGAGCATCATCTCGTTATGGCAATTGTGCTGGTTGTTGTATAGGTTGTAGGCGCCCATGATGGCCCACGCACCACCCTCCTGAACGGCAGCCCGGAAGGCGGGCAGGTAGATTTCGTGGAGGGCGCGGTCGCTCACCTTGACGTTCACCTGGTGGCGGTATTCCTCGTCGTTGTTCAGGGCGTAGTGCTTGACACAGGCGGCCACCCCCTTCGACTGCAGCCCCTGCACATAGGGAACGACCATGCGCGAGGCCAGCAACGGGTCTTCGCCCATGTACTCGAAGTTACGGCCTCCGAGCGGTGTGCGGTAGATGTTCACACCAGGTCCCAGAATGACATTCTTGCCGCGATAGAGGGCCTCCTCGCCGAGGCTCTCGCCGTAGAGGCGTGCCATCGCTGGATTCCATGTGGCGGCCAGGCAGGTGAGTGCCGGGAAGGCCACGCACGAGTCGTTGGTCTGTCCGGCCTGCTCCCATTCGTCCCAGAGCACGTCGGGCCGGACGCCGTGTGGGCCGTCGTCAGTCCAAAGGTCAGGGAATCCGAGACGCTTCACGCCGGGGCTTGAGAACTTCGACTGCGCATGGATAACGGCAATCTTCTCGTCGAGCGTCATCCGGCTCAGTGCATCGTCGATGCGCTGCTCCAGGGGTTTCGACTCGTCAAGATAGACGGGCAAAGTCTGTGCTTGTAGCGGGCTTAGGCATCCCAGGCCCGCTACTATTGTCAATACCAGATGTTTCATGTTGCTTATCTTTTTTGGAACACGCGGATGTAGTCAACCTCCATTACGGCAGGCAGGGCACTCTCGTCGACTCCCTGTGCACCGCCCCAGTCGCCGCCCCAGGCGAGGTTGAAGATGACGTAGAACGGGTCGTCGTAGGGCCAGTCGTCGCGCCCCTTGCCCCGGTTGTCGTAGCTCAGCTGCTGCTTGCCGTCAACGTAGGTTGTGATGTTGTTGGCTGTCCAGAGGATGGCGTAGGTGTGGAACTCGTCCTCGGCACCCTGGCAGAACATCTCGTGGGTGACCTGCGTGCCGTTTGAGTGGACGTGGGCATTGGCGTGCAGACTCGACGAGACGTAGTTGGGATGGTAGCCCACCTCCTCCATGATGTCAATCTCGCCGTCGGCCGGCCATGAGCGGAAGTTCACGGGCATCATCCAGAAGGCGGGCCACGTGCCCTTGCCCTTCGGCAGCTTGATGCTCGCCTCGATGTAGCCGTACTGCCACCCCTGCTTCACCTTGGCATAGACGCGGCCGGAGTAGACCTTACCGTTCTCCTTCAGCGCCGTGATGCGCAGCTTGCCGCCCCGCACCTCGGTGACGAGCTGCCCCTCGGGCGTCTTGTGGTTGACGTAGTTCTGCAGTTCGTGGTTTACCCATCCGCTTCCCTTCACCTCGTGGGTCCAATCGTCGGGGTTCAGCTCCGAACCCTTGTCGAACTCATCCTGCCAGACGAGTGAGTAGCCTTCGGGCGCATTGTAGGCCGACTGTGCTGCCGCCACCTGCGCTACGCTGACGGTCTTACGGGCAGTCCCCGACATGACGATGACAGAGCCCGTGCGGGCACTGGTCGTCGGATTAGCAGGAACCGTGACCGTCAGCGTGCCCGTCTGGGCTACCGTGTTGTTCGTGTTCACCGTGATGAAGTCCTGGTCGGCGTAGGCTCCCCACTCCTTGCCCGTCGTCGTGACGCTGACGGTATATGTACCGCCGTCGGCCGGCACGCTGATGCTCTCCTGCGAGACGGTGATGCTGACGGCTGCGGGCTGCGGGTCGTCGTTGTCGCTCCCCCCGCAGCCCCAGAGGGCCACGGCGAGAGTGAGCATGAATGAATAAAGCATGAGATGTTTCATTTATTGAGCCTTTTCAAGAATGATGTCACTGATAACAATGTTGGTGCCGATAGGCGTGCCGCCGAAGTCGAAGAACAGCGACAGGGCGTGCGCATCGTTCTGGAACAGCTTGACGCCTGTCACTTGATAGACAAACGGCTCGTCGGCGTTCACGTTGTGGCGGTCGGCAAAGAAGAAGTTGCCATCGTGCTTGGTGCCGTCGGCATCGTCGGTCTCCGTCAGTTTGATGGTCACGCCCGGGCAGTCGTTGTCAGCTAAGATAGTACACGAGAAGTTGTAGGCATCGGCCTGTGCCGCGGTCAGCGTGGTGTTGATGGGGAACTGTCCCTGCCACTGCGAGCCGCCCATGCCCTCGGGGATGGTGAGGCTCCATTTGCCTGCTTCATGCTTCCACACGGGGTCGCCTATCTGCGTCCATCCGTCGTTGGCAAACCACGGTGTGACGCTGATGAAGGCATCGCCACTGTCAACGGCTTTCCACAAGTTGTTGGCATCGTCATAGCTCATGGAGACATTCTCCTCGAAGTAAATCTTGCTGATCTTGATATGAGTGCCGGCAGGCGAGCCGCCGAAGTCGAAGAACAGACGGATAGCTGAAGCATCAGTACCTTCTTTCAGGCTTGCTCCCGTCAGTTTGAAGATGAAGGGTTCGTCAGCCTTAATGTCGTGGCGTCCCTCGCAGAAGAAGTTGGTATCGCCTGAGTCGGTGAGCTTGACAGTCACCTGAGGACAATCGTTGTCAGCCTCCATCACGAAGTAGAAGTTGTAGGCCTTCGAAGCAAGTGCCGTGAGCTTGGTGTCAATGTGGAACTGCCCCTGCCACTGCGAGCCGCCCATACCCTCAGGCAGAGTAATCTCGTAGGTGTCGCCGCTGTGAGTAGCTTCGGGCTGAGTGCCAAGTGCAGTCCAACTATTGTCAGCAAACCAGTAGCCGAAGGCGTCGAACAATGTACCGTCGTCAACAGCTTTCCAAAGGTTGGCACCACTCTCGTAGTCCCAGTCCATCGTGGGGACATCGGGTGTGTCAGGCTTGTCGTCGTTGGGAGGCACTGTGCCGTCGTCGTCGGCATGCTTCTTCAGCACGATGTTCGACACGTTGACGGTCGTACCATCCTGACAGCCGCCGAAGTCGAGCACGAGCATCACCTTGGGCATGTCGATGCCGGGCATGTCGCTCTTCCAGAAGATGTAGTCCTCGCCGGCCTTCAGGTCGATGCGGTCGGTGAAGTAGAACACGCCGTCGTCGCCGTCGAGCACCAGCTTCACCGTGGCGCCGTTCAGGTCCTTGTCGCTGTTCAGGACGGCCGAGAAGTCGTAGTTCGTAGCGGCGTCGGTGGTCAGGTCGGTGTGGAATTTCACCTGTGCCTGCCACTGGTCGGTTGTGGCCTCGGGCAGCATGATGGTGTAGTCGTTGCCATCATCCTTGAAGCCCGGGTCGGCAATCTGGCTCCAGCCGGGAGCATACCAGAACTCCATGGTCGGCGTAATGCCCTTCCACATGTTGAACTGGCTGTTGGCGTCGAATCCCGTAAACGCCTTCTCGCCCTCCTTGCTTGTGAAGACGAAGCGCCAGGCGATGCTGCGGTCGGGCTTGTCGTAGACGAGCACCAGCTTATTGGCCGTCAGCTGCTCAACGCGGAACAGCGGGTCTTCATACTGTGCATCGCTGCTGACGTACGGGAAGAGCGTGTTGGCCGCCAGGCGGATATAGCGCTGCTTGGTGACGTTGCCGTCGATGTCTTTCCAGTCGAGTTCCTCGAAGTTCCAGGTGGCCGTCTGGTTGCCCAGGGCCACGTCCACATCCTCAGTGGCACCGTTGGCCCACTTCGTTTCTTTGTTGACGTAGGTCATGCCGTCGGCACCGGCACTGTAGGTGAAGCTGCCGCCCTTGCGGGTATCGGCGGTGAAGGTGATGCGGTCGTCGTAGACGCCGAAGGCCTTCTTGTCGTCGGCATTGGCTTTCCACCATGAGGTGGCGTCGGTGCCGGCCTCGCCGCAGCCCATGTGTGCCACCTCCTTGTTGTCTATGCGCCACTCCTTGCCGGTGATGCGTCGGAAGTCGGCCGAGTAGTCAATCTTCGTCTCGTTGAAGGTGTACTCCTTCTTCACGCCAGCCTGGCTGATGCCGTTGCGGTTGGCGATTCTCAGCTCGACGGTGTGCGTACCGGCCTCGTCGTTCTTGTAGCCCACCTCGTTCAGCGTGGAGTAGCTTGTGCCGTCAAGGATCCAGACGGGATAGGTTCCGGCCTGCGGCGTATAGTTGGCCACCATCTGATTGGTCTCCTGATCGACGCTGATGTTGAAGTCAACACCGCTGACCGTGGGCAGACCGTTGGCGTCGGCGCCGCTGAATTCGTCGGCGGAGCAGGCGGTGAGGGCTGCGGCGGCGCCGCAGCACAGCAAACATGCGTGGAATAGGTTATATATCTTTGTTTTCATAATTCGTTATATTCGTTAAATTCGTAGTCCTTTTTAATAATTGTTCTGCTTCAGCGTGGGGTCGGCGTCAAGCTCGCTCTGGGCCAGGGGGATGTGCTTCTTGCTGGCCGTCCAGGAGTTGGTGCGGTAGCCGTAGCTGTCGGGCACGAGCACCGTAGAGGCTTTCTGCGTGGCACCGCTGATGCCCTCGGCGCGGACGAGGTCGAAGTAGCGCTTGCCCTCGCCGCAGAACTCCAGGTGGCGCTCGGTCAGGATGTCGTCGATGGTGACGTCAGCGAGTGCGGCCAGACCGGCTCGCGTGCGTACCTCGTTCACGTAGCCCGTAGCCTCGGCGGCGCTGCCTCCCGTCTGCAACAGCAGCTCGGCGGCGTTGAGCAGTGTCTCGGCGTAGCGGTAGATGCGCTTGTTGTTGTTATAGTTCAGGTTCTTCGACGTGGGGCAGTCCTTGTTGTTGTCCGACTTCGGACGGTACTTGCCGTGCCAGATGTGCGTGTCCTGATAGCGCTCGGTGTAGCTGTAGTCGCGCACGTCCCAGCAGGTGACGTCGCGGCGCACGTCGTTGTCGGCGTACATATTATAGGTCTCTACCTTCATGGGCAGGAATCCCCATCCGTCGTTGCCGCTGTCCCAGCCTTCGCCGCCGCTCCAGCCGTTGGGCGAGCAGAGCGTCGGGAATACGGTGCCGCCGGCGTTGAGGGCAGCGTCGCCCCAGTCGCGCTGTGCCTGGTCGTCGTTGTAGTTGATTTCGAAGATGCTCTCCTGGCACCACTCGCCGCTCTCCTGCCACAGGGCAGCGAAGTCGGGGTTCAGTGCGTAGCTGCTGTCGCCGATAATCTGCTTCATGAAGGCCAGTGCCTGCGGATAGCGTGCCGTGTCGTTCTGGTACATCACCATCTCGGCATAGAGCATGTAAGCAAACGCCTGGCTCACGCGTCCGCTCTCGGCATTAGCCCAGCGCATGGGCAGCACGCCTGAGGCGATGATCTCCTCGAGTTCGGGCAGCAGTCGGTTGTATATCTCGTCGGCCGAAATCTGCGGTGCCGTGTAAGGCAGCGATAGGTTTTCCAGGTAGAAGGGCACGTTGCCGTAGTAGTGCCATAATATATTGTAATAGTACACGCGTAGCAGACGGGCCTGCATCTCCATCGACCGGCGGAAGGTGTCGCTGGCCTTGCCGGGCCATGAGGCATACTTGATGGCGTCGTTGCAGCGCTTGATGCCGCTGTAGAAGTCGCTCCAGAGCGTGGCCAGCGTGTTGTTGCCGTCGGCAGCGAAGTTGAACAGGCGGTGCCAGTGCAGGTTGTCGGTGGCGTGCTCGCCCCCGACCCAGAAGTCGTCGCCCATGATTTCGGCGTCGATGGTCAGGTCGTTGTAGGCCTTGTTGTCCCAGTCGGGCCAGTGCAGGGGTGCATAGGCCGACGTGAGTGCCTCGTTGAGGGTCGTCTCTGTGGTATAATACTCCTCGAGTGGTTCGCCGTCGGGTTTCGTCACCTCAAGGAAGTCTTCGGTGCAGGCCGTGAGGAAGCCCACCCCAACCCCTCCCCAAGAGAGGGGCATTAAGATAGTACCGAGACCCAAAAGTACAGTCTTAATATGTTTTTTCATATTGTTCGTGTTCATAATTACTGTTTTTTTTCTTGTTACTATTATTGTTTGCAAGCCTATCTGACCTCCCCTCCCTTGGGGAGGGGTCGGGGGTGGGCTTTACAATGAAATATTAAATCCGATAGTATAGGTACGGGCCTGAGGATAGACACCGTAGTCAACCCCCGATAACTCCGTCCTGTGCCGCTGGGCGTCGTTGTCCCATCCGGCACCGATTTCCGGGTCGAAGCCCCAGTATTTGGTCCAGGTGAAGAGGTTCTCGGCCCGTCCGTAGACGCGCAGGCGGCTGATGCCGATCATGCTCGTCAGCCAGCGTGGCAGCGTGTAGCCCAGGGTGATGTTCTTCAGGCGCAGGTAGCTGCCGTCGCGGACATACATGTCGCTGACCACCCAGTTCTTCGCGTCGCCCAGTGTGGGCACGCTGTTCGATGTGCCCTCGCCCGTCCAGCGCTGTAGGATCCAGGTGGGATAGTTGCCCGAGGCGATGTCCTGGCGGTAGGTGGCGTCGAACACGTCGACGCCGCTGACCCCCTGGAAGAAGACGCCCAGGTCGATGCCCTTCCACTCGGCGTCGAAGTTCAGTCCGAAGTTCCATTTGGGCACGCCGTTGCCGATGTTCGTGCGGTCGTCGGAGTTTATCTTGTTGTCGCCATTGGTGTCGACGAAGCGGAAGTCGCCGGGCTTCGAAGTGGTGCCGTAGGCGGCATTATAGGCGTCGGCCTCGGTCTGGTTCTGCAGTATGCCGTTGGTCTTGTAGCCATAGAAGAAGGGGAAGGGCTGTCCGTTCTCGGCGCGTGTGCCGCCGTCGCTGAACTGGCTGATTCCCCAGTTCAGGAATCCGGTGTCGTTGCCCAGGTTCGTCAGTTCGTTCTTCAGGTAGGCAGCGTTGGCCTTCACGGCGAAGCGTGCGTCGCTGATGTTCCACTTGTAGCCCAGTTCAAACTCCCAGCCGCTGTTCTTCATGTCGCCGACGTTGGCCAGCGGGCGCTGCTCGCCGACGTAGCTGGGTATGGGCATGTCGATGATCATGCCGTTGGTCTTCTTCTGGAACCAGTCGACGCTGAAGGTCAGCTGGTTGTTCCAGAATCCGAAGTCCACGCCGATGTTCGTCTGCTCGCTCTCCTCCCACTTCAGGTCTTCGTTGGCCAGTCGGTTAGCCTTCGAGCCGTAGGTCATCGAGGCCGTCTGTCCGTAGTAGTAGTTGCTGCTGCCGCCTGCGGCCGTCAGTGTGGTGTAGGCGAAGTCGCCGATGTTGTCGTTACCGTTCTTACCCCAGCTGGCACGCAGCTTCAGGTTGGTGAGCCAGTCGCGGGTCTGCTTCATAAACTGCTCGTTCATGGCGTTCCAGCCCACTGAGAACGAGGGGAACGTGCCGTACTTGTTGTTCGACCCGAAGCGGCTGGACCCGTCGCGGCGGATGGTGGCCTGCACCATGTAGCGCTCGTCGTAGTTGTAGCTCAGTCGGGCGAAGAGCGAGGCCAGTCGGTGCTCGGTGTAGGGGCCGCCCCACACGCCGACGAGGCTCTTGGCCCCGTTCACCTTGCCGTCGTCGTCGGTCGATAGTTCCAGGCTGCCGCCGGTGGTGTAGTTGATGCTGGGCTTGTCGGGGTTCACCAGGTTCCAGTGCGAGCCGCCCAGTTCGTCGCCCTTCGTCTTGAGGGCACTCTGTCCGAGTACGACGCCGATGGTGTGCTTGCCAAAGACCTTGTCGTAGGTCAGCGTGTTCTCTATCTGCCACGTCGAGTTGTTGCCCTTGTAGGCCGTGGCCTGCGTGTGGTCGCTGTTGCTGTTGCCCGAGAAGTAGTACTTCTGCAGCGTGGCCCCTTCGTAGCCCCAGAACGACAGTTCGGCGCTGTAGCTGAAGTGGTATCTCAGCTCGTCCCAGAGCTGTAGGTCGAGCGAGAACTTCGGCATGAACTTGTGGCTCCAGTTGCGGTTGGGGTTGCCCTGCATCATGGCGATGGGGTTGTTCTGCTCCTGATAGCTGCCCACGTAGCCGGGTATGGTGTAGGGGTTGCCGTTGGCGTCGTAGTAGAGGTCGTAGGCTGCGTAGCGGTCAATCATGTTCTGTCCGTAGCGCGGTGTGCCGTCTTCCTCGTAGCCCAGCTGCGTCAGCGTGACGGGCAGCGTTGGTGCCAGGTAGAGTGCCGAGCCGAGTGGCGAGCCCCAGGTGGAGTTGTCGCTCACGCCCGTGTTGTGTACCCTCATATACGAGAGGTTGGCACTCAGGTCGAGCTTGTTCAGGAAGTTGCGCTCCTGGGTGGCGTCGAGCAGGTTGAACTGGTTGTTCGAGCGGATGGTCAGACGGTCGTAGTTCGACTGTCCGAAGTTGCCGCCCACGATGCCCTCCTGGTCAAAGTAGCCTAAGGAGAGGTAGTAGTTCACCTTCTCCGAAGCGCCGCTGATGCTCAGGTCGTGCTGCTGGATGGGGGCGTTGTCGTTGAAGAGCAGGTCCTGCCAGTCGGTGCCGAATCCGCTGATGGCATCGCCGTTGACATCCTTCAGGTTATAGGGGTCCATGTAGAGGGGCGCCATTCCGTTTTGGACGCGGCGCTCGTTCTGCAGGATGGCGTAGTCGGTGGCTCCTGTCACGTCGCGCTTCTTCCAGGCGCTTTGCCAGCCCTGCGAGAAGCTGTAGTTGATCTGGGCCTTGCCCACCTTGCCCTTCTTGGTTGTTACGAGGATGACGCCGTTGGCGGCCCGGGCACCGTAGATGGCCCCCGATGCGGCGTCCTTCAGCACCTCGATCGACTCGATGTCGCCGGGGTTGACGCTCTCCATGCCGTTCTGGTCGGTGGGCATGCCGTCGATGATGTAGAGGGGCTCGGAGCTGTTGATGGTTCCGACGCCGCGGATGCGGATCATCGACTTGGCACCCGGCTGGCCTGAGGCCGACATGACGTTCACGCCGGCGGCCATGCCCTTCAGTGCATCCTCGGCGCGCAGGCGGGTCTTGCCGTCGAGGTCGTCTGACGAGACCTTGGCGATGGAGGCCGTGACGACGCTCTTCTTCTGCACGCCGTAGCCGATGACCACCACGTCCTGCAGCGTCTGTGCGTCTTCCTTCAGCGTGACGCTCATGCCGCTGGTGGCGTTCACCTGCTGGGTGACGTAGCCGATGTAGCTGATAATAATAGGTGTACCCTGGCTGACCTTGATGGTGAAGTTACCATTGAAGTCGGTGATGGTGCCGTTCTGTGGGTTTCCTTTTTCGACGACAGAAGCCCCGATGACGGGTTCCCCCTGGTCGTCTGTCACTGTTCCCAAGATGCCTTGGGCTTTCGCAGCCATTGACACGACGAGTGTCAACAACAGCAGTAGATACCTGCTTTTCTTCATAGTTTGTCGGTAATTTGGTTATTATTAAAGATTGTTGTTGCCCTTTTAGGTTTCCGACTGCAAAGGTAAGCAAAAAAAGCAATGGCGTCGCGGGGAGTGGCTGAAAAAGTGGACGTTTTTCAGCCTCTCTCAGCGTTATGGGTCTGTAAGTCAGTTGGTTGCGTTTTTTGTCGGGCCTCAAAAAGAGTGGACGGAATATAGAGGTGTAGCTTTTACAATTATCGCCTTTCTACAGTGCTTTGACCTGCTTCTCGAACAGTTCGCGGTTGCCGAGGGCGCCGTTCTTGATGCGTGCGCGGTAGTTGTAGATGGTGTTGACGGAGTAGTGTAGGAACTCGGCAATCTTCGACGAGTCCTCGAAGCCCAGGCGGATGAGTGCGAAGATTCTGATGTCGGTCGTCAGCCGGTTCTCTTTCTTGGGGTGGATGCGCATTTCGGGTTGCAGCAGACTGTTGAAGCCGTCGACGAAGTTGGGGAAGAGGTGCAGGAACACCGTGTCGAAGTTCTCGTAGAGCTCCTCCAGTTCCTTCTCCTTCAGCTCCGTCGACTTCGACAGCTGAAACAGCTCCTCCAGTTCCTTGTTCTTCATCTTCCGGTTCACCATCTTCCGGTAGTTGTCAATCTTGTCGATATATTGAGCGCAGAGACTCATAAAGCGGCCGATGTAGGCCTCCTTCACGCGGTTGCTCTCCGTCAGCTGCGCGTTCACCGTCTGCAGCTGCGCGTTCACCGTCTGTAGTTGCGCGTTCAGGGCGGCCAGTGCGTCCTTCTGCGTGGCCAGCTGACTGTTGGCCGCCGCCAGCCCGTCGTTCGAGGCCTTCAGGGCGTTGCGGGCCGAGTGGAGCTGCTTGTTGCGGCGGTGGGCAAAGAAGAGGGCAGCCAGCAGCAGCAGTGCCAGCACGCTGACGAGAGCCACCGTCCACCAGAGCTGCGTGGCGCGCCGCTCGCTCTGCGTCTTGTATTCGTTGGCAATGTGCGACAGCAGCGGGGCTATCTGCCAGTTGCGCTGTCGCGACCCGTAGCGGTTGGCGCAGTCGCTCGTATAGCTGATGTAGCGTGAGGCGCGGTCGACGTCGCCGCTGAGCATCAGCTCGTTGGCCAGTTCCCACATTGACCCCTGGTCCATGGCGGCATTGCGGATGTCGGCCAGTACCGACTCCGTGAGCCAGAACATCATCTGCGCCGTGTCCTTGCGGAGCTTATACTCGATATAGCGGTAGAGGGCTGCCAGCGCGTAGGGATGGCTGCCGGGCTCCACCGTCTTCATCCATTCGTCGTTGACGGCCATCGACGCCTCCAGCTCCCCCCGGCCCTGGGCCGTCTGCTCGCGTCGCAGCAGGCACGACTCGCTCGTCGGCGCCAGGTTCTCCATCATCAGTTGCTTGTAGCGCTGCTCCTCCTCCTGGTAGTGGCCGCGCATGTCGTCAAGCCGTGTGTAGTAGCTCAGTTCGCCATACACGTTGTTGTAGGCTTCGTAGTAGGTGCCTACGACCGTCTTGTCAAGTCCTGAGCCAGGCTGTATGGAGTCGAGAATGTTGAGTGCCTCGTCGTAGAGCCCGATGTTCGAGCAGCGTATGGCCAGCAGCGAGCGGCAGCGCACGGCCTCGGCCTGCTCCCCCTGCTGTTCGGCTAAGGCGATGCACTGGCGCAGGAAGTAGATGGCCGAGTCGCTGACGAAGGGGCGGTATAGCTCGTAGAGGCGGAAGCTCACGTCGTATCTGTCTTTCCCGCTGGCTTGCCCGAGGGCATGGCGGGCCAGCGAAATCTTCGCTTCGCGTTCAGCCACGTAGCGTGGCGAGGCGGCTATGGCCTCGTCGATTTGCCGTAGGCGTGACTCAACGTCGGCGGGTTCCTGCGACCTGACGGCTGTCGTCGCAAGACATATAAGGAGTGCGGTCAGTAGTTTTTGCAGTTTCATTCTGCAAAGATAGTGCAAATTGGTGGGATAAGCGTGCCTGCGATGGTTAATTTATTTTAATTTGACGGTTCCCGCGTTTGACTTTTGCCGACGCCGAGCGTCAATAGAACAGATATGAAAACTAAATTCAGCGAATTGGGCGTGGCTGTGCTGTGCCTTCTTTTGCTTGCCTGTGGCGGTCGGCAGAAGAAGGACGAGAAGCCCGCTGCCCATTACCCGATACTCACCGTCACCACCCAGGACGTCAGCCTCAGCCAGCAGTACAGCGCGCGGCTGACGGGCCGCCAGATTGTAGAGGTCCGTCCGCAGGTGACGGGAAACATCACACGTATTTGTATCCGCGAGGGCGATCAGGTCCGTCGGGGCCAGACGCTGTTCGTCATCGACCAGGTGCCCTACCGCGCCGCCCTCGAGGTGGCCGTTGCCGCCCGGCGCAGTGCCGAGGCCAAGCTGTCGACAGCCCGCATGAACTACGAGAACGAGCAGCGGCTGCAGGCGGGAGCCGTCGTCGGCGACGTGTCGGTACAGACCATGCGCAACGCCCTGCTCGAGGCCGAGGCCGCGCTGGCTCAGGCCCGTGCCCAGGAGCGCAACGCCCGTAACAGCCTGTCGTACACCGAGGTGAAGAGCCCCGTCAGCGGCGTGGCCTCAATGATTCCGTGGCACGTCGGGTCGCTCGTCGGCAGCAGTATCAGCGAGCCGCTGGTCACCGTGGCCGACGACCACGAGATGTATGCCTACTTCAGCATCAGCGAGAACCAGGCCATCGACCTCATCGGCCAGTTTGGCTCTATGGACGAGTTCATCCGCCAGTCGCCAGCCGTCGGCCTGCTGCTGAGCAACGGCAGCGAGTTTGAGCGCAAGGGGCGCATCGATGCCGTCAGCGGCACCGTCGATGCCGCCACGGGCGCCGTCACGCTGCGCGCCGTCTTCCCCAACGACCGTCGGCTGCTGCACAACGGTGGCAGCGGCACCGTCATCGTCACCACCCAGCGCCGCGACTGCATCGTCGTGCCTCAGGAGGCGACCTACGAGCTGCAGAACCGCACGTTTGTCTACCGTGTCGTCGGCGGCAGGACGAAGGCCACGCCCGTCGAGCTCTTCCGCCTGAACAACGGCCGCGAGTACGTGGTCGAGCGGGGCCTCGCCAAGGGCGACACCATCATTGCCGAGGGTGCCGGCCTGCTCAAAGATGGGATTGAAGTGAAGAGTGAAAAGTGAAGAGTGAAAAGTGAAGAGTGAAAAGTGAACGTTAAGACATTCATAGACAGGCCCATACTGTCGGGCGTCATTTCGGTGCTGATGGTCATCGTCGGCATCATCGGGCTCAGTCGTCTGGCGCTGGAGCAGTTTCCTGAGATTGCCCCGCCCACCGTCCGCATCATGGCCAGCTACACCGGCGCCAACGCCGAGACGGTGCAGAAGAGCGTCGTCGTACCCTTAGAGGAGGCCATCAACGGTGTCGAGGGCATGATGTACATGACGTCGTCGGCCTCGAACAACGGCACCGCCTCCATCGGCATTTTCTTCCGGCAAGGCACCGACCCCGACATGGCGATGGTCAACGTGCAGAACCGCGCCGCCACCGTCCAGGGCCGCCTGCCCAGCGACGTTGTGAAGAGCGGCCTGACCGTGCGCAAGCGCCAGACGTCGAACATCAAGCAGCTCAGCGTCTACAGTCCCGACTCGACCTTCGACCGTGCCTTCCTGGCCAACTACACTAAGATCAACATCGAACCGCGCCTGAGCCGTATTCCCGGCGTGGGCGAGGTCAACGTCATGGGTGCCGACTACTCGATGCGCATCTGGCTCGACCCGCTGAAGATGGCGCGCTACGGACTGACGCCCGCCGACATTACCCAGGTGCTCAACGAGCAGAACGTCGAGGTGGCCACGGGCACCCTCGGCGCCGAGAGCCAGAACACGTTCCAGTATGTGCTGAAATACCGCGGCCGCTACGAGGACGAGGAGGGCTACCGCAACCTCGTCGTCCGCTCGCTGCCCGACGGCAACGTGCTGCGCATCGGCGACATCGCCCGCGTCGAGCTCGGGTCGCAGAACTACAACATCATCGGCGAGACCAACGGCCGCCCAGGCGTGAACATCAGCATCAACCAGGTGGCCGGCTCGAATGCCAACGAGATCATCAAGCAGATCGACCGCGAGGTGGACGACATCCGCCAGTCGCTGCCGCCGGGAGTCGTCATCGAGGACATCGAGTCGAAGAAGGACTACCTCGACGCCTCCATCTCGAACGTCGTCGAGACGCTCGTCGAGGCCCTCCTGCTGGTCATCCTCGTGGTGTTCGTCTTCCTGCAGAGCTGGCGCGCCACCATCATCCCCGCCATCGCCATCATCGTGTCGCTCATCGCCACGCTGGCCGTCATCTATGCCATCGGCTTCTCGCTCAACATGCTGACGCTCTTCGCCCTCGTGCTCGTCATCGGCACCGTCGTCGACGACGCCATCGTCGTGGTTGAGGCCGTAGAAGCTAAGACCCACCCCCAGCCCCTCCCTATAGGGAGGGGAGTAGATACCTCTTTCGATAAAATGACTGACAGTAAAAGTAACTACTCCCCTCCCTCACAGGGAGGGGTCGGGGGAGGGTCTGCGGGGCTGGTTGCCGCCGCCATGCACAACATCACCTCCGCGCTTATCACCACCACCCTCGTCTTCATGGCCGTCTTCGTGCCCGTCTGCTTCATCGGCGGCGTCACCGGCACGTTCTACACCCAGTTCGGCCTGACGATGGCCATCGCCGTCGGCATCTCGCTCTTCAACGCCCTGACGCTCTCGCCGGCGCTCTGCGCGCTCATCATGAAGCCGCAGGATGGGCAGGGTGGGCAGTCGCGCTTCGCGGCTAAATTCAACGCCGGCTTCACCGCCCTCGTCACCCGCTACAAGCACTCGGTGGCGTCAACGCTCCGCCACCCCAGGCTGGCTATTGTTTTCGTCGTGGCGGCCATCGCCCTTTTGGGCTGGTTGATGCGCACGACGAAGACCGGCCTCGTGCCCAACGAGGACATGGGCACCGTCTTCATCAACGTCCAGGCCTCGCCGGGCAGCAGTCTGCAGCAGACCTACCACATCTTAAAAGAGGTAGAGGCGCGCATCAAAGACCTGCCCCAGCTGCGCATCTACTCGCTCATAGCCGGCAACTCGAACAACTTCGAGCAGTCGTCGTCGAACGGCAACTTCACGCTCAAGCTCAAGAAGTGGGACGAGCGCACCGCCAAGGGCGACGACGTGCAGAGCGTCGTCGACTCCATCTACCGCCGCACCGCCGACATTGCCAACGCCAAGATACAGGTGAACACGCAGAACATGCTGCCGGGCTTCGGCCGACTGAACGGCTTCGAGCTGCACGTGCAGGACAAGCACGGCGGCACCGTCGACGAGCTGCTCGCCCAGACCAACCGCCTCATAGCCGCCCTGAACGAGCGCCCCGAGATCAGCCGTGCCTTCACCAACTTCTCGCTGAAGTACCCGCAGTACCGCGTCGAGGTCGATGCCGCCCTCTGCAAGCGGCGCGGCGTGTCGCCCGCCGACGTGCTGGCGGCCCTCAGCGGCTACATCGGCGGCTCGTATGCCTCCAACTTCGTGCGCTTCACCAAGCTCTACCGCGTCATGGTGCAGGCCTCGCCCGAGTACCGTCTCGACACCGAGTCGCTCAACAACATCTTCGTGCGCAACGCCCAGGGCGAGATGTCGCCCGTCGGCCAGTACCTGCGGCTGACGCGCATCTACGGCTCCGAGACGCTCTCGCGCTTCAACCTCTTCCCCTCCATCCAGGTGGGCGGCACGGCCGAGGCAGGCTACAGCAGCGGACAGGCCCTCGACGCCATCCGCGAGGTGGCCGCCGAGGTGCTGCCCGAAGGCTATGGCTACGAGTTCGGCGGCATGGCCCGCGAGGAGGCCTCGGCCCAGAACACCACCGCCCTGGTCTTCGTCGTCTGCATCGTCTTCATCTACCTCATCCTCTGCGCCCTCTACGAGAGCCTGTTCATCCCCCTGGCCGTCATCCTGAGCGTGCCCTTCGGACTGGCCGGCTCGTTCATCTTCGCCCAGCTGTGGGGCCTCGAGAACAACATCTACATGCAGACGGGACTCATCATGCTCATCGGACTGCTCTCGAAGACGGCCATCCTGCTCACCGAGTACGCCTCAGCGCGCCGCCGTCAGGGCATGACCGTCGTCCAGGCCGCCCTCGATGCCGCCGCCGTCCGTCTGCGTCCCATTCTGATGACCTCGCTGACGATGGTCTTCGGTCTGCTGCCCCTAGCCCTGGCCACGGGCGTCGGTGCCAACGGCAACCACTCGCTCGGCGTGGGCGTCATCGGCGGCATGCTCATCGGCACCGCAGCCCTGCTTTTCGTCGTTCCCGTGCTGTTCGTCATCTTCCAGTCGGTCGAGGAGCGCGTGTTCCGCAAGAGGTAAAATCGGCGTTCACTTCCACCTTCCTTGTAACGCTCTAAGCCTTAGTGACTTAACATGATGGATGTGCATCCACTCACTTCCACCTTTTGGCCCATTTTTGCACATTCTTTTGCAAAACGCTTGCAAAAGTTGCGGAAAAGTTGTAACTTTGCAGCATCATAATCAGAACTGATACTATTATATTAAAAACCAAAGGGAATATGAAAATCACGATTGTCAACCATGAGAGAAACATTAAAAGGTACACCCGCGTTGACCTCGACGAGTTCGTCGCACAGTTAGCCGACGGAACCTACGCCCCGGCGGGCTACCACGAGCCGACCCGCGACGTCTGCTTCGCCGCCGAGTGGCTCAAGACCGACGGCCAGCCGAAGGTGAAGACCGTGAACCGACTGGTGCTGCTCTCGCTCGAGAACCTGCGCGACCTGCCCACCGTCGAGGAGTACAAGCGGCTGGCCTGCCTACAGCCCTACACGCTGCTCTGCTTCATCGGCCACGACGGCCACTCGCTGCGTATCGTCTGCCCCTACGCCCTGAGCGACGCCGACGGTCAGCAGCAGGCGACAGACGACGGCGCCGCCCTGCTCAACGCCTTCCGCAAGCTGCACTACATCTACTCCTCGCAGCTCGGCACCCGGCTGGCCGACCACGAGCCCGCTCCCGACACCGCCTGCAAGGCCGCCTACGACCCCACACCCTACTACAACCCCTCGGCGCTGCCCGTCATCGTCGGCCGCGAGCCCGAGGAGTCGCCTGAGTTCCGCGTCACCCAGCAGGCCATCAGCGACTACAACGACCCGCAGGAGCTGCCCGGCGTCAGCCTCTATGCCAGCCGTATGCGCCGGTTCCACGACTGTCTCGACGCCGCCATCATAAAGCACCGCGCCATCAGCGACGAGGAGCGGTTCCGGACCGCCGTCCTCGAGGAGCTGGCCGACGGCTGCCGACAGATGGGACTGCCGCAGGCCTTCGCCGCCGACACCTGCACCTACATCCCCCTGCTCGGCGGACTCGAGGCCCGCGACACCATCGAGACCGTCTTCCGCACGGCCTACCTCCGCGAGACGCTCAGCCCCCTGCCCATGAAGTACGTCAAGCCCTCGGCACTGCTCACCTACAAGACCGAGGCCTACATGCGTGAGAACTACACCCTGCGGCTGAACGTCATGACCGGCGTGCCCGAGTACCGGCTGAACGCCGTCGGCTACGGCTTCAGGCCGCTCGACCAGACGGCGCGCAACACCATGGCCATCAAGGCCCTGAAGGCCGGCGTCGACTCGTGGGACAAGGACCTCAGCCGATACATCGACTCCGACCTCATTCCCCGCTACTACCCCATGCTCGACTTCCTCGACCACCTGCCGCGCTGGGACCGCCGCCACGACTACGTCGACGAGCTGGCCGCCCGCGTCAAGACCGACAACCCCCACTGGGTCAGCGACTTCCACACGTGGATGCTCTCGATGGTGGCCCAGTGGCTCGGCAAGGACCGCCAGTACGGCAATGCCATCGTGCCCCTGCTCATCGGGCCACAGGGCTCGGGCAAGACCACCTTCTGCCGACGGCTGCTGCCCCCTTACATGCAGGTCTACTACAACGACCGCCTCTCGATGAAGAACGATGCCGACATCTTCATGGCCATGTCGAGCTACGCCCTGATCAACATCGACGAGTTCGACGCCATGTCGCGCTCGCAGCAGCCCATACTGAAGTACCTCATCTCGAAGAGCGACGTCAAGTTCCGCCCGCCCTACGGCAAGGCCATCGAGCAGCGCAGCCGCTATGCCTCGTTTATCGCCACCACCAACAACCTGCGCCCGCTGGTCGACCCCACCGGCTCGCGACGCTTCGTCTGCGTCTATGCCCCCGACATCGACAACTCCGGCAACCTCCGCTACGACCAAATCTACGCCCAGCTGGTCAGCGAGCTGAAGCAGGGCCGCCGCTACTGGATGGAGGACCAGGACAACGAGCGGCTGACGCGCCAGAACCAGGACTTCCAGCGCGTGCTCGACTACGAGACGATGATTGAGCGCACCTACCTGCTGCCCGACGAGACGCCCAGCGACGCCAAGCCCGTGCTGCTGCACACCATCATGCAGCAGCTCAGCGCCAAGTACCCCACGTTCATCATCGGCAAGAACACCGACTCCGACCTGGGACGCCGCCTCAACGCCATGGGTTACGCCTGGCACAAGACGAAAAAGGGGTCGGCCTACCGTATGGTGGAGCGCCAGCAGACGAAGTAAAACAACTTGTTTTACCTTACAAAAGTGCCCCCTTTCCGTCGGTTTGCCGGCGGGTAAAGCCAGTAAAACAACTTGTTTTACCTGGTGATGGTTGGTGGAGGCAAAAAAATATCATCCACCTCACCTAAAGCCATGTGCCACATTGAGTTACGGCGAAAAGGTGGAGGTGACGGTGAAAAGTGATAAATGAAAAAGTGATAAGTGAATAGTATATTATGGCAATACACATCAAACTCATAAGGAACAACATCAAGCGCAGTAGCGCTTACGGTAAGTATTTTGCCAAGACGGTGAGTCAGGGCGAGGTGACGCTGAAGGACCTGGTGCGGCAGTCGCTGCTGGCCCGCGGCTACGACGAGGGAGCGGTGGTGGCCGTGGTGGCCGACCTGGAGCACGCCCTGAAGGTGAAGCTCTCCGACGGTTACACCGTGGTCCTGCCTGGCATCGGGCGCTTCAGTCTCCGCGTCGAGAGTCAGGGCGTCGACGAGCCCAGGCAGTTCAGCCTGCGCCGCCACATCACGCGCATCGTCTGCGGATTTCTGCCCGCCGGCCACCGGACGTCGGGCCGCAACATCGTCTACAACTTCTGCGACGGCGTCTCGGCCGTCTGGCAGCGCGGCTTCAAGCCGTAGCTGCCAGCAGTGCCCGTCGGTTGTGCTCAGCGACGGCGCGGCGGGCGTCGTCGCCGGAATTGACATAAATCAAGAGCGAAATCAAATATTACGGTGGTAAAATCATTTTTTCAGCCTCAGTCCCAAAAAATAGGTATATCTTTGCAGCCGAAATCTAAAAAAGCAAGACCTGAAGACATGAAAAGTATACTCGAAGGACGCCCCGCGCTGAAAGCCGAGGTTGAGAAAGTGGCCGAGGTGGCCGGCTACCTGTGGCAGAACGGGTGGGCCGAGCGCAACGGCGGTAACATCACGGTGAATATTACTGACTACGTCGACGACGACATTCGCCAGCTGCCCGCCATCAGCGACGTCAAGCAGATCGGCGTCACGCTGCCGGCCCTGAAGGGCTGCTACTTCTATTGTAAAGGTACGGGTAAGCGTATGCGCGACCTGGCCCGCTGGCCGATGCAGAACGGCAGCGTCATCCGTATTCTCGACGACTGCGCCTCGTACGTCATCATTGCCGACGAGGCCGTGATGCCCACCTCCGAGCTGCCCAGCCACCTGACCGTTCACGCCCGCCAGATAGAGACCGGCTCGGGCTACAAGGCCACCGTCCACACTCACCCCATCGAGCTGGTGGCCATGAGCCACAAGCGCGAGTTCCTGGGCCGCGACGTGCTGACGCGCATCCTCTGGTCGATGATTCCTGAGACGAAGGCTTTCTGTCCGCTGGGCCTCGGCATCGTGCCCTACACGCTGCCCGGCTCTAACGAGCTGGCCGACGCCACGCTGAAGGAACTTGAGGACTACGACGTGGTGATGTGGGAGAAGCACGGCGTCTTTGCCAAGGGTAAGGACGTGATGGATGCCTTCGACCAGATCGACGTGCTGTCGAAGTCGGCCAAGATTTACATCAATGCCCGCTGCATGGGTTTCGAGCCCGAGGGCATGAGCGACGAGCAGATGAAGGAGATGACACGCGCCTTCAACCTGCCGCGATAAACACGAAACAAACAGCTACTGACTAATATAAGTAAACAAATCAGCTGATCCCCGGCGCTGCGAAGCACCGGGGATTTTTCGTTGAGCGCTCATAAAAAACGTGTAAATGTTTGGTGCTTTCGGAAAAAAATCGTATCTTTGCGGCGTTTTATACTAACTTTACTAATTTTTACGCAAATGAAGAAACTTCTACTTTTTGCATTGGGCGCTTGTATGGCTGTGCCGTCAGTGGCCCAGGAAGAGGATGTGACACACTACATCCAGAATGCCGGTTTCGACGAGGACCTGACGTGGCAGATCAACGGTTCGACGAAAGAAATCATCAGCAACACGGTTTCGTTGTCGGGCCGAAGCATTGCCTTCCAGGCTGCCGACAACTCCGTCTATTCGTCGTCAAAGACTTCCGGTAATGGCAACTGGAAGCGTACCGACGTTACCTACTCGTGGAACGGCTTCATCGGCCACATCAAAGGGTGGGACATCGAGTCAAACAAGCGGACGGAACCGCCTTTCGACACGAAGGACCAGACACCCGAATGGGTGTACTTCGGCACGGTGCCTTACGGACTTGAAGCCCAGGCTATTCCTATTGCCGACGACAACAACGGCTCATTCCTGACGGTTCCCGAAAAGCCCGCCGCTGATGCCGGCGACGACAACGTCGGTGCGCTCTACCTGCGTGCTGGCTGGGGTGCCCGCGCCGTCTACAAGCAGGTGGTCAGCCTGCCGTGCGCACAGTATCGCTTAGAGTACTGGGCCATCAACATCAACCCCAACGGTACCAACGGCAAGAACCTCTCGAAGGTCGTCTGCCGTAAGGACACGTGGGAGGACGAGACGGGCTTCAGCGACACCGAGTGGACTCAGCATACCATCGAGTTCACCCCGACGTCGGAGTTCACCATGCAGTTCGGTTTCGAGGCTTCGGGCTCCTCTAACGTCAATCCGTTCCTCCTGATCGACGCCATCAAGCTCTACAAGATCGGCGAGGCCGACCCCGAGGAGCTGGCAACGGCCCTGTCGTACGAGTGTCAGGACCTGGCCGGCACGGCTTCCGGCATTGGCTACTCAGCCCTCTCAGCCTATATTGAGGACTACGGCATGGAGCTCGGCGACGCCGGTCTCGGCACTGTCGAGGAGGTGCTGGCTGCCATCGAGAAGGCCGACAAGGACATGGTCGTCTTCCGCGACGCTATCGCTGCCGCTCCCAATCTCGACGCTGCCCTGGCCAAGATCGACAACCTGCTGCAGACGACCGACTATCCCGGCAAGGCCGAACTGGAGGCTGCCTACCAGAAGATTCTCGGCTACAAGGAGAACACCGACCTGGAGGGCAACATACCCGAGTTCATCATCGGCGGTGTGGCCGAGGCCAACGAGGCCATCAAGGCTTACTACCTGAGCCAGGCTGCCACCGCTTCGGTTGACAGTCCCGCCGACTTCACCATCTTCATCCAGAACCCCTGGTTCATCGATGCTGCCGCCGAGCCTACCAACGAGGACGGCGAGTGGGTATTCCCCGGTAACACCGTGAACGAAGACGGCACCAACCGCTACACTGAGGGCAGCGCCAGCAGCGCCGACCTGAACAGCACGGGCTGGTATGTGGCCGGTGCCACCGGCGGCGACCAGCGCCTGAACTGGCAGCGCGGACGCAGCTGCTGGAACGCCTGGAACTCGGGCTTCACCACCACCATCGCCGTGGCTCAGAACATCGAGGGCCTGCCCAACGGTTACTACACCGTGTCGGCCGACCTCATCACCCAGGCTGGCTATGCTAACGGC
This sequence comes from uncultured Prevotellaceae bacterium, assembly GCA_946617675.1. Lineage (GTDB taxonomy): Bacteria > Bacteroidota > Bacteroidia > Bacteroidales > Bacteroidaceae > Prevotella. The sequence goes on along the minus strand of CAMOKH010000075.1, from coordinate 22,796 downwards.
ACGCAGCGCGTATTCGCCGAGAGCATCGCCGAGAAGAAGACCTCTACCGCCACGCTGACCACCGAGGGCTGGGACTACAACGAGTGGGAGACCGTCTCGATGTCGGCTGAGGACAAGGTGCTCGTCGTCGACGGCAAGCTGACCATCGGTGCCCAGGGCACCGGCGACGGCAACGCCTCGGCAGGCTGGTTCCTGGCCACCAACTTCCACCTCTATTATCTGGGTGCTGCCGACGCTGACGCTGCCGAGAAGGCTCTCGCTGCCAAGGTCGAGGCTGCCAAGGAGATGGTGAACAACATTCAGCTCGCCCGCGACCGCGCCGCCCTGAACGACTCGATCGCCAAGTTCAACGGCGGCAGCGACTACATCGCCAGCCTGACTGGCCTGCAGGCTGCCATGGCCGAGGGTCAGAAGAGTATCGACAAGTACGAGGAGTGCATCCCCTCTGACGGTACGATCGAGGGCAAGACCCTGCCCACCGTGCAGATGACGCTGCGCGACAACGGCGGCGACGGCTACGGCGAGGCTGAGGACATCGTGAAGTTCGCCTACGACTACGTCATGGGCTGGGTGACGTGCGACACCGCTTCGTACGTTGACTTCGACGCCAAGCTGAACCTGCTCAAGAACTACCTCAACACCTACACGCCGGCCTATAACGCTGCTGCCGAGACGGCGCTCGTCGCCTCTGAGAAGGCTAAGGCTGCCATCGAGACCCTGATGGGCCAGCAGAAGGCTGACCTCGTCAGCGAGATGAAGGACCAGGCCACCGTCAACGCCTACGTTGAGGCCCTGAACGCCGTCGTCGAGCTGGCTCAGAAGCAGAACATCGTCGACGATCCCGACGCTACCGACTACACCGCGTTCATCAAGAACCCGAAGCTCGAGGCCGAGACCGGCTGGACCTTCGACAAGGGTAACGGTAACACCAACACCACCGGCGGACAGTGGTTCGACGGCTCGTCGACCCGCTACATCGACTCTTACAACAGCGCCGGCCTGAAGGGCTACATCGCCTCGCAGCTCATCACCGGTCTGCCCAACGGCACCTACACCGTAGGCGTCTACACCCGCACACCGGCCGAGGGTGCCTACATCTTCAACGCACCGGCTGCCGATACCACCTACGTCGAGATTCCCCTTGACTACTACGCAGGCTACAACGAGGCCGGCGAGGATACCACCTACATCGCTTCTGACAGCCACGGTCCCATCTGGGAGGCTGCCAAGCTGGCTGTCGAGTCGGGCGACTACACCGACGAGCAGTATGCCATCTACAACACCAACGTCGTTGAGGGCGAGGGCATCGGCCGCGGCTGGAAGCATCAGGAGATGACCGTCGTCGTCACCAACCACCAGCTGCTCATCGGTACCTGTGCCGGCAGCGAGGCCCTGAAGACTGCAAAGACCTTCGGCGGCAACTGGTACTCCGTCGGCGGCTGGACGCTGACGCTCACTGCCAAGGGCGACAACACGGGCTGGGAAGGTCCTGTTGCCGACGGTATTGCCGACGTGAAGACGGCTGCCATCGCCGCCGACGGCATCTACACCATCGGCGGTGTGAAGCAGGCTAAGCTGCAGCGCGGACTGAACATCATCGTCCGTGGCGGCAAGGCTCAGAAGGTCATCGTGAAGTAAGGCTTCCGCGACCATAGCAACGCAATCAGGAGGGTGTGTCAAATTTTGACACACCCTCTTCGTGTTCGCCCGGGATGGGCCTATTGAGTGTTCAACTCTTACTCGATGCTGTCAGTATCTGGTGTATCGTGTCTATGCTTATGTCAAGTTTGTCGGCGATGGACTCGGCAGACAGTCCCATGTCGGCAAACAGCCGTACGGAGGCATGAATCAGGCTGTCCTTCTGCTGTAGCTGCGTCTTCTGCTCGTCGAGCTGCGTCTTCTGCTCGTCGAGCTGCGTCTTCTGCTCGTCAATCTGCGTCTTCTGCTCGTCGAGCTGCGTCTTCTGCTCGTCGAGCTGCGTCTTCTGCTCGTCGAGCTGCGTCTTCTGCTCGTCAATCTGAGCCTTCTGCTCGGCCAGTTTTTGGTCACGCTCAAGAATCTCGATGTTGCGCTTCTTGATCTCTGAGAAGATTTCATCCTCCAGGTCCATCTTACGGCGGAACTCATCGTCGGCGGCAGCACCCGTCAGCCGCAGCAGGATGCGCTGCAGGTCGGCGTCGTCGGTATCGTAGGCTCCCTCGTCAATATGCAGCAACTTAGCGTCGCTGCCGTCCTTGTTCGACTGGTCGAAGATGCTCAGTATGCGGTCCAGCCGGGTGTTCACCTGTCCCCGCAGCAACGGTATCTGCACGATGATGCTCTCGTGCGTCAGACTGTCGATGAACGGGTCGGGCAGCCCCTCGGTCACCACACGGCCGTCGTAGTCGTGTACCTCATGCTGCACGTAGATCACAGGTTCGTTGATGTCGCCCACGCGGTGTCCCAGCAGGTAGACCATCACCATCGGCAGGGCATATTCATTGTGCTTGCCTATGGTCATGTTCTTCGTGTCACGGTACTGACGCGCCAGGTACTGCCTGAAGCGCAGCAGCTCCGTCGGGAGCCATGTCTTCTGCATCTCGATAAGAATCAGCTTCTCGCTGCCGTTCTCGACGATGGTGGCGCCAAAGTCAATGCGCTGCACGGTGATGCCGTCAGTACTGCCGTCGGTGTACTCATGGGGGCGCATCTCCACATGGGTGATCTCCTTGCGCAGCAGGGCCGACAGGATGGTACGCGCGATACGCTCGTCTTCCATCAGGTACTTGAAGACGACGTCGTAGATGGGGTTGGCAATGGTAATCATAGCTCTTCGTTGGTTTGTCTTACTGCGTGCAAAGATAAGCAATATTTCCGAAAGTGCCAAACTTATTACGAAAAAATGCAATGAGCCGTAACATCGTTGCGCAACGATGTTACGGCTCGTTAGGGTTCGTCAGGCGGCTTAGTAGGTCACCTTCGGCTCCAGCTCCTTGGCCTGGTCTACCATCTTCTGAATCTCGCCGACGGTGGGCACGCGGCCGCAGATGCTGTACTGGGCATTGACCTCCTCGAGCTTCGGCTGCAGGTTCTCGGCCACGCGGTGGCGGAACTCCTTGACGGTGTCAACGCCGGCCTTCTCGAGCAGTTCGGCAAACTGCGGTCCTACACCGTTGATGCGGAACAGGTCGGCGTGGTTCGTCCAGCGCAGAATGAGTTTCTCGCTAATGCCCGTTGCCTCGGCCAGCTCCTTGCGGCCCTTCGGTGCAGCGCACTTCTCCAACAGTTCGCTCACTTTGTTAATACCTGCTGCTACCAGCTTCTCTGCATAGACGTCGCCGACGCCTTCGATGTCGATAATCTTGTAATCCATGGGTTGTTTAAGTATTTAGTAATTGATAAATGTGATGATTCCGACCACAAAAATACGGAAAAATTCGTAAAGCGACAATTATTTAACGCTTTTTTTGTATTTTTGCAGCCGTAATGGTGTATATCGACGACCACATCAACGACTTCGACCTCGACGCGGCCCTTCTTGAGCTTACTGAGCAGCGGCGTGAGCAGGCCCTGCGCTTCAGGCATGAACAGGGGCGGCGGACGTGCGTGCTGGCCTATCTGCTGCTGATGCGGGCGCTGCGCACGGAGTACGGGCTGACGGCGTCGCCGGTCTTCGGCTACGGCGAGCATGGCAAGCCCTTCATCGTCGGCCACCCGGAGATTCACTTCAACCTGAGCCACTGTCGCGAGGCCGTGGCCTGTGTCGTCAGCGACCGCCCCGTGGGCATCGATGTCGAGTCGGTACGCCAATACAAGGATTCGCTGGCGCGCTACACGATGAACGACGACGAACTTCGTCTTATCGCCGAGGCCGAGCGCCCCGACGTGGCCTTCACCCGTCTGTGGACGATGAAGGAGGCCCGGCTGAAACTGACTGGCGAGGGCATCCGTAACGACATGAAGACGGTGCTCGGCGAGGGTAGGGGCGTGTTCACCACTGTAGAGTGTCTGGCCCGCAATTATGTCTATTCGGTATGTCAAGAGTGACTGAAAACAAGTTTCTGCGCTTCGTCAAGGACTGGACGCTGCCGGTGGCCATCGCCGTCGGCACGGTCAGCTATCTGACGTTCTACTCCGTGCCCCAGCTCGACGCCCTGGGCAACCGCCTGGGCCCGCTGTTCGACACGCTGTTTCCCCTGACGGTGTTCCTGACGCTGCTGTTCACGTTCTGCAAGGTGGACTTCCACCAGATGCGCCCCCACCGCTGGCACGTCGGCGTGCTCGTGGCCCAGTTGCTGCTGGTGGCCCTGGTCTGCGTCGGCTGCTGGTTTGCCAGTGATGCCCCGACCCATAAGCTGCTGCTTGAGGCCCTGCTCACCTGCATCATCGGTCCGGCGGCCTCGGCGTCGCCCGTCGTGGTAGGCAAACTGGGTGGCAACATCTCGACGATGACCACCTACGTGCTCATCTCGTCGCTGGTCTCAGCCGTCCTGATACCCCTGGTCTTCCCCCTGTTGGAGCAGACCGTCCACGTCGACTTCCTGAGCGCGTTCCTTATTATATTATATAAGGTGGCGACGGTACTGCTGTTGCCACTGGTGCTGGGCTGGCTGGTGCAGCACTACCTGCCTCGCCTGAAGCAGCGCATCGTGGCCATGCCCAACCTGAGCTTCTACAGCTGGGCCGTCTCGCTGAGCATCACGACCGGCATCACCGTGAAGAACATCGTACACAGCGACGCCGGACTGCCACTCCTCGTCGCCATCGCCGTCGCCTCGCTGTTGCTCTGCGGCGTGCAGTTTGTCGTCGGGCGGGCCGTGGGCCGCTGGCTCGGAGAAAGGCAACGGGTAGGCGACGGCACGTCGGGAATGGAGGTAAACGCCGGTCAGGCCCTGTTCCAGAAGAACACGGCGCTGAGCATCTGGGTGTCTTATATGTACCTGAATCCCGTCGCCTCGGTGGGTGCCGGATGCTACGTGCTATGGCAGAATGTCATCAATTCGTTGGAATTATGGCAGAAAAGACGCGAAACATAGGGTAAAACCAAAAAAAAGTTGTAATTTTGCAGGGCAATAGCTGACAGACGAAAACATGGGAAGACTTAGCGACACGGATAGAATGACAGCAATGGAGCGCCTTTACGGGGAGTTCTATGAGCCGTTGTTCCTCTTTGCCGTCACCTATCTCGACAGCGACGACGAAGCTCGCGACGTGGTCTCTGACGTCTTCGAGACCGTCTGGCAGCGGTGGCAGAAGGAGCCCTCGGCGGCCCCGATGGCGACGTCGGCCTGGCTCTACACGCTGACGCGCAACCGCTGCATCGACCTGCTGCGCCACGACCGCTCACGGCGCAGCTATGCCGAGCTGATGGAGCGCACCGAGCAGTTCGACACGTCGGCCGACGTGGCCGACTACGAGCAGAGCCTCGGCCGCGTGCGCCGCGCCGTCAGCCAGTTGCCCGAGCCGGGGCGCACCATCCTGGAGTGCTGCTACTTCCGCCGCATGACCTACCAGGAGGCTGCCGACCACCTGGAACTCTCGCTCGTCAGCGTACGCAAGCAGATGCTGAAGGTGTTCCGTACACTGCGCGAGATGTTAAATAATCATAACAGGCAGGTATAAAACGACCTTGGCTTACGTTCTACTGATAAAAGAACGAACGATTATATGAATAATGATCCTACCAACGACAAGTTAGGCAGCCAGCCGGACGTGTGGGTGGAGCGTGCCTTGAAGGCCGCCACCCGGCCATCGCTGGTGACACCTGCCGAGCTTGAGGAGTGGCTGGCCAACGACGAGTTTGTGGAGGCCTACCAGACGGCGATGCGCACCAAGCGCGTGCTGGCTGAGGGTGCCCATGAGCCGGGCGACACCGGTCGCGCATTCAGCCTGTTCCGACAGGCGCATGAGCGTCGGCGTGGGCGCTACGTCTGGATGGGCGTGGCTGCCGCCGCCTGTGTGGCGGCGCTCGTCTACCTGGCCCTGCCCTCACAGCGTGGCGGCGAGGTGCCCTCGGGCTCCGAGGCGCTGCTCTACCAGGCCGTGGCCGATGCCGACACGACCATCACCATCGCTACGGCCGGCGACACCGTGAGTCTGGCCGAGCTGGCCGTCAAGCCCCAGACGGATGGGGTCGTGAACGTCAGCGGCAACACGATAGAGTTGGCGCCCGTCGACTATGACTGCTACGAGATTATCTCGTCGACGCTCAACGTGCCCCAGGGCAAGGTGGCCCAGCTGCGTCTTCCTGACGGCACCCGCGTGTGGCTCAATGCGTGCAGCAGCCTCATCTATCCCACCGACTTCCCCGAAGGTCAGCCCCGGCGCGTGCAGCTCAAGGGCGAGGCCTACTTCGATGTGACCCATGCCGACGGCGTGCCGTTTATCGTCGACTGCGGCGGTGTGCAGACCCGCGTGCTGGGCACCGAGTTTAACATACGCGGCTATGCTGAGAGCCAGCCCTGCGTGACGCTCGTCAAAGGCAGTGTCGAGGTGACTGCCGGCGCAAACCAGCTGACGTTGCAGCCCAACCAGCAGGCGACGGTAGGTACCGACGGCCAGCTGGCCCTCGGTATCGGTGTCGACGTCGAGCAGGTGAGCTGCTGGCGCGTCAACCGCTTCTACTTCGACGGCCAGACCGTGCGCGACATCATGATCGAGGTGGGCCGCTGGTACAACATGGACGTCATGATAGGCGACAACCGCCACATCAGCGACCGTCTGCACTTCCGTGGCGAGCGTAGCTGGACCATCGAGCAACTGGTGGAGCAAGTCAACATGATATCTAACGCCGAGATCCGCATCAGCGGCAACACCCTCATCGTCTATTAAATTCACAATCAAGATTATGACCCATTATCAAACCCTCAGGCAATACCTCCTGCTGACCCTGCTCGGACTGACCCTCCACGTGGCAGCCTTTGCCCAGACAGACAAGCGCATCAGCGTCGACTTCGACGGTGTCGAGGCCTCGGCTGCCCTGCGCACCATCGAGCAGCTCGCCGACCTGAAGATACAATACAACTACGAAGACGTCAACTTCAAAGTCACCTACAAGGCCGAAAACCAGCCCGCCCTCAGCGTGCTCAACGCCATGGTGGGCAGCCACGGCCTGAAGGCTCAGCCCAAGGACGACTACATCGCCCTGACCCGCGAGCAGCAGACCCGCGTTGCGCAGAACAAACAGATGCGCGGCGTCGTGGTCGACGAAACCGGCGAGCCCCTCATCGGCGCCACCATCAAGCTGAAGGGACAGACGGCCGGTGCCGTCACCGACATCAACGGCGAGTACACATTCCAGACGCCGGCCACGCGGGGCACGGTGGTCGTGTCGTACATCGGCTATGCGCCGCAGGAGATCGACCTGGGCCGCTTCTCGCGCATGAAGCGCGTGGAGCTGCAGGCCGACGGCCAGGTGCTCGACGATGTCGTCGTCACCGGTATGCAGAAGATGGACAAGCGCCTGTTTACCGGCTCCACCACGAAGATTGACGCCTCGAAGGCCAAGATCGACGGTGTGGCCGATATGAGCCGCGCCCTGGAGGGCCGGGCCGCCGGTGTGTCGGTGCAGAACGTCAGCGGTACGTTCGGTGCGGCACCGAAAATCCGCGTCCGCGGTGCAACCTCTATCTATGGTTCCAGCAAGCCCCTGTGGGTGGTCGATGGCGTCATCATGGAGGACATCGTCGAGGTGTCGGCCGACGACCTCGCCTCTGGCGACGCCAACACGCTCATTTCCTCGGCCATTGCCGGTCTGAACTCCGACGACATCGAGTCGTTCCAGATTCTGAAGGACGGCTCGGCCACCTCTATCTACGGTGCTCGCGCCATGGCGGGCGTCATCGTCGTCACCACCAAGAAGGGTGCCGCCGGACAGCAGCGCATCAACTACACCGGCGAATACACCATGCGCCTGAAACCCTCCTACCGCCAGTTTAACATCATGAACTCGCAGGACCAGATGTCGGTCTATCAGGAGCTGCAGCAGAAGGGCTACCTGAACTATGCCGAGACGGCCAACGCCTCGGAGACGGGTATCTACGGCAAGATGTACCAGATGCTGTCGGAGTACGACCCCGTGACCAAGACTTTCGCCCTCGACAACAGCGACGAGGCCATTGCCGCCTATCTGCGCGCTGCCGAGTGGCGCAACACCGACTGGTTCGACCTGCTTTTCTCGAACGCCATACAGCACAACCACTCTGTCTCCATATCGGGCGGTACGGACAAGGCCCAGTATTACGCCTCTGTCTCGGCCATGTTCGACCCGGGCTGGACGAAGCAGAGCCAGGTGGAGCGCTACACGGCCAACATGAATGCCAACTTCAACATCTCGAAGAAGCTGACCTTCGGCGTCATCACCAGTGCCTCCTACCGTGGACAGAACGCCCCCGGTACGCTCTCGCGACAGGTCGACCCCGTGGCCGGCGCCGTCAGCCGTTCGTTCGACATCAACCCCTTCAGCTACGCTCTGAACTCCAGCCGCGCCCTCGACCCTGACGCCTACTACACGCGCAACTACGCCCCGTTCAACATCTTCTCTGAGCTCGACAACAACTACATCGACCTCAGCGTGTCGGACTTCCGTCTGCAGGGCAAGCTCTCCTACAAGCCCATACGCAAGGTGGAGCTCACCGCACTCGGAGCCGTGAAGTACTCGGCCACCAGGCAGGAGCATAACATCCTCGACAACTCAAACCAGGCTCTGGCCTACCGCGCCATGGACACCTCGACCATACGCGGCGCCAACCGCTATCTCTACACCGACCCCGACAACATCTACGCCCTGCCCGTCTCGGTGCTGCCCGAGGGTGGTATCCTGGAGCGTACCGACAACTCGATGTTCGGCTACGACTTCCGGGCCTCGGCAGCCTATAACGACGTGTTCAACGACATTCACATCGTCAACGCCTACGCCGGTATGGAGGTGAACTACGTCAACCGCCACGCCACGTGGAACCGCGACTGGGGACTGCTGTTCGACGACGGCGAGATAGCCTCGTTCAACTATTTGGCATTCAAGCAGATGTCTGAGCGTAACAACAGCTACTACACACTCTCGAACACCCGCGAGCGTTCGGCCGCCTTCTTCGCCAACGCCACCTATTCTTATAAGGGGCGCTACACGCTGAACGGCACCTACCGCTACGAGGGAACCAACAGACTGGGACGCTCGCGCTCGGCACGCTGGTTGCCCACGTGGAATGTGTCGGCAGCCTGGAACGTCCACGAGGAACCGTTCTTCGAGCGCCTGCTGGCTCCCACCGTCAATGCGCTGACGCTGAAAGCCAGCTACTCGCTGACCGCCGACCGCGGTCCGGCCAGCATCACCAATTCCACTAACATCCTGAGCCCCACGAACCCCTGGCGCCCCTTCACCAGCGTCAAGGAGAGCGGCATCGAACTGACGCAGCCCGCCAACCCGGAGCTGACCTACGAGAAGAAGCACGAGTTGAACCTCGGCTTCGAGACCTCGTTCTTCAACGGCAGGCTCAGCCTGGGCTTCGACTGGTATAAGCGTCAGAACTTCGACCTCATCGGTCCGACCTTCACCGCCGGCTATGCCTCTGGCACACGCCAGTATGCCAACGTGGCCGAGATGGAGTCGAGCGGTGTCGAGGTGAGCCTCTCGACGGTCAACGTCAAGAACAAGGACTTCTCGTGGACCACGTCGCTCATCTACTCGCACACGTCGAACGAGGTGACCAAGCTCGAGTCGGCCGAGCGACTGATTGACCTCGTGGCCAGCAGCGGCTTCACGCTGGCAGGCTACCCCGTGCGCTCCATCTTCTCGATACCGTTTGCCGGACTGACCAGCGAGGGTCTGCCCTCGTTCTATGTCAACAACGGCATGCGCACCGTCACCGGCATCTACTTCCAGGAGTCAGAGCCCGACGAGCTGCGCTTCCTCGAGTATAGCGGCAGCGCCGAGCCTACCGACATGGGCTCGCTGGGCAACGTCTTCAAGTACAAGAACCTGACGCTCAACGTCTTCGTGACCTATTCCTTCGGCAATATCATTCGCCTCGACCCCGTATTCTCCAGCCGTTACAACGACCTGACGGCCATGCCCAAGGAGTTCAAGAACCGCTGGATGGTACCCGGCGACGAGCGTTACACTGATATCCCCGTCATTGCCAGTTCGCGACAGAACCGCAACGACACCGACCTGAACTACGCCTACAATGCCTACAACTACTCAACGGCGCGCATTGCCAAGGGCGACTTCATCCGTATGAAGGAGATTTCGCTGGCCTACGACTTCCCCAAGTCGCTCATCAGCCACATCGGGCTCACCACCCTCGGGCTGAAACTCCAGGCCACCAACCTCTTCCTGATTTACTCTGACAAGAAGCTGAACGGTCAGGACCCCGAGTTCACCAACTCCGGCGGTGTGGCCGTGCCCATGCCTAAGCAGTTCACCTGTACACTCCGCATCGGCCTTTGAGAGATGTGAAATGAGAAACGAAAGATGAGAAATGAGAAATATGATTTCCTATAAGCAACTAATCGCCGCGTTTACAGTGGCCTGCGGTTTTGCCGCAGGCACAGCCCCCTTCGCCGCCGCCCTCGCCACCCTTACCTCCTGCGACAGCTACCTCGACGAGCTGCCCGACAACCGCATGGAGCTGACCACCGAGGACAAGGTGAACAAGCTGCTCGTCACGGCCTATCCCATCAGTGCCCCCATCCTGGCAGCCGAGTTCTCGTCCGACAATGTCGACTGCTACCAGGGCAACCCCAACACCACGCGCTTCGTCGACCAGCTCTACAATTGGCGCGACGTCACCGAGTCGAGCAACGAGAGCACTGAGACGGTGTGGGAGTCAACCTATGCCGCCATCGCCACGGCAAACCTGGCCCTGCAGGCCATCGACGAACAGGGCGGCCCCACGACCAAGAAGCTGCAGCAAGCCCGCGGCGAGGCTCTGCTCTGTCGGGCCTACTGCCATTTCGTGCTGGCCAACCTCTTCTGTCAGGCCTATAACAGCCAGACGAGCCAGAACGACCTCGGCATCGTCTACCTCGAGCATACTGTCGATGACATTGCTGCCAACCCCTCACGTGGCAATGTGGCCGATGTCTACGCTAAGATTGAGCGCGACCTGCTCGAGGGACTTACGCTTGTCGGCAGCGACTACAGCGTGCCCAAGTACCACTTCAACCAGAAGGCCGCCTACGCCTTCGCCTGCCGCTTCTACCTCTACTACGAGCAGTGGGAGAAGGCGCTGCAGTATGCCAACCTCTGCTTGGGCAGTGCACCCCAGGCGATGCTCCGCGACTGGCGTGCGATGGCCGACATGACGCAGACCTTCGCTGCGCTGACGCAGCACTATATCGACGCCTCGCTCAACAGCAATCTGCTGCTGCTGACGGGCTATTCGGCCATTGGCATCGTCTTTGGTCCTTACAACTACTGGTCGCGCTACGCCCACGGCAAGTACTTGGCCACCCATGAGGACGGCGAGGCCGCCAACATCTGGGGCTCGGCAGCCTATTATCAGGGCATGCACACCTATGCCGCCACCAATCTCGACAAGACCGTGTTCTTCAAGCTGCCCTATCTCTTCGAGTATGTCGATGCCGTCGCCGGAACGGGCTATTACCGCACGGTCTATCCCGCCTTCACCGCCGACGAGTGTCTGCTCAACCGCGCCGAGGCCCTGACGCTGCTGGGACGCTACGACGAGGCTGCCGCCGACCTTACCATGTGGATGCAGAACATCATCCAGACCGACCTGACGCTGACTCCCGCCCTCATTGCCGACTTCTACAACGGCGTTGGCTATAGCTATAGCGACGAGCAGGGCATCAGCTCGACCATCAAGAAACACCTGAACCCGAAGTTTAACATCGGTGAAGAGGGCGACATGAAGGAGGCCATGCTGCAGTGCGTGCTCGGCTTCCGCCGCATAGAGACTCTGCAGACCGGACTGCGCTGGTACGACGTCAAGCGTTACGGCATCGAGATTGTGCGCCGCGAAATCAATGCTGCCGGCGAGCCCGCCAAACTGCTCGACGTGCTGCGCATCGACGACCCCCGCCGTGCCCTTCAGATTCCGTTCAACGTGCGCGCCGCCGGCGTCCAGGCCAACCCGAGATAAGTGAGAGATGAGAAGTTAAAGATGAGAAATATGATTACCTTTAAGCCCCAAATCGCCGCATTCACAGTGGCCTGCGGTCTTGCCGCAGGCACCGCCCTCCTCGCCGCCTGCTCCGCCAACGATGAGCTGAGCGCCGAGAGCGTCATCACCGTCGGCCAGCAGGACTACACCGAGTTCGACTACTGGCTGCAGCGCAACTACGTGGCCCCATACAACATCCGTTTCAAGTATCGCTTCGAGGACAACGAGAGCGACAAGAACTACTACACCGTGCCCTCGCGTTACGGCGATGCCGTCAAGCTGGCCCACCTGGTGAAGTATATGTGTATCGAGGCCTACGACGAGGTGGGTACCATCGACTTCACCCGTGCCTACTTCCCCAAGCTCATCTTCACCATCGGCGAGTGGGAGTACCGCAACAACGGCACCTATATCCTCGGTACCGCTGAGGGCGGGCGCAAGATCCTGCTCTCGGGCACGAACTACCTCAACCAGTACCTGCACAGTGCCGCCGACCTGAACGAGTACTACCTCAAGACCATCCACCACGAGTTTACCCACATCCTGAACCAGCAGCGCGACTATCCTGCCGAGTTCCAGCTCATCACCGGCTCGGGCTACGTGGCCGACAAGTGGAGCGAGTCGCCCTTCGACCAGGGCTACCTCCGCCGAGGATTTATCACCGCCTACGCCCAGCACTCTGACAAGGAAGACATGGCCGAGATGCTCTCTACCTACATCTGCTTCCCCGAGGAGACCTGGAATGGCTGGCTGGCCGAGGCCGGCACCGACGGCGCCCGCTCCATCACCGCCAAGCTCGACATCGTGAAGAGCTATATGCTCACCGCCTTCAATATCGACCTCGACCGGCTCCGCTCCTCTATCCAGCGGCGGCAGAAGCAGGTCATGGCCGGCTTTATCGACCTGACGGACCTAAAGAATTGACCCACAGAAGATGAAAAGAACGAAACATATCCTCACCGCCTTATCAGTAAGCTGTGGCTTAGCCGCAGCCACCACCCTGCTCACCGCCTGCAACGACGAGGTCGACGACGTCTTTGCACAGTCAGCCTCGGCCCGCCTGCAGTCCACCATCGACCGTGCGCGCTCCGTGCTGCGCTCGGCTGAGTACGGCTGGGAACTCGAGTACTACCCCGGGACCACGCTGGAGTACGGCGGACTGGTCTACACCGTGCGCTTCGACTCGCTCACGGCCACCGTCGGCTGCTCGCTCATTGCCGACTCTACCGTCACCTCGCACTACAGGCTGACCAACGACAACGGGCCGGTGCTCACCTTCGACACCTACAACGAGCTGCTGCACTACTACTCAACGCCCAGCAGCGGCGAGTACGAGGCCAAGGGCGGCGAGTTTGAGTTCGTCATCGACAGCATCGGCGACGACCTCATCACCCTCTACGGCAAGAAGACGCACAACACCATGTATCTGCGCCGCTTCAAGGAGGCGCCCCACGACTACGCCCGGCGTACCATCGACATCTACGACCACTTCGTCGACTCCATTATGGGTACTATCGGCGGCGTCGAGCTTCGTGCTAAGTGCGAGCCCTCGCACCGCTCGCTCACCGTGACTGCCGCCGGCGATACCACGTCAGTATACTACACCTATACCGACCGCGGCATACGCCTCTACCGGCCCTTCCGCTTAGGTGGCGTCAGCGTGCAGTCGTTCGACTTCGACACCACCACGCTGCAGCTCACCTGTACCGACGAGGGCGTCGAGGGCGTCCAGCTGCAGGGCATCCCCTATGCCGACACGTTTATGAACTACCCCCGCTACGAGGGCGACTACTCGCTGGTCTTCGAGGGCGGCACGGCCGATGTCCACCTGGCACCTAACCGTCTGGAGGGCACTTACCTGATGCAGGGCCTCTCGTCGAAGTACGACCTCGTGCTGCGCTACGACGCCGCCACGGGCGACCTCCGCTTAGGGTCTCAGGTCGTCGGCAGTCTCAACGGGCAGCAGGTCTACTGGGTCTGCTACGACTATACCGACGGCTATCTCAGTCTCGAGGACGAGGGCCAGTTCACCATCCGCTGGAACGGCAACCGCTTCTACCCGCGGTTTAACTTCACGCCCACCAACCCCAATGCGCTCAACTGCGACGGTGGTGTGCTCATCTACCTTTATTATAATGAGGATGGCCAGTTGGCCGCCGGCGTCGTCGACGATGCGGCCTGGCTCACCAACGGCACCATCCAGATGCGTAAGATTCAGTCGCTCAACCGCAAGACGCGCCTATAACAACCTCAATCCCTAACAGATTATGAAGCTACTCAAGCATATCCTCCCCGCCAGTCTGTTGTGTTGCTGCGCTGCAGCAGCCCTCACCGCCTGCTCGGCCGACGACGACCTGAAAGGCCACGTGCCCAGTGCACCCACCATCCAGGTGGTCAGCAACGACCTGCTCTTCACTGCCCCCGGCGGCACGTCGTCCGTCGAGGTGGCCGTTGGCAGTGCCGCTCTCACCGCCACCACCGATGCCGACTGGTGTACGGCCACCGTCAATGGCAGTGTCGTTACCGTCAGCGTCCAGACCAACGGCGACTTCGAGGGGCGTACGGCAATACTGACGCTCAAGGCCGGCGAGGCCGTGCGCCAGTTGCCCGTCCAGCAGCTCGGCATGGTGCTCGGCAGTCTGCCCGTCAGCAGCCGCGGCGTCGCCGTCGGCGGCGAGACGTTCAGCTACACCATTGCCCACGACCTGCCCATGACCGTCGCTACCGACCAGTTGTGGCTGCACGCCACGCTCGAGGGCGAACGCCTGACGGTCAGCGTCGATGGCAACGAGGGCGGCCACCTGCGCCGTGGACGCGTCGTCACTGAGTGTTCCGGCATTCGCGACACCCTCGGCATTGCCCAGTACGACCTTGAGAACGACATCCTGGGCTCCTACTACATCCTGGGCTACTTCGGCGGCAACACCAACCAGCCCACCGGTTCGCGCTTCGACGTCCTCTCGCGTAACGACAGCATCCTGATGCGCTGGGCCAACAGCTCGGGTCGCTACGACAATACCTACATCCCCTTAGGCTTCGACCGTGGCTCGGCTACGCTCTACATCCCCTCGGGATTCGTCCTCTACCAGGGCAGCAGCGTCACCGACACCGGCTACTTCTACGACTCTAACAACACCCTCTGCGTCTCTGACCGTTCAGGGGCTGCACTGAGGCTCAACTACAACCCCACGAGCGGCTACTGTGAGGCTAAGCCCACGGCCTACAACTGGCCCGGCCACACGCTCTACGGCTTCATCATCAGGCAGGCGTCGCCGTTCACTAACACCACCGTCATCCAGCTCACGAGCATCGCCTTCATGCGTGTGGGCCCTGAGGGGACATCGCTTAATGACTAATTGAGGAATGAGAATATGAGAAAAACGTTTTTATTACTGTTACTGCTCCTGACGGCCGGACTCTCTGCCAACGCACAGCGTCTGCCGTCGGTTGTGTTGAAGACCATCGACGGCCAGTCGGTCAAGACCGACACGCTCTCCAACGGCGGACGACCGTTCATCATCGACTTCTTTGCCACCTGGTGCAAGCCCTGCAACCGCGAGCTCGACGCTATCAGCGAGGTCTACGACGACTGGCGCGAGGAGACCGGCGTCAGACTCATTGCCGTCAGCATCGACCAGGCACAGAACATCAACAAGGTGGCACCCCTGGTAGCTTCCCACGGCTGGGACTACGACGTTCTGCTCGATCCTAACGGCGACCTGAAGCGGGCGCTCGGCGTGCAGATGATTCCGTTTGTGCTCATCGTCGACGGCGAGGGTAACATTGCCTACAAGCATAATGGCTATACCGACGGTGCCGAACAAGAACTGATAGAGAAAGTAAGGGAGCTGAGCCGTTGAGCATGAGAAAGATACTTCTGACAGCCTTCTGCATGGCTGTCGGCCTGACCGCCGCAGCACAGGACGAGAAGAAGGTCACTCTGAGTGGAAGCATTCAGAGTGACGTACTCATTCCACGCGACGACGAAGACATCGGCGCCTCGGCCGACGGCGACTGGGCCAAGACCAACACCTACGTCGAGCTGAACCTCCAGAGCCGCTAT
The DNA here is from genome assembly GCA_946617675.1 of uncultured Prevotellaceae bacterium. GTDB lineage: Bacteria > Bacteroidota > Bacteroidia > Bacteroidales > Bacteroidaceae > Prevotella. The sequence goes on along the minus strand of CAMOKH010000075.1, from coordinate 6,629 downwards.
GTCGACGCCGGCACCCGCGTGGAGTATCTGGACCATCCGCTGCCGGGATTCGAGTCCGACTTCGCCGGCTGGGGCGTGCCCCACTTCTACGTCAAGGGCCACTACCGCACGCTTGAGCTCACCGTGGGCGACTGCTACGAACAGTTCGGCTCGGGCTTCATCCTGCGTACCTACGAGGAGCGCTCGCTCGGTATCGACAATGCCCTGCGGGGCGCACGGCTGCAGTGGCGCCCCACCGACCACCTGACGATGAAGGTCCTCTCAGGTAAGCAGCGCCGCTACTGGAGCCACAACGACGCCCTCATCACCGGTGCCGACGTCGAGTGGGACGTGGTCCTGCCACGTCCGTCCGCCGCATCGACCGCCTCTTCCTCCGCCCCGCTTTACCTCACCCTCGGCGCCTCCTGGGTCAACAAGCACGAGGACGACGAGGACATCTTCGTCGACCGTACCCACCGTCTGAACCTGCCCGTCTACGTCAACGCCTTCGACGTCAGGGCACGCCTGCAGAAAGGGCCGGTCAGCATACTTGCCGAGTATGCCGGCAAGAGCCAGGACCCCACCTTCGACAATGCCTACAGCTACGACCGTGGCCATGTGGCCATGCTGTCGGCCAGCTACAGCCGCCGCGGCATGAGCCTGCTGCTGCAGGGAAAGCGCAGCAAGAACATGTCGATGCGCAGCCGCCGCACCATCGACGGCACCTCGTCGCGCATCAACCACCTGCCTGCCTTCACCCTCGACCATACCTACGCGCTGCCCGCACTCTATCCCTACGCCACGCAGCCCGACGGCGAGTGGGCCTGGCAGGCTGAGGGCAGCTACACCTTCCCACGGCGCACGGCCCTCGGCGGCCGCTACGGCACCACCCTGAAGGCCAACTTCTCGCATGTGCGCAACGACGGCCAGACCTATTACCAGGACCTCAACCTGCAGGCCGACAAGCGGCTCAGTGCCGACTGGCGGCTGTTGCTCATGTATATGAACCAGCGTTACAACAAGACCGTCGTCGAGGGCGAGGGGGGCATGGTACACAGCGACATCATCGTGGCCGATGCCAAGTATCGCGTCAGCCCCAAGGTGACGCTGCGAGGCGAGGCCCAGTACCTCTTCACTCAGGACGACCAGGGCGATTGGGCCTTCGGGCTCGTCGAACTGTCGCTGCAGCCCCACTGGATGATCACCCTCAGCGACCAGTACAACGTCGGCCAGACCCACCATCACTACTATCAGGCCTCGGTCACCTACAACGTCGGTGCCCACCGCCTGCAGGTGGGCTACGGCCGTACCCGCGAGGGCTTCAACTGTTCGGGTGGCGTCTGCCGCTACGTGCCAGCCACCAGCGGGGCCACCCTGTCGTACAACTATAATTTCTGAACCACGAATACGGATATGAAATTTTCTCATTTCGCATTTCTCATCATGCTCTGCTCCTCATGCAGTAGCTACATCAGCGACGACGAGCGGCTGATCTACGTCCGGCCGGCCGACGTGGCGCGGGCTGTCCTCATCGAGGACTTTACCGGCCAGAACTGCCTCAACTGTCCCGTCGCCGCCGACACCATAGCCAGTCTGCAGCGGCAGTATGGCGACTCGGTCGTCATCGCCGTGGGCATTCACGGCGGACCGCTGGCCCGCTACTCTACAGCCACGGCCTTGGGACTGCGCACCGCCGAGGGCGACGCCTACGTCGAGAACTGGGGCGTGGCCAACACGCTGCCTAAGGGCATGGTCAACCGCTCGGGCGGCATCAGGAACTACGACCAGTGGCCCACCGCCGTCCGCGAGGCGGCCAGCGCCCAGTCGGTGCTACGGCTTGGCGGCACGGCCACCTTCGATGCGCAGTCGCGTCAGCTCACCGTCAGCCTGACAGCTCTCAGTGCCGACGACATGGCCGACGCCCGTCTGCAGCTGTGGCTCACTGAGAGCGGCATCACGGCCATGCAGCGCATGCCCGACGGCTCGCTCAACCGCGACTACGTCCACAACCACGTGCTGCGCTCGGTGATCAACGGCCTCTGGGGCGAGTCGCTGCCCTTGGCCGCCGGCGTCGAGCAGCGCCTCAGCCGCAGCGTCGCCGTTGCGCCTGAGTGGCGCCCCGAGCAGCTCGCCGTGGTGGCCTTTGTCTATACCGACGCCGGCGTGCAGCAGGTGGTCGATTTGAAAGTTAAGAATCAGTAAACAAACAAGCGATATGAACAGAGTCTTTACAACCTTATTCCTTATGGTGCTGACCGTCACGGCCTGGGGTCAGCAGCCGTTACAGTTCTATTACAAGGGGCAGCCGCTGGCCGACGGCGCCACCGTCACCATCAATGCCGAGACCGACGACTGGGGCGACATGGTCTGCGAGACCAACCCGCCCGCCAACCCCCTCAACGGACTGATGCTCCACAACCTGACCGGCAGCGACGTCAGCGGCACGGCCACGCTCACCCTCAGCCCCGGCACGCTGGCTCCGAGCCTCGTGCAGTGGTGCATGGGCAGCCTCTGCGTGGCTGTCAGCGGCAATACCTACGACAAAGCGTTCAGCGTGCCCGCCGGCAGAGCCATCACCACCCAGCTCGACCTCACGCCTACGCAGTTCGGCGAGCAGCGGGCTGAGATCCGTGTGTCGGCACAGTTGCGCACCGTCACCGTCAACATCGTCTTCGTCAACCGCGACCCTGCCGCTCCGCTCACCTTCGAGCGGCGCGCCGTCGTCGAGGAGTACACCGGCACGTGGTGCGGCTACTGTCCGCGCGGTATCGTCGGTCTCAAGCGACTGGACGAGCAGTTCGGCGACCGCTGCATCATCATTGCCGTCCATACTGGCATGGGGCGTACTGAGCCGATGCAGATCGTCGCCTATCCTGACATCGCTCCGACGGGTGGCGTGCCTACCTGCACCGTCAACCGCGGACCGGAGGTCGATCCCTACAGCGGTTCGATGACACGCGGTGCCTACCACTACGGTCTCGACGTCGACGTGGCCGCGGTGCTCGACCAGCCCGCCGAGGCTGGGGTGGAGCTCACCGCCGAGTGGGCCGACGCCCAGCAGTGGGACGTCCGCTTCACGGCCACTACCACCTTCGGCACCGACAGTCCCACGGCGCCCTACCGCCTGGCCTTCGTCCTCATGGAGGACGGCCTGACGGGCTCTGGCCGCGATTGGGCACAGGTGAACTATTACTCAACTGCCGGCGGTGCCACCCCCTATGTCGACGACGACATGAAACCTTGGTCCGACGCAGGCGGCTACGTCACTGACATGGTCTACGACCACGTGCCCGTCAACACCCTCGGCATCCGTCAGGGCATTCAGGGCAGCATTGCAGCGCCGCTGGTCAAGGGACAGCCCCAGACCTTCACGCAGCTGGTGACCACCCTCAACCAGAAGGTTATCCAGCAGAAGGACTGCCTCTACGCCGTGGCCCTGCTGCTCAACACCGAGACGGGTCGCATCGTCAATGCCGCCCGCGCTGCCATTCAGCCCTACGGCTCGACCGTCGCTATAGCTGAAATCGAAAATCGAAAATCCGTAAATCGTAAATACTACGACCTCCAGGGGCGCCAGCTTGACCGCCGTCCGCTGTCGCCGGGCATCTATATCAAGGACGGCAAGAAAGTGTATATCAACGAATAATATAAGTAGAAGCGTATGAAGAAGACTATTACCCTGTCAGCACTGCTGCTGGCTCTGCTGACTCTCGTCCCCGCTAAGGGCAAAGCCCAGGAAATGACCCTCAAGGGCTATTCTAACATTTGGATCACCGTAAAGGCGGCACCCCAAGGTGGCGGCAAGGTGGCCGTGGCGGCTACCGAGAACGCACTCAAGCTGTACCGCGATGTCACCGACTTCAAGCAGACCGTCAGCGTAGCCGAGTTCATGGGCTACCCCATGACCATCTACTACCTCTTTGCACGTCCTGCCGACGGCTATAGCTTCGGCGGCTGGTACTACGACGACGGCGACGGCGTGTTCGACATCGACAAGGACGAGCTGCTCAGCAACGAGACCGAGACCTTCGACATGACCCTGCTCAGCGAAGACAAGCCCGTCTATTCCACACAGGCCGAGGCTAAGCAGGGCGAACAGCCTACAGCCTCGGAGCGCACCGTCTTTGCCTACTTCACCCGTGGCGCCGTGGTGGCCATGGCCTATCAGCAGGACGAGGAGCACGCCAACTGCGGCACGTTCTTCATCGACAAGGTGGTCAACGAGCCTGGCGACCAGGTCACGCTCCGTGCCATTCCTAACGACGGCTTCGAGTTCGCCTATTGGGAGGATGCTCCCTTCATGGGCAACGTGGTGAGCCGCGACAACCCCTACACCTTCACCGTCAACGGCGGCGAGCGGCTCTATGCCTACTTCAAGGCCGTCGATGCGCCCTCAGCCCAGTTGCCTGAGGAGGGCGGCTTCAAGGTGCTCTCGCTCAACCAGCCCTGGGTACTCAGCGACGAGGCCCTGAAGGCCGGTGCCCACGTCATCGTGCTCGAGCGCCAGGACCTGACGCGCACTGCCGACGGTAAGACCTACCTCGACATGACCAAGGAGGACGCCCTCATCGACGTGGCCCAGATCAACGGCGTGCCCACCCTCGTCTACGGTAAGGGCAAGGTCGACTTCGCCTACAAGCTGACCTACGGCATGGCCCGTAACCTCGCCTCCGAGGCACTCGTCAGGTACAGTGGCGACAAGGGTACCACGGTGAAGGGCGAGGTGACCTACGTCTACGTCTTCAGCGAGGAGCTGGGTGCCTTCATCGAGATTGGCAACACCGACACCATGGTCAACCCCGACGCACCGACGAGCATCAGCGTGCCGGCCGGACTGGCCTATATCGCCATTCCCGCCTTCGACCTGACCGACGAAGAGGGTAACATCCCGCAGGTCATCGGACTCTCGCCCGAGACTTACGACCGTGGCGTCGAGGGTCGCGACCGTGTGCTCGATGTCCTCACCGCCATCCCCGGCGTCAAGGCCGGCACCCGCACCATCGGCGGTCAGAAGATCTACACCCTCAGCGGCGTTGAGGTCCGTCAGACCGGCAAGCCCGGCGTCTACGTCGTCGGCGGTCGTAAAATTGTCGTGAAATAGCGCGGCAAACGCTTGGCCGTTTCGCGGAAAAGTGTTATCTTTGCGGCGGAGAACAATAATAACTATAACCAACATTTATAACAAATTCTAAAAACAAACATGCGTATGAAAAAGATTCTATCTTTATTGATGCTGGCGCTGGTCTCCATCGGGACGGCGCGGGCGGCGGATGAGGTCGTCCTCTATTTTACAGGTACGAGTGCGAACTCTATTACCGTTAATGACTTTACTTTGGCCATTACTGGAAATGCCGAAAAGAAATGGTCGCAAGGTAATGGTAAAATTTCTTATTCAGGGAAAGAATACCAGACGTTGAAGAATTCAAATGGCGCGCAGAATACTATTACATGCCCAGAAGGAAGGAAAGCAACAAAGGTTGTGTTTTACGTGGTTACAAACGCTGATACTGCAGGTAAGCTGTCAGAATTTGACGGTGCAGAGTGCAGTGATGAGGTATCTTCTTTAAAAGACTACGTTAAACCGACAGTGATTGAAAAGGAAATCGCTAATAAAGGTTCATTTACATTTACCTTTTCTACAAAGCAAGTTTGCTTTATTGCTGTCGTCACATTAGCTGACAGCAATGAGCCTCAGTTGGCGGTGTCTCCTAAAACTTTGGATCTCAACCTTAGTCCTATTGTCTTGACTAAGAGTTCTACATTTACGCTTACAGGTGCTAACCTTACAAACGGTAGCTACAATCTTACTCTTCCTAATCTCGCAGGACTGAGTGTGGAACCAACATCGTTTACCGTCGCTGATGGCACTGTTAATCAGGAGTTTACTGTTACCTATTCTTCTAATGTTGACGTGACTGCTTCAACTGCTACGATTACAGCTAAGGTTGGTGACTTGTCGGCCGGTGTAACTGTCAACTATTCTGCTAAAACTGTTCCTACTACTTTGCAGTCCATCAGTGAAGCAACTTCTTGGGACTTTGACACCGATGTTACATACTCCGGCAAGGTTGATTATACGATGACAGACACTGAGAAGGAAATTGTCTATGCTGATTATGACCAACTTTTATACAAGGCAACGTTTAATGCCAGTGCTCTGGCCTTTAAGGGAAAATATCCTTTTAGAAACAGCAATAAGAGGTTTGCTCAGGAAGGCACACTGAAGTTCAACACTACCGTCCCCGGCACAATTGTTGTCAAATTCTCCGACACAGGTTCAAGTGCTTCCGCCACAGCTGTTAAGCGTTATCTTATCGTCAACGGCGAACAGACCGAATATTGGTCTTCGCGTGAGAATAACGGAGATGCACCATACGCTGCTCAGCTGGACGTGACAACTGGAGAGATTGAAGTTCCTGCTGGTGATGTGACCATTACTGGTTCATCTGCTATCATTGTGTCTAAGATTGTCTTCACTCCGAAGGCTGAGGAGCCTGCCACTGAACTGGCAAACATCAAGGCACTCAAGGAGTTTACTTCTGATGAAATTGGCGAGATTAAGGCTACTCTGACGCTGACTAATGCCAAGGTCAACTTCGTTACCTCTAAGGAGACCACCGAATACGATGACGATTGGAACGAAGTTACAG
>CAMOKH010000074.1 GCA_946617675.1 uncultured Prevotellaceae bacterium | reverse complement strand
GACTGAAAATGTGTGAATTAAAGTAAAATGCGAGTATAAGCACTTAAACAATGCTAAAGTATGAACCAATTATTTGGTTTGCAACATAGAGGGTACTGATAACCCTATCCTTGCCGACACGCTTCTTGAAACTGGCGATGTCCTTGTCGAATGCATTCAGCAGGGTTTCATACTCACTGCCGAAACCCTGATAGGAATTGCGTACCATCTCAGCCGTTACGAATCCTTCTTTGTCAGAAAGGTGCTGATAGTGCTTGATGAGTTGTGCCTTGATATTATCCAAGTCGCGGTTAAGTTGCAGGGCTTCACGGCTTCGTCCCTTAGCACGATTGCCTTTCACGTCCCATAAATCCAATGGGATGCTCTGCTTGCAACTGAACTGTGACTGAGTGCCATTGATGGTCACCCTGCCCATGATGGGTACAATACCATTCTTCAACTTACTCTTGTTCGCATAGAACAATACAGAAAAAGTGCTTCTTGACATACTTCTTTCTCCAACTTTTAAATTCGGGCTGCAAAATTACGATGTTTTGAGCATTCTTCCACTACGCAAATCACGGCAGATTCAGGAAAGTCAGTTCCAAAGTGTTAAAAGTTTAGGTCGGCTATGACAATCGGTACCTTGCAAGTGCCAAAAGCACCACTTTTCTTGGTCTTCGAGGTTTGTTGACAGGGTTACGATTTGGCAACATAACTCTTGCTGCAATCTTCCCAGATTTGCGTAAAGCCTTCCGGCCGTATTGCTTAGTTTTTCCTCGAAATGCCTTTGTCTAAGCACTTTGTTGCGTTAATTCTCCAAAATTCGTCTTTCGTTACAGACTTTTTTCGTAACTTTGCAGCCGTATGCGAAAACTAATCTTACTATCCATAGCCATGCTGGGCAGCCTGGCGCTACAGGCCCAGCAGAAGAAGCAGCGAGTGGGCGACTTCATCGAGTCGACATCCTATAACCTCGACAAGATCGGTGTCGAGCGTAGCCAACAGTATTACCCCGTGGGCGGCGCCTTCGTCTGTGAAAACGGCGGGAACCGCTTCACACGCGCCCTCTACGGCGGGTGGACCGACTGGCGACTGGAGACCAGCGACCGCCCGGTGTTTGCCGTGGTCAAGAAGAATTACCACCGCAACATCAGCTTCACGCTGGAGACCGGCGGCGTGTCGGTGGCCCTCGATTCGGCAGCACGCTGCGACGCCTGCTACGAGGCGGGGCAGCGGACCTACCGGCTGAGCGACCCCCGGTGGGGTGGGGCCGAGCTGTCGGTCGAGGTGGTGGCGTGCCCCGACCGCGAAGCTGCCATCTGGCGTTTCTACGGGCCGCAGTTCATGGGCCGTGCCACGATTCGCGGAAGGGTGGCTGCCATCGCCATTCCGAAGCTCCACCGCAATGGCGACATCGGTGCCGACAAGCCCGGATGCTTCGAGGCCAAGGGGCCGGTGTTGCAGGAGGTGACGCTGCCGTTGGACGCCGGGACGGGATTCATTGAGGTCGACCTGAACCAGCTCAGGGTGCCTGAGCGCCAGGCGGCTGACGCCGAGTATCTGGCTGCGGCAAAGCATTTCAGGCAGCTGGCCAGCCGCATCAGCTTCGAAACGCCCGACCCCTACATCAACACGCTGGGCGGTGCACTCGCCCTGGCCGCCGACGGCGACTGGGACGGCAAGACGTGGCTCCACGGCTGCATAGGCTGGCGCATGCCGCTGGCAGGCTGGCGGGCGGCCTACGTCGGCGACGTGCTCGGCTGGAACGACCGTCAGCGCTCGCACTTCACGGCCTACGCCAAGAGTCAGGTAACGCAGGTGCCGCCCACCATCCCGCACCCTTCGCAGGACACGACCCTGAACCTGGCCCGCGCCGAGAAGCGGTGGGGCACGCAGATGTACTCCGACGGCTACATCTGCCGCAACCCCGAGCGCAACGACCAGATGCACCACTACGACATGAACCTGAACTACATCGACGAGCTGATGTGGCACTTCGAGTATGACGCCGACACGACGTACATGCGCCAGATGTGGCCCGTCATCAAGCGTCATCTGGCCTGGGAGAAGCGCAACTTCGACCCCGACGGCGACCACCTCTACGACGCCTACTGCTGCATCTGGGCCAGCGACGCCCTCTACTACAGCGGCGGTGCCGTCACCCACTCGTCGGCCTACAACTACCGGGGCAACCGCCTGGCCGCCCGCATCGCTGAAATCATCGGCGAGGACGCCACGCCATACGCCCGCGAGGCCGAGGCCATCCTCGAAGCTATGAACCGCAGGCTTTGGTTGAGCGGAAAGGGCGTATGGGCTGAGTATCAGGACGCTATGGGACTGAAACGCCTGCACGAGAGTCCGGCCGTGTGGAGCGTCTACACGCCGATTGACTGTGGCGCCTGCACGCCCGGGCAGGCCTGGCAGGCCACGGGCTGGGTAGAGCGTAACATTCCCCATATACCCGTTACTGCCAGGCAGGACGCCCGCCACCCGTCAACCGCCACCCGCCACCTGACGCCCACCACCATTGCCACCAGCAACTGGATGCCCTACTCGTGGAGCATCAACAACGTGGCGGCAGCCGAGGTCTACCACATGGCGCTGGCCTGCTTTGAGGCAGGGCGCAGCGACGAGGGCTACCGCCTGCTGATGGGCAACGTGATGGACCAGATGTACTACGGCCAGAGTCCGGCCAACTTCGGACAGATAAGCCACTACGACGCTGCCCGCGGCGAGTGCTACCGCGACTTCGGCGACTGCATCGGCATTGCCAGCCGCTCGCTGGTGCAGGGCCTCTTTGGCATCGTGCCACAGGCTCTCGACGGCCGCTGCATCATCCGTCCCGGTTTTCCGGGCGAGTGGGACAGCGTCAGTGTCAAGACCCCATACTTAGAATATAGGTACACGCGAAAGGGTGGGGTGGAGCGCTTCGACATCGTGCAGCACTTCAGCCGGCCCCTGCAGATCGTTGTCCGCCAGAACCTGGGCGGCGGCCGCTGGCACGACGTCGAGGGCACCGCCGAGGAGCACCAGGTCATCACGCTTGCCAGCAGGCCCCAGGCCGCTGCTGCTGACGACGACGAGGAGCCTGACTCCCTGCAGGTCGTCGACTATGGCACCGAGGCCCCCGAGCTGGGCAGACCGTTCCGCCCGCTGTCGCTCAGCCGCCACTTCAATGCCTCGGTGAACGACATCTTCAGTCAGCAGTACCTCTCGCCGCGGCCGCAGACCACGACGCTGCAGCTGCCCACACAGGGCATCGGCGAGTGGTGTCACCCCCAGCTGACGGCCGACGTCAACGACAGCGTCTTCCGCTCCTTCATCGTGCGCGACAACTTGGTTGTCGCCAACATCCCCTTCCGGACGCCGAAGACGGGGCCGAACATCATCTTCACCTCGCTCTGGGACAACTACCCCGACGCCGTCAGCGTGCCGCTGAAGGGCCGCGCTTCGGTGGCCCACCTGCTCATGGCCGGCTCGACCAACCACATGCAGAGCCGCATCGACAACGGGCTCGTCGTCGTCGGCTACACTGACAATACGGCAGATACCCTCGTGCTGCGCAACCCCGACAACTGGTGCCCCATAGAGCAGGACTACTACGTCGACGGCAAGGCCTTCACCACCACGATGCCCCGGCCCGAGCGCGTCTGCTTAGGGCAGGCGGCAGAAGACGGCTCGCTGCTCGTCAGCCGCGACCTGGGCCGCGAGCTGGGCATCCGCGAGGTCTACGGCCGACCCATCCCCGGCGGTGCCGCCCAGCTGCTGCACATGACGCTCAACCCGCAGAAGAAGTTGCGCTCGCTGACCGTCCGTACGCTCTCCGGCGACGTGGTCATCGGCCTGATGGGCGTGACGCTGCAGTAGAAAAGCGGCATAAAATTTGCATATTTGACAACTTCTTCGTACCTTTGCACGCGCAACAGGTGTGCCTCAGCGCACTTAATAGGGAACCGGGTGGAAGTCCCGGACAGTCCCCGCTGCTGTAAGTCGTCCTTTACGACGGCGCAAACAACCAGAGTCACTGGCCCTTAGGCCGGGAAGACGTTCGCGCCGGACGACGAGTCAGAAGACCTGCCTGCTGTCGTCAGGCTCGCCACCAGCCTCGTGGGTAAGGCCCGTGGGAGCGAGAAGTGAAACGTGAGAAGTGATAAGTGTGAAGTGATAAGTGTGAAGTGCTTGACATTGGCACTGGTCGGCTGCTGTATGGCGCTGACCGGCAACGCTCAGGGCAGGCTGGACTCCGTGCAGCACGTCTCGGAGGTCGTCGTCATGTCCCGGCCGGCGCTGCGCGAGGTGGTGCCCAGCCAAAAACTCTCGGGCGAGCAGCTCGAGCGGCTCAGCAGCCACAGCGTGGCCGACGCCCTGCGCTACTTCTCGGGCATACAGCTCAAGGACTACGGTGGCGTGGGCGGTATCAAGACCGTGAACATACGCTCGATGGGTACTCACCACCTGGGCATCAGCTACGACGGCATACAGCTCGGCAACGCCCAGAACGGCCAGATTGACCTCGGACAGTTCTCGCTCGACAACGTCGAGGAGGTGTCGCTCTACAACGGACAGAAGAGCACCATCTTCCAGCCCGCCAGTGACTTCGGCAACGCCGGGGCCGTCTACATCCGCACCCGGCAGCCCGACTTCAGCGGCGGCGAGAAATACCACCTGAAGCTGAGGGCCAAGGTGGCGTCGAGCGACATGCTGCGCCTCTCGGCCCTCTACGAGCAGCAGCTGACGCCGCGGCTCAGCACGTCGGCCAACGTAGAGTTCCTGACGGCCAGCGGCAAGTATGAGTTCCGCTACCGCCGCAAGCGCCAGGACGGCACCGTGGCCTATGACACGACCGCCACCCGACAGAACGGCGACATCCACGCCGAGCGCGTGGAGCTGAACCTGCACGGCCGACTCGACCAGGGCGGCTGGCAGCTGAAGGGCTACCTCTACAACTCGGAGCGCGGCATTCCCGGCGCCATCGTCAACAACGTCTGGCGGCGCGGCGAGCGACAGGGCGACCTCAACACCTTCCTGCAGGCCCACTACTACCGCAACGTGGGCGACCGCTTCAGCACCCGCTGGCAGGCCAAGTATGCCTACTACAACACCCACTACGTGAACCGCGACACCACCCAGCACCAGGTGGACAACCGCTACCGGCAGCAGGAGCTGTACGCCTCGACGGCCAACGTGCTCGAACTGCTGCCGGGCTGGAGCGCCTCGCTGAGCTACGACCTGAAGTGGAACACGCTCAGCGCCGACCTCTACAACTTTGCCAACCCCACACGATGGTCAAACCTCGTGGCCGTAGCCACCGCCATCGACTACCTGCACCTGAAGGCGCAGGCCTCGCTGCTCGCCACCGCCATCAGCGACCGCGTGGAGAACGGCCCCGACGCCTCGCTCCACCGCCTGACGCCGGCCGTCTTCGTCAATGTCTACCCCTGGCGGGCCCGCTTCTTCTCGCTGCGGGCCTACGTGAAGAAGAGCTTCCGCATGCCGACGTTCAACGACCTCTACTACACCGACATGGGCAACGCCCTGCTTTCGCCGGAGTCGGCCATTCAGTACGACCTCGGCTTCGTGCTGTCGAAACACCTGCAGCGGGGCATCATCAGCCGGGTGCAGCTGCAGGCCGACGCCTACTACAACACCGTGCACGACAAGATTGTGGCCTATCCCAAGGGGCAGCAGTTCCGCTGGACGATGCTCAACCTGGGCCGCGTCCACATCAAGGGGCTCGACGTCGAGGCCGAGGCCGACTGTAATGTGGGCCGCGATATTGTCGCGACCATTCGCGCTCAGTACACCTACCAGGACGCCCGCGACGTGACCAACCCCGGCGACTCGTTCTACGACGACCAGATACCCTATATTCCCTGGCACTCAGGCTCGGCCATCGTCGGCCTGCAGTGGCGCGGTCTCAGCGTCAACTACTCGTTCATCTATGCCGGCGAGCGCTACAACCAGCAGGAGAACATCAAGTACAACTACATGCAGCCCTGGTACACCAGCGACGTCTCGGTCTGCTGGCAGTGGCACCACCGCAAGGTGGGCTACCGGCTGCAGCTGGAGGTGAACAACCTGCTGTCGCAGGACTACGACGTCATACTGAACTACCCCATGCCGAAACGTAACTACGGACTTTCACTCGATATCACATTATGAAGCATATATACCTATTTGTCATGATAGCCCTGGCCCTGGCTGCCTGCCGCACCGACGACCAGATTGTCTACGCCGAGGAGCAGGACACCGGCGTCGAGGTGCGCCCCGGCAACATCGTGGGCATGTACCTGCTGAACGAGGGCAACATGGGCAGCAACAAGTCGACGCTCGACTACCTCGACCTGACGGGCAGCGAGGGCACCATACGCTACTGGCGGAACATCTACGCCGAGCGCAACCCCACGGCCGTGAAGGAGCTGGGCGACGTGGGCAACGACTGCAAGATATACGGTTCGAGGCTGTGGCTCGTCATCAACTGTTCGAACAAGGTGGAGGTGGCCACCGCCGACTCGTGCCGCAAGCTGGGCAAGATCGACATTCCCAACTGCCGATACCTGGCCTTCGACGGCGGCTATGCCTACGTGTCGAGCTACGTCGGGCCGGTGGCCGTCAGCGGCGACGCACCGCTGGGCCGCGTCTATAAGGTCGATACGCTGACGCTGCAGAAGGTCGACTCCGTCGTCGTGGGCTACCAGCCCGACGAGCTGGCCATCGTCGGCCGGCGCCTCTACGTGGCCAACAGCGGCGGCTACCGCGTGCCCGACTACGACCGCACGGTGAGCGTCGTCAACCTCGACACCTTCCGCGAGGAGCGCAAGATTGACGTGGCCATCAACCTGCACCGCTGCCGTGCCGACCGCTACGGCCAGCTGTGGGTGACGTCGCGCGGCGACTACTTCGGCAGTGCCGCCAACACCTACTGTCTGGCACCCGACGCCAACGGCGAGATGCAGTTGGCCGACTCGCTCGGGCTGGCCGTCAGCGACCTCTGCATCGTCGGCGACTCGCTCTACTTCTACGGTGCCGAGTTCAACTACCTGACGATGAAGAACCAGGTGACGTACGGCATCGTCAACGTGCGTACGAGGGAGGTCGTCACCGACCGCCTGACCACCGCCCCCGAGGCTGCCGCCATCGAGATGCCCTACGGCATCATGGTCAACCCCGTTGACCGCGACTTCTACCTCATGGACGCCAAGAACTACGTGTCGAGCGGACAGCTGCTGCACTTCCTCAGCGACGGCACCTTCGACTACAGCGTGTGGACGGGCGACATACCGGCCCACGCCGCATTCCTTTTTAAGAAAGAACAATGAACAAGCAACTGATTCTAACCATCCTTGCGGGCCTCAGCCCGCTACTGGCCGGCGCACAGCGCATGGACGACGTCGCCGAGCACTCGCCCTACATCCAGGCCGTCGACGAGTTTGTGCCCGCCCCGGGACAGTTTATCAACACCATGCCTAAGTACGAGGCGGGCGACACCCCGGAGACCATGGTGCGCAAGTGTACGCAGTATCTGGCCAACAACGAGCGCAGCGTCGTGTCGCTGGGCTCGTTCGGCGGCTACATCACCTTCCACTTCGACCACTCGATAGCCAACATTGAGGGCCAGCGCGACTTCTTCATCATGGGCAACGCCATGCAGTCGCTGGCTCACCCAGGGCTGCCCGGCGGCGGCTCGGAACCGGGCATCGTCATGGTGGCTAAGGACGTGAACCACAACGGACTGCCTGACGACCCGTGGTACGAGCTCTCCGGCAGTGCCGACACGGACAGCACCAACGTCGTCTATGGCTACGAGATTACCTATCGGCGGCAGGCTATGCAGGCTGTGCCCTGGACTGACAACCGGGGAGGCAGCGGCACGGTGGAGCGCAACACCTACCACCAGCAGGAGTACTACCCCGAGTGGCTGCCCGACGAGCTGACCTTCCGCGGCACGCTGCTGCCACAGAACGCCGTCATGTTCAGCCGCTCCGACTGGTTCCAGTACTTCCTGCGCGACGGCTATGCCGACAACAAACCCAACACCGACCGCGAGGCCAACAGCTTCGACATCGGCCGCGCCGTAGACGCCGACCGTAAGCCCGTCAACCTCGACTTCGTCGACTTCGTCCGCGTCTATACCGCCATGAACCAGATGTGCGGCTGGCTCGGCGAGACCTCAACCGAGATCATGGGTGCCGAGGACCTGCACCTCGACGCCTCGCTCAGTGCCATCCGCGATGTCACGTCGGGCG
>CAMOKH010000073.1 GCA_946617675.1 uncultured Prevotellaceae bacterium | reverse complement strand
GAGTATGAGTGGACAGACCCCATCGGCGCTGGCATCCAGGACAACAAGACCATCATCGAGCAGGCCAAGTATCCGCTGGACCCCTGCGTGGTGGTTGAGGCAAATGCGAAGAACGGCTACTCGCCTGCCTACCACAATGCAGGTTACTGCTTTGCCTCGCTCGATTTCAGCGACGAGCCTTATGAGGGAGAATTCTGTTTCACCTTCAATGGCAATAACCAGGAGCGTTTCTGGATGGTTGTCTACACTGATGCCGCCGCTGCTGCTACAGCACCGGCCCCAGAGGCTGTGACCATTGGAAAGGAGAACAGCCAGACCATCTTCCTGGATGCTGCCGCTGCTGCTGCTGCCGAGATTGCCGCCAACACCGTTGAGCTGTCATGGAACACGATGGTGAAGGACGAGGCTGGCACCAATGCCGCCGACCAGACCAATACGGAGTTCTGGGCCGACGAAGCTGCCGGCACCAAGACTGGCTTCATACTCACTCGTGAGGACGGCTCGTCTCGCACACAGGCACAGACCATTCGTGAATACTGCGGAAATGTGCTGAACGCAAAGAACAACACGGTGCAGAAGCTGGTTATTCCCGAAGGAAAGGGCATCTACAAGATTAACTTCTACGGATGGTCGCAGGGCGATAACTGGACTTATATCTATGCTTACGGCCCCAGCTCTTCGGAGTATGAGTGGACAGACCCCATCGGCGCTGGCATCCAGGACAACAAGACCATCATTGAGCAGGCCAAATACCCGCTGGATCCCTGTGTGGTAGTGGAAGAAAATGCGAAGGACGGCTACTCGCCTGTCTATCATAACGCCGGCTACTGCTTTGCCTCGCTCGACTTCAGTGACGACCCCTACACCGGAGAGTTCTGCTGGGTATTCAATGGTAACAACCAGGAGCGCTTCTGGATGGTTGTCTACACCAGTGCTGAGGCAGCAGCCAAGGCTGAGCAGCCCGAAAGCGTGACTCAGGGCAAGGAGAATAGCGTGCAGAAGTTCATCAAGGCTCATGAGGAGGAAGAGGCCGCTGGCATTGCTGCCGTCACTTCCAATAAGTCTGCTGCCGCCGTAATCTACAATATTGCAGGTCAGAAGGTTGACGGATCCTACAAGGGTCTGGTCATCAAAAACGGAAAGAAGTTCTTTGTGAAGTAAAGAGACCCTTCTGAGAACGAAAGAGCTGAGGGGCGGACTGTTGTCAAAGAACGGCTCGCCCCTTTTTACTTAAGAAAGAAAAAACTAACCTTTTCAATGACAGGAAATGATTAGACTGAACAAGAAAACAGCGACGACAGCCGTGCTTGCCATGGTCTGTATCGTTGCTACAGCCCAGCAGGCGGTGCGTGGTACGGTGAAAGACAGCAGCGGGCAGCCGCTGATTGGCGTTTCCGTATCGGTTGACGGAAAGCCCGCCGCAGTGACCGATGCCGAGGGAGGATTTGCCTTGAAGTCGGCATCGCCTCAGACCAAGATTAGCTTCTCCTATCTTGGATATGAGAGCCAGACCATCACTATAGGGCGAAAGACAACCATCGACATTGTGATGAACGATGATACTCATGCCTTGAGCGAAGTGGTGGTGGTGGGCTACGGCACCATGAAAAAAAGTGACCTCACGGGTTCGGTGTCGAGTATCGGTACCGAGAAACTCAATGAGAAGGGTGCTCCCTCTGTACTCGAGAGTCTGCAGGGCTCGGTACCTGGCGTGAACATAACCAAAGAGAGCGGGCGTGCCGGAGCCACTATGAACATAGAGATACGTGGTAAGAACAGTATCAGTGGTTCGCAGTCGCCCCTCTATGTGGTCGACGGGGTCATCTGCTCCGACATCGACTTCCTCAATCCGCAGGATATCGAGCGCATTGACGTTTTGAAGGATGCCTCCTCGACGGCTATCTACGGCTCACGTGCAACGGCAGGTGTCATCATGGTGACCACCAAGGGCGGTATGAACGTCGGCAAGCGTACGCAGAAACCCACCATATCGTATGATGGCTACTATGGTGTGAGCAAGGTGGCCCGCATGCCCGACTTCATGGATGCCCAGGAGTACTACGAATATCGCAATATGGCTTTCTTGAGCTGGGTGAATGGCGATGCCAATGGCGGCCAGCCCCTCTATCAGAACGGCGACCTGATGCGCACCTTCATACAGACTGTGTCGGCCGATGCCTCACAGGGCTATCGCGTCAAAGATTTTCTGGCCGAAGGGCGTACCTATAACTGGCGCGATTTCGTGTTGCAGGACGGCCAGCAGCAGAACCACTACTTGGCAGTTTCGGGTGGCAGTCAGGCCGTGAACTATCACCTGGGCTTGGGCTACATGCAGGAAGAAGGTATGTACAAGAACGACAAGCAGAATAAGTTCACCATCAAGGGTAGTCTGGATGCCAGCATCAGTAAGTATGTGAGTGCAGGACTAAGTGTTAACTTGGCCCGTCAGAACCACGATTATGCCAGCGACACGGGAGTGCAGAATGCCTTTACCATGAACCCCTTCATGCAGGCATACGATGAGGATGGTAACATCAACCCGCAGCCCGGTACCTACCATTCGCTGGGTTCCGACTTTGCTGCCTTTACCAGTGCTTACAGTCCGCTGGTCTATATGAAAGACCAGTCATCGAACACGTTGGGATGGAACGCGTTGGCAAACGTTTATTTGCAAGTAAATCCTTTCGAGGGTTTCACCTTCAAGACTACTTTCTCGCCCACATTCAGCTACAGCCGCTACGGGTTCTATCAGGGAACAGAAGTAGGCGAAACCGAGAACCACGCTCGTCGCACCACGTCGCAAGGATTCGGCTGGACATGGGACAACGTGCTGACCTATGATAAGACCATTGCCGAAGACCATCATCTGAACGTGATGGGACTTATTTCCTCGAGCTATTCCAGCGGAGAGTCCGAGCGACTTTACTATAGTAGCGTGCTTGAAGGTACTTCTTGGTGGGCACTGGGCACCACCGACCAGGGATACGATTACAACAACAGCAATACGGGCTATTCTGAGACCAGCTTAATGTCGTATGCCTTGCGGGCGAACTATGCTTATAAAGGCAAATACATGGTGACAGGAACCATTCGTTGGGATGGCTCCTCAAAGTTTGCCGACGGTCATCGTTGGGGAGCTTTCCCCTCGGCTGCTGCGGCTTGGCGCATTTCAGAAGAAGGCTTTATGAAAAAGCTGAGTTGGATGTCGAACCTGAAGCTGCGCTTGTCGTATGGTGTGACTGGCAACAACTCTGTAGGTAATTACGCTACGATGCTCACTGTAGGCGGACAGGTGTTTTATCCTTTCGGATCGAGCTATGTGCAGGGTATGAGCCCAAACGGACTGGTAGATACGGGCTTGAAGTGGGAGAAAGCTCATGAACTGAACCTAGGTCTTGACTTTGGTTTCCTGGGCGATCGTATCCGTGGTAGTGTAGATATTTACAACAAGAAAAGCACAGACTTGCTGTACAGCGTGAAGCTGCCGTTGGAGACGGGTGGAACATCGCTCACTACAAACATAGGCTCCGTACGCAACAAGGGTATCGAAGCAAGTCTGACTACAGAGAATGTTGTCACCAAGGATTGGCACTGGACAACTTCCTTTACCTTTGCTCACAACAAGAATGAAGTGCTCGAAATAAATGGTGAAGGAAATCTGATTACCGACCGGCCCACTGGCAATCTGCTCATTGGCCAGCCCTACAATAATATTTACAGCTATGAGTGGGATGGCATCGTCAGCAATCGTGATATGACCGTGCCCGACACCGAGATAGCCCGACTCATGGGCTTTAGTCCTGGTCAGACCGTCAAGGAATATGACTATTACTATCATTGCTACGGCTGGGTGGAAGGGTCGCCCATCATCGTCGACCGTAACGGTGACGGCAAGTTCAATGACGACGATAAGCGTATCTACCGCTCCGACCCCGACTGGACTGGCTCGTTCACCTCTAATCTGCAATGGAAGAACCTAGACTTCTCGTTCTCTATCTATGCCAAGCAGAACTATACTGTGGCATCAAGCTTCTATGGGCAGTACTTGAGCATAAACAGCAGTCATCGCGGACGCTCAAAGCTCAATATGGATTTCTATATTCCCGCTGGCACAATGATTGACTGCGACGGCGAACTGCCCGATGGCACTTTCGTCAATCCTCGCTATCAGGAGACAACCCAGTACGGGAAATACCCCTTCCCCAGTATGAGCGTGGTAGAGAATGGCGACGTGGTGAATTACTATTTGGACCTGACCAATACTTTCACCGATGCCTCTTTTGTGAAGGTGAAGCACATCACCTTGGGCTACTCACTGCCCAAGCAGTGGCTCAGCAAGTTTGGCTGCTCTCAACTGCGTCTTTATGCTACTGTGACCAATCCCTTCGTTTTCACCAGCTACAAAGGTTACGACCCCGAGTGGGCCGGTGCTTCGCTGGCAAGCGATGGTCCCAGCACCGTGACGTGGCAATTTGGCGCTAACATTAAGTTTTAATTTGATATTTCACCCCATATAGTTATGATGACCAAAACAAGCAAGAAGTGGCTGACAGGCGTTTCGCTCTTAGCGTGCCACTTATCACTCAGCACGATACTCGTCTCTTGCGGCGATTTCCTCGAAGCTGAGAACAAGGCTGCCATTGAGGCCGATGCATATTTCGGCACCGAGCAGGGGCTTAACGCGTTACGTGCTGTAATGTATGATGGCATGAAGTCCATTGCAACAAATACGAGCCTCACTGAGTATGGCACCGATCTCTACGTACCCTCGCGCGGAACCAGTGCCGGTGCAATGGGGCTCTATACGATTGTGCCGGAGAACGGCGACGTGACGAGCTTCTATCAGAATGCCTATTCAATGATTAACAACGCTAACTGCATGCTGAAGTACGGCAGCAGCAATCCTAAATACGTGGCCGAGGCAAAGTTTATTCGGGCCTACGGCTACTATATGCTGACGCAGCAGTTCGGGGCGGTGCCCTACGTGGTCGACTACATAGAGACTGCCCGAAAAGACTATCCGCGCACGTCGCTGACTGAAGTCTATCAGAGCGTGGTAGCTGAGTTGGAAAGCATCGCCGGCGACAGCAACCTGCCCGAGACCGACCATCAGGGAGCCGTCAGCCAAAGGGCTGTAAAGGCGCTGCTGGCCAAAGTTTGCCTGGCTGCTGGATGGGACCTGGAAACAACGCTGACCGATGCGGCACGCGGAACCTACAGCGTGGCGGGAACAGGCTATTTTAGAAAGGCTGCGCAATATGCCGACCAGGCCATCGGCGGCCAGCAGCTCACTATGCCGTTCGAAGACAAGTGGGCACCTGCCAACGAGGGCAACGAAGAGGAAATATTTTCTGTTCAGTATGAGCGCAACGGCTATCCTGGTGACGTGGTTACCGGCGGACACAGCCGACAGGGCACCTACGGTTCGCAGATGGGTAACCCTGTGGAAAACGGAATGAAGGCGTGCAGCAGCTCTCTTTCGCCCTCGGCAAAGGCTATCTATCTATGGGCAGAAGGCGACGAGCGCCTGGATGCCACGTTCATGATGACCACTTACAACTACGAGAGCCAGTGGCAGCAGGAGGGTTACTATGCCTACTACTTCAAGACGGCGGCCCAGCGCGCTACAATGCCCATTGCCGACTGCTACTTTCCCTGGTATGTGTCGCTCACCAGCGTTCAGCAATTCATCAGCAGCCATCAGGCGCAACTTGCCAAGGGCAGTGGTGCTCTCAGCGTGCAGGTGCATGTGCTGGCAAATCCCGCTACGCTCTACACGGTGAAAGCCAACGGCACTCTCGACCGCACTTTCTCTGAGCACTACGATGACTACTTGCGCGGTCAGCACGGAAGCGCCGTGGTGCCCTCGGTGAAGAAGTTCGACGACCCCGAAACACCGCAGCAAAACAACAGCACGGGCTATCGCGATGTGGTGGTGCTGCACCTGAGCGACGTCTATCTGACTGCGGCTGAGGCCTACTTGATGGCTGGTGACCCCGCGACAGCGCTGGCTCGCATCAATGCGGTGCGACGGCGCGCCCATGCTGTCGAGCTGTCTAGCTTTGAGAGCTATGAGCCCGACTACGAGCGCGATGAAAACTTTACCATCACTCCACTCGATTTGCTGCTTGACGAACGCGCCCGTGAACTCTATGCAGAGCAGACACGCTGGATGGACCTGCGTCGCACGCGCCAACTGGTGCGCTATAACATAGCTTTCAATCCCAGCATCTCGTCGGCTGCCGACATGAGTAATGTGCGGGGCGAAATAAAGTGGCTGCGCCCTATTCCAGCTGCTGAGATAGAGACGAACACAGCCATCACTGTTGCCGACCAGAATGCAGGATACTAAATGACTAAATGTTTTTTTGTTATGACGATAAAGAATTTATATACTTTCATGGTCGTATTCCTGCTGGGGGCGGGAATAGCGGCTTGTAGCGACGACGATAGTAACATAACCTACAGTTCGACGGCTGAGACCGATGCGCAGGGAAGTTTCAACGGCACCTTTATTCGGGTGCAGGTGGGGACAACCGATACACTGACGGCTACAGGCACTCTTGTCATCACGGCTACCGACACACTGAACCGCGCGTATATTAGCTTTACGAGCGACGAGTTGACGG
Organism: uncultured Prevotellaceae bacterium; assembly: GCA_946617675.1. Taxonomy (GTDB): domain Bacteria; phylum Bacteroidota; class Bacteroidia; order Bacteroidales; family Bacteroidaceae; genus Prevotella. The sequence continues at coordinate 5,620 of CAMOKH010000073.1, read as the reverse complement.
AGCTGACGACGTCGAATCCTATCCCTGTGAACATCGCGCATGCCGACCAGGGCTTCATGTTCTACAACAAGTCAGGCGACTATGCTGTCGTCGGCCGTATCAATGACAGCCAAGCCATACGCACCACTTTTACCAAAGCCGTGCGCTCAGGGCGCAGCACCCGACGGTATAACTATGAATTTACAGGAATGAGGAATTGAATGGCACCTGCACAGACGGGGGAAAGAGATAAAGAAAGAGAAAGAGGGCAAAATTTATAAAAGTAGTGAAATATTTTGTCGGTTAAAAAAAAGTGTGTATCTTTGTCCACAAATAAGCTGACAAAAAACTTTGTGATTATGAAAAGAACTTCTTTGTCTATAGTCTTTTTTCTTCTTGCCGGGCTGTGCTGGGCGCAGGAAAGCATTGACACCTACGTGCCGGTGACCGACGTGCAGGACCCTAACACCTTTGCCGTGGTCATTGCCAACGAGCACTACGAGTTTGAGGTGCCCGTGCCCTATGCGCTCAACGACGGCGCTATCTTTGCCCGCTATCTGGAGAAGACGCTGGGCGTGCCCGAAAAGAACATACGCTACGTGCCCGATGCCTCGCTCAACAAGATGCGGCGCAACCTGCAATGGCTCAGCGACATGGTGAGCGTGGCCGACGGACAGGCACGCGCCATCGTGTACTACAGTGGACACGGCATGCCCGACGAGGCCAACCACAACGCCTATCTGCTGCCCGTCGACGGCTATAGCACCGACACGCGAAGCGGTGTGAGCACGGCCGACTTCTACAAGCTGCTCGGCGAGATGAAGACTCGGCAGACGCTGGTGTTTCTCGATGCCTGCTTCAGCGGAGCCAAGCGCGAAGGCGGCATGATGCAGGCAGCGCGCGGCGTGGCCATCAGAGCCAAGCAGGCACCCGTGGCGGCTGGCAGCAACATGGTGGTGTTCTCGGCAGCTACCGGCGACGAGACGGCATGGCCGCTCAAGGAGAAGGAGCACGGACTCTTCACCTACTGCGTGCTGCAGCAGCTCAACGAGCACAACGGCTGCGTGTCGCTGGGCGAGCTGAGCGACCAGGTGACGGCCGAGGTGAAGCGGCGCTCGATGCTCGACAACGGCAAGATGCAGTCGCCCACGGTCATCGCTCCCGAGGGGGCCGACGCATGGCGCAGCTGGCTGTTCACTGCCGAACCGGCCAAGCGCTATGAGAACATGCCCAAGGTGCAGACCGAGGCACCCAAGAACACCCAGCCACAGGCTGACGAGACCCCTGCCGGAGGCAAGCCGCGGCCCAAGAGCTTCCTCAAACGTAAATAACTTATCAATAAAACTAATATACACTATTACAATGAAAAAACTACTCATGATGACGACAGCCCTGCTGCTGTCGGTGCTGCCCATGATGGCACAGGAAGACAAGCCCAACGTGCTGGTAGAGGCGTTTGCCAATAAAAGTAATGCCAGCAACGTGGTGTGTAACAATCTGCGACAGGAAATCGTGTCGGCGCTTATCGACACAGAACGGCTCACCGTGGTCGACGCTGCCACGCTGAGCGACATGCCTAAGGACAAGAACGACCGGCTCGTGTTCCTCAACGAAGCAGGCATACAGTATTATATCGAGGGAACGCTCAACTCGGTCATCACCCAGAAAAAGACGTCGGAGAGCGGCGGCACGCGCACCTACTCCTACCAGGCTGAAATCAACTATACGCTCGCTGTCATCGACACGGAGACGGGCGTCACCAAGTCGTCGGAAACGTATAAGGATTCCTACACCATCGGCAATACCGAGAACGAGGCTATCCTGAAGGCCATTGAGTATGCCAGTAAGCGCATGAAGCGCTTCGTCGACGAGAACTTCAAGGTGGAGGCCGTCATCAAGGCGCTCGACGAGGTCGACAAGAAGGGCGTGAAGTCGTGCTACATCAGCATAGGCAGCAACGCCGGCATCACCAAGGGACAGATTTTCGAAGTGTTCAGCACCGTAGAGGTGGCTGGCGAGAAAATCAAGAAGAAGGTGGGCGAGCTGAAGGCCGACGAGGTGCTCAGCGGAACGCTCACGAAATGCTCGGTGAAGAACGGCGGCGACGAAATCAAGACCTGCTTCGAGGGAAAGAAAGTGCTCAGCGTCGTCAGCCGTGCCAAGAAGCTCAGCCCCTTAGAGCGGCTGAACAAGACCCTCGGCATGTAAGGTGGCGGCGAGGCGGCCGAGACCTTCCATCATCTGGCTGCGCGGGCAGGCAATGTTGATGCGAATGAACCCGTCTTGGCCGTACATCGTGCCGGCATTCACCCACACACGGCCATTGACTAACAGGCGATTGACCAGCTCGTCGGACGAGAGGTTCAATCGCCTGACGTCTATCCATACCAGATAAGTGCCCTCCAGCAGGGTGACAGGCAACTGCGGCAGCTCCTGAGCGAAGAAACGGCAAAGGGCATCGTAGTTGCCTTTCAAGTATTGGCACAGCTCGTCGAGCCACTGCTCGCTCTCGTTGTAGGCTGCAACAAGGGCCACAGGGCCGAAGGGATTGACGTCGCACACTTCGTTGATGTTGATGGCGCGGTCTATGCGGCGGCGCCACTCGGCGTTGCTGCAGATGATGTTGGCAATTTGCAGGCCAGCGATGTTGAACGACTTCGAGGGTGAGTTGAGCACCACGCTGTTGTCGCGGCAGGCCTCGCTGATGGCGGCAAAGGGCTGGAAGCGGTAGCCAGGCATGACGAGCTCGCAGTGAATTTCGTCGCTCACCACCTTGACGCCGTACTTCAGGCAGAGGCTGTTCATGCGCTCCAGCTCGGCCTTCGTCCACACGCGGCCCGTAGGGTTGTGAGGGTTGCAGAGCAGGAAGACCGTCGTCTTCTCGTCGGCACACTTGGCCTCGAAGTCGGCCCAGTCTACCTCAAAGCGGTTCTGCCCGTTGTCTGGGCAGCGCAGCGGGCTGGACAGCACCTCGCACCCGCTGTTGCGGATGCTGGAGAAGAAACAGTTGTAGACCGGAGTGAGCACCAGCACCTTCTCGCCTGGCATGGTGAGCGCCTTCAGGGCACACGAGATGGCAGGCACCACGCCTGTGGTATATAATATATGTTCGCGCGAAATGGTCCATTCGTGGCGGCGCTCGAACCACGACTGGATGGCCTCATAGTACTCAGGGCCTACGATGGTGTAGCCGAAGACGCCGTGGGCTGCTCGCTTCTCTACGGCCTGCTGAATGGCAGGCGCCACGCGGAAGTCCATGTCGGCAACCCACATGGGGATGACGTCGGCCGAAGGGCATTCATCCCACTTCACGCAGTTGGTAGCCCTGCGCGCTACGATTTCGTCGAAGTTGTATTTCATTTTCTTGTCTCAATGACGCAGTTGTTGGGCTGGCGAACGTTCTCGTCGATGGTGACGGAGCCAATCGAGTCGGCCACGATATGGCCGCTGGTGGGGTTCTTGATGTTCTCGATGTGGCCACGGATGTCGGCCTCTACGGTAGAGTATTCAAAGACGCGGTCGCACATGGCGTCGAAGGTGCAATTCTCGAGCACCAGGTTCTGCGTGTAGCACAGCAGCTGCTCGCCGGCCAGGTGGCAGTTCACGAGGCGCACGTTCTTCGAGTGCCAGGCCAGATACTCGCCGTCGAGCGTCGAGTCGTAGACCGTCACGTTCTCGCACTCCCAGAACGAGTCCTTCGTCAGTATGTTCGCATGGTGCACCTCTACGTTCTTGCAATACTGGAACACGTACTTCGAGTCACTCTCCAAGCCGTCGACGTAGATGTTCTGCGAGAACATGAAGGGGTAGGTGCCTCCGTGCAGCTTCACGTTCTTCAGCCGGAGGCCGTCTACTTTCCAGAACGTCTCGTCGGCATCGGTAATCTCAACGTTCTCCAGTTCCACGTTCTTCATCTCGCGGAAGAACTTGGGGCCGTCAATGCGCGAGTTGCGCATGACGAGGTCGTTGGTGTACCAGATGGCTGAGCGCGAACCCAGTGCAAAGTAGCAGTCCTCGATGAGCGCGCCGTCGACGTGCCACCAGGGATATTTTCCGTAGAACTTGCAATGGTGGGCCTCCATGCGCTGGCATTGCTTGATGCCGCTCTCACCGTCGGTGATGGTGATGTTCTCTAAATTCAAGTCGTGGACGGCAAAGAGCGGACGCTCGCCACCGAATTTTTGGTCTTTTATTGTCTTCATTGCCTATTGATAGTTAGTCGTTTTCTTTTAAGGCTGCAAAGTTACGAATAATCGGGCGAAAAGCCAAATTTCTCGCCTATTTCTTTTTCCTGCCAGCAGCCTCTGTCCGTCAGTTTCGTCCCTTCGTGATGACGTAGATGATGACGGGTGCTCCCATCAGCGGGGTGACGGCTCCCAGCGGAATGACGCCAGTCTCGCCTGGCAGGAAGCAGACGAGGTTGCAGATGAGGGCTACGACAGAACCCGTCAGGATGGTGGCAGGCAGCAGCAGGCGGTGGTTGTCGGTGCGGAAAAGCAGCCGTGCTATGTGGGGCACGGCCAGCCCGATGAAGCTCACAGGGCCGCAGAAGGCGGTGGTGATGGCGGTGAGCAGACCGGTGATGATGAGCAGCCAGTTGCGTGTGCGACGAATGCTGACGCCCAGGTTCTCGGCATAGCGGTCGCCCAGCGTCAGCGCGTTCAGGGGCTTCATGAGCAGTAGTGAGCCAATGATGCCCAAGAGGGTGACTGAGGCAAACACGGGCATGTGCTTCATCGACACGCCGCCAAACGAACCCATGCCCCACACCATGTATGACTTCACCCCCTCGTCGGTGGCGAAGAACTGCAGCAGCGAGATGGCCGACGACGAGAGGTAGCCTATCATGATGCCGATGATGAGCAGCATGACGTTGTTGCGCACCATCGTCGAGAAGAAGAAGATGACGGCCATGACGCTCATGGCACCCACGAAGGCAGAGAGGATGATGGCCACGAAGCCGCTGACGCTCACGCTGCCTGCCGAGAACGAGCCGCCCAGCAGCAGCATGACCAGCGCCACGCCCAGTCCGGCTCCGCTGGAGATGCCGAAGATGGAAGGATCGGCCAGCGGATTGCGGAAGGCCGTCTGCAGCATCAGTCCGCTCACGGCCAGCGCGCCGCCGCACAGCACGGCAGTGATGGCCTGCGGCAGCCGGCTCTCGAGCACGATGTACTGCCAGGAGGCTTTCGCCGACTCGTTGCCCATGAGAATCGACAGCACGTCGGCAGCAGGAATGCGGATGCTGCCCGTGACGAGGCACAAGCCGAACAGTACTGCCAGGAGCAGCACCATGAGCAGGAGATAGGTCGTCGTCTTCGTCATCTTATTCCACTTTGAAATAATAACGGAGCGGCGGCAGATTTGGTATGTCTGGATGCAGAATTTGAATGAAATCGCCCAACAAGAGGTCAGGGCGGAAGGGCGACTCCTCGTAGAACATGGAGGTCATGACGTTGCAGCCGTAGAGCTCGCCCTCGCGGACGGGCCGCAGTTGCGGATAGCCAGGTTGCTCGCTGAGCAGGCGCTGGCGGGTGATGGGTTGCTGGGCGTCGTAGCGGAAGAGCCACACGTCGGCCTGGCCGGCACGCTCCAGCACCGTTTCAAAGGGCAGCGAGAGGCTGCCGCTGTGGTCGTCGTC